>JACZSY010000237.1 GCA_022573975.1 SAR324 cluster bacterium | reverse complement strand
GTGCGGGCCAGCACTTTATCGTTCAGCCCTTCGATTTCCCGCCTGGCGCGCTGGGTGAGTTCGGTGTCGATCCAGCCGGGCAGGAAGCAGTTGACCTGGATGTTGTCCTTGGCCCAGGCCGTGGCCAGCGCTTTGGTCAATTGCACCATTCCCCCTTTGGAGGCCGCGTAGGCGGGCGCCCAGGGCGCGCCGAAGATGGACATCATGGAGCCGTTGTTGAGCACCTTGCCCCCGCCGGCCTTGAGGAACTCCGGGTAGCAGGCCTTGGAGCAGAGGAAGACGCTGGTGAGGTTGGTGTCCAGCACCGTATGCCATTCCTCCTCGCTCAAATCCTGGGGCGTCTTGCGGATGTTGGTGCCCGCGTTGTTGACCAGAATATCGATCCGGCCCAGCTTTTCGGCCACCCGTTCCACCATCGCCGTCACCGCATCGCTCTTTGAGACGTCGGCCTCCACCGCCATGGCCCCGCCGCCGCCCAGCGCGTCCAGTTCGGCCACCGCCGCCGCCGATTTTTCCGCGTTGCGGCCCACCACGGCCACCGCCGCGCCGGCCTTGGCCAGTCCGCGGGCCATGCCCAATCCGATGCCGCCGTTTCCTCCCGTGACGATGGCCACCTTTCCCGTCAGGTCGAATAAATCCATCATGATTGCTCCGAAGGTTAAGAGATGGAAGTGTTATGGTGCCTGTACCATGTTTTTCGTTTCCGATTCTTTCCCACCCTAGAGCAAGGGGTTTGGGCTGGGCAAGAGGGATCGGGCTGACAATGCTCTTCCGGGCCGCGGGACGGCCCGAAGAAATCCTCCCAGGCCACTTGCCAGGGGCCGGGATATTTGATTCCCTGAAAATCCACTCTCAATCCCCTTATCCTGGGCAGCGCGGACCGTCATGAGCCCTGTGCAATCCGACACGCCGATGATGCGGCAGTTCAATGCGCTCAAGAAGGCCCATCCGGACTGCATCCTGTTTTTCCGCTCGGGCGATTTTTACGAGATGTTCGGCGAGGACGCGGTCAAGGCCTCCGAGGCGCTGGGCATCACCCTGACGGCCAGGGGCAAGTCCGGCGGCAACCCGGTGCCCATGGCCGGGGTGCCATATCACGCCCTGGAGCAATACCTCAATCGCGCCACATCGGCGGGGTTCAAGGTGGCCATCGCCGAGCAGATGGAAGACCCCGCGCAGGCCAAGGGATTGGTGCGGCGCGAAGTGGTGCGGGTGGTCACGCCCGGCACGGTCACCGCCGGCGACGCGCTGGAGGACGACCGGCCCCACTACCTGATGGCCGTGCTTCCCCGCAGCCGTTCCGGCAACGCCGGGCTGGCCATGGTGGATCTGTCCACCGGCCATTTCGAGGTGCAGGAATTCGGCCCCTCGGAGCGCGAGCGGCTGCTGGAGTTGATCGCCCTGGAGCGGCCCAGGGAAATCCTCCTGCCCCAGGCCCGCGGCGAAGAGGACGGAGAACGCCTCGAGGCGCTGGCGGCCGAACTGGAGCGCCGGCTGCGGGAAACCGGCGACGGCGCGGCCCACCTGGAGCGGTGGCCGGCCAGCTGGTTCGAGCTGGCCCGGGCCAAGCGGCTGCTCACGGCGCAATTCGGCACCGGCAACCTGGACGGTTTCGGCGTGGAGCGGATGGACGCCGCGGTGCGGGCGGCGGGGGCGCTGCTGGCCTACCTGCACCACACCCAGAAAGCCGAGTTGACCCATCTCACTCCGTTGCGCCCCCGCTTGCCCGAGCGGGTGATGTGGCTGGACGAGGCCACCACGGGTCACCTGGAACTCTTCGAAAACCGCTCGCCGGGGGGACGCAACCACACCCTTTTCGCCGTGCTCAACCTCACCTGCACGGCCATGGGGGCGCGGTTGTTGCGGCGCTGGCTGGCCCAACCCCTGCGCGACCCAGCGGAAATCGCCGCGCGCCACGAGGCGGTGGCCGAAATGGCCGAAAACCAGGCCGAACGCGACGCCCTGCGCGCCCTTTTCGAGCGCATCCGCGACCTGGAGCGCATCATCGGCCGGGCCTGCCTGCCCACCGCGGGCATCGCCGACGTGTTGGCCCTGCGCGAAGCCCTGGGCGGCGTCTTGCTGTTGCCGCCGCTGCTGTCCGAGTTGCGCTCTCCCCTCAGCACCGCCTTGGCGGAGGATTTCGATCCGATGGAGGACATCCACGACTGGCTGCGGGCCCGCTTCCTGGCGGAGCCTTCCCTCAAGCTGGGCGAAGGGGGCTATATCGGCCAGGGGGTGATTCCCGAACTGGACGCGTTGCGCGATCTGTCGCGCAACAGCCGCCAGGTGATCTCCGAACTGGAGGCCGCGGAAAGAAAACGCACCGGCATCCCCTCCCTCAAAATCCGTTTCAACCGGGTTTTCGGGTATTACGTGGAAATATCCCGCGCCCACCAGGACAAGGTGCCCGAGGACTATCAGCGCAAGCAAACCCTGGTCAACGCCGAGCGGTTCACCCTGCCCCAACTGAGCGAAATCGAGGAGAAAATCCTGGGGGCGGAGGAACGCATCGGCGAGTTGGAACAGGCCGAGTTCCTGCAGGTGCGGGGCATTTTGAAAGGCTACGCCCGGCGCATGCAGGCGGCGGCGGGGAAGATCGCCGCCCTGGACGTGGTGGCGGCCCTGGCCGAGGTCGCCCAGCGCCATGGATACGTCAAGCCGGAACTGCTGGCCCCGGACTCGAAACGCAAGTTGCGCATCGTCGCGGGAAGGCATCCCGTGGTGGAACGGATCGCCCTGGACGAGCCATTCATCCCCAACGATCTGGAAATGGACGCCGAAAGCGCTCAAATCGTCCTGATCACCGGCCCCAACATGGCCGGAAAGTCCACCCTGATGCGGCAGGTGGCCCTGATCCAGTTGATGGCCCAGGCCGGCTCGTTCGTGCCCGCCGATGCCGCCGAACTGCCGGTGGTGGACCGAATTTTCACTCGCGTGGGCGCTGCGGACAGCCTCAGCCGCGGACAGAGCACCTTCATGATGGAAATGAACGAGGCGGCCAACATCCTCAACAACGCCACTCCGCAAAGCCTGATCGTGCTGGATGAAATCGGCCGCGGAACCAGCACCTATGACGGCATCAGCATTGCATGGGCCATGGTTGAACACATTCATCGGCTGGGCGCATTGACACTGTTCGCCACCCATTACCATGAGTTGACCCAACTCTCGGGCGAACTGCCCCGCCTCAAGAATTTCAGCATGTCCATTACTGAAGAGGGAGACCGGCTGGTGTTCACCCGCAAGCTCATTCCCGGAAGCGCCGACAAGAGCTACGGCATTCAGGTGGCGCTGTTGGCCGGCCTGCCCTCCACCGTGGTGGAACGGGCGCACCAGGTGATGGAAACCCTGGCCGCCGATGGCAACGACGCCGCGGTGATCGCACCCACCGGTGGGCGCGGGGAGTCCCGGGCCAGCAGCGGACAGGCCGCCAAGGGCCGGCAGCAGCTTTCATTCCTGACCGACGCCCATCCCATGCTGGAACAAATCCGGGCGCTGAAACTGGAGGACACCACCCCCCGCGAGGCCCTGGAGTTTTTGTATCAGGCCAGATCGCGGCTGGAAAAGGGCGAGTTATGAATCCTGGAGCGCGCGGGAATCCAACCGGAGGCTTCGGCCGCAAGGCCTGGATCGGGCCGCTGGTGGCCGGCGCCATGCTGCTGGCCTTTTTCGTGATCGCCCCGGGCACGCTCCGGGCGGCCAACGACCGCATCGAATACCAGCGGGCCACCGCCGCGTTTCACCGGGCGGCCAAATCCCCGGGAACCAACCCGTCCGTTTGGCGCGGCATCGCCGGGCGCTTCCAGGCCATTTACCGAAGAGTCCCCCAATCCAGGCGGGGGGCCTATGCGCTTTACAGCGCGGCCCTGTCCTACAAGGAGGCCTGGCGCTCCCGCAAGGATTGGAAGGATCTCAGCCGCACGGTGTCGCGGTTCCGCCGCTTCGCGGAGGTCTTTTCCGGCAATCCGCTGGCGGACGACGCCTTGATGCACCTCGCCGAGTTGCTGGCGACCGGATATAACGACGCCGGAGGGGCCTTGAAGGCCTACCGGCTGGTGTTGAAACACCATCCCCAGGGAGATCAGGCCCAGGCCGCGCGGAAACAGATGGCCGCCCTCAAGGCCGCCATCGCCTCGCGAAGCCCCGCTTCCAGGCATGGCGGCGTCAAGGCCAGGTTTTTCCGTACGGTCAGCGCACGGAATCCGCCCGCCCGCCCGCACAAGGAAAAAAAGGCCAGAACGGTGGCGCGGGCCAGACCCGTCAGGCAGAAAACCCAAAACCGCGCCAGAACGGTGGTGCAACCCCGCCCGCCCAGCCCGCCCCTGCATCGTCCCGGCGGAAATGCCACGCTTCGCCCCCGCGAACCGGTGCGGGTGCGTTCGGTGGTGCTCACGCGCGCGACCTCCCGGAAACCGGCACGACCCCAAAAGGAACGGCCTGGCCGCTCCCGGCGGGTCAAGAGGGTGCAGATCTGGTCCACTTTGGCGGTGACGCGGGTGATTCTCACCACCGATCCGGCGGTGACCTTCAGCAGCGGCCGCCTCGGGCGCACCCGCACCCGCCCGGAGCGGCTGTTTTTCGACCTGCCTTCCACCCTTCCCGGAAAGGGCGTGGCGCCGGTCTATCAACTGGACGATGGGGTGCTGACCCGCATCCGGATCACCACGGTGGCTGGCGAGCGCACCAGGGTGGTGTTCGATTTCAAACGGGTGCAGCGCTACGAGATCAAAAACTTCCTGCTGCCCTCGGAACGCAAAATCGTGATCGACCTGTATCCGCCCAGTCCTCGCCGGATGGCAACGAAACCGCGTGGAGACACCGGAGCAACAGGCCGCGGGAGGGGGAAAAATGGGAAGGGTTCACCCGGCAGGTTGAGCCTCAAATCCTCGCTGGGCCTGAAAGTCAGCTCCATCATGCTGGACCCCGGCCATGGCGGCCGCGACCCCGGGGCCATGGCCTACGGGTTGCAGGAAAAAAACGTGGCCTTGGCCATCGCGAAGCGGCTCAGGGCGTTGTTTAAAAAGTCCAACCCGAAGCTGCGGGTGGGCCTGACCCGCGAGACGGACCGTTACATCCCGCTCCACCGCCGCCCGGCGCTGGCCAAGCGATTCGGCGCGGACCTGTTCGTTTCCATCCATCTCAACGCCAACCCCAGGGAAGGGTTCCACGGCATCGAAACCTATTTCCTCAACCTGACAAGTGACGCCTCGGCGCTCACCGTGGCGGCCCGCGAGAACGCCACCACCCAAAAACGGATCAGCGATCTCAACAATATTCTGGTGGATTTGCTGAGGGACACCAACATCGTCGAATCCAGCCAATTGGCCAGACACCTGCACACGTCCCTGGTGGATTCCCTCAAATTCCACACCCCCATTCGCGATCTTGGTGTCAAACAGGCGCCGTTTCTGGTATTGATGGGCGCCGAGATGCCGAGCGTCCTGGTGGAAGCCGGGTTTTTAACCAACCGCAAGGAAAACCGGCGGCTGAAAACAAAGGCATACCTCGCCCAGATCGCCAAAGGGATTCATGCGGGACTGCAAAAATACATTGAAAACCAACACCTGCTCACCACCAACCCGCCCTCGCCACGCCTCGCCAGGGGGCCAAGCCTCTGAGGCGGTATCTTTTCCTGCTTCCAGACCGGTTGGTGGCGCGAAGCCCTGCAAGGCCCGCCCGATGGCGCTGCTGGCCCTGCTGCTGGCCCTGCTGCTGGCCTTGGCGACGCTTGAAGGGTGTTATTCCAACATCACCTCTTTCCGGGATGAAAACACCGCGCGGTTGGCCGGAAGCAACGTGCTTTTCCTCTCCCCAGCCCTGTTGCCGCCGGTTGGCGCGACGCAACTCAACCGCCTGATCGAAACGGTGGAGGCGGGACTGGCCAGCTCCCCCCACGTGGGCAAGGTCATTACCCGCAAGGAACTGGCGGCCCGGCGGGACCTGCCACTGGCCATCCAGCGGGATTACGCGCTCTTTTCCAACACGCTATCCCTGGCGGGATTTTCCAACCCGGAAATTTCGCGGCGGCTGGGAGAAACATTCGGCGTGCAAATGCTGGCCATGGTGCAAATGACCTACCAGCGCTGCCAGGTGTGCGAACTGGGGAACCAGCTTTGGGTGGTGGCCCACATCGTGGAGGCCAAAACCGGCCGGATCGTGTTCCGCGCAAACTACCGCTCGCCGTTGGAAAAACCGGAAGCTTCCCTCATCGAGCAGGCCGCGCGGGAATTGGCGGAGACCTACCTGGAGGAATTCAACCTGGCTTTCATCCCAAAATGGCACCGCCTGCGCTTCTTCAACCTCAAAAAACGCGCGTGAGACGGCATTTATTGGCTGCCCTCCCGTCTCCCGGTCTTTGGCCCGGCGCTCGAAGCCTCAACTCCCGGTCTTCGGCCTCTCTCCCTGATGCTGTTCAGACCGGAGAGGATAAAAGTGTTGTATTTCCAATGATATGAAGGAAAATTGGGTGAGTGTGGATTGGCGCCGAGACCCCTCCCCCGGCCCCTCCCCGCGCGCAGGGAGGGGAGCTTTCTTATCACGGGGTGGGTTGGATTGGATGATAGAGGTTTTTCCAACGAGGCCTCGACTCCCGGCCTTCGGCCTCCCTCCCTCGACCATGCGGAGAGGGAAAAAGCATCGCATTTACAACAACTTAGCGGAGCGGGTCACCCCCTTCTCCATGGAATGGAGAAGGGGGCCGGGGGGTTGAGGCTTCCCCGTATTACCCGAAACCGTTCAAATGACACCGGGAGAAAAGCCCTCAACGACTTTGTGGACGCCTTGAGGGAGTCGAGCGATGAAACTCCGGCATCCGGTTCGAGGGTGTGCGCCGTCTCCTTCCTCCCGCATGGAGGGTGGATTGATTCTCAGCCGCCGATTTCCTTGCGCATCAGTTCCGCTCCGGCCACCATGGCCTTCATCTTGCCCAGGGCCACCTCCCGGGGCAGGTATTTCATGCCGCAATCCGGGGCGACGACGATGTCCCCGGCGGGA
>JACZSY010000236.1 GCA_022573975.1 SAR324 cluster bacterium | reverse complement strand
CCTTTCAGCAGGCTAAAGCCTAATCTTCCCGCTTAATGGTATGCTCTAACTTGATGTCATACTTTTGCTCTCTTGTTTCCCAGAAGTTTCTTCCCCAACCTATGACTTTACTATCTCGGAATGCGATGGGCGTTAAACCGTTCCTGTCTGTTGTGCCATACCCTGTCCAATAAAGTAACCATTCAGTTTCTTCAGTCGCTTCCCTCATACGAGGTTTTCCCATAATCTCAATTACTTGGGCTTTCGTCATGCCAATTTCCAACTTGTTTAAGTTGTCCCGATTTCTATCCATGTCCCAGACCGTGTGTCCACAGCCGCCCAAAAGTAAAGCTAAGGACAATGCCACAATTGCCCACCTGTTGAATGGGAAAAAACCTTTGGTGGGCCCCACGATGATTCGGCCCTATCCGTCCTCGCCACCCAAGACGGTGGCTATGTCATCGCGGGTTCCACCAAATCCAAGGGAGCCGGCAGTAGCGATGCCTGGGTCCTCAAGCTGGACCCCGAGGGAAGGCTGAAGTAGGAACGCCTCCTCCTTTTTTGCGATTGGCAAACCTGCGGCATTGACGATGTTGCCGGGACGTTTCGTGCGGCCTTTGGGGGGGTTGGCCATGGGGTGTGTCTCCTGTCGGGATGGGGGGAATGGACCCGCGCAAATAGATTCAAACCTTGCGCAACGCCGGCAGCAACTCTTCGCTGATGAGGCGGATGCTGTTGAGGGCCTGGTCCACCGGCATGCCCGCCCAATGGGGCCGCAGCACCAGGTGGTTGTACCCGAATTCCTCCCAGAAGGGCCGCATCTGCTCGTAGCAATCCTCCGGCGAGCCGATGAAGAAGCGCTCCCTGGCCAGTTCCTCCAGGCTGGGCTCGGAGATTCCCTTGCCGATGCCCCAGCGCGCATAGTCCCGGTACTTGCCCAGCAACGCCGGCTCGGCGATTTTGAAGGCCGTTTCGCGGTCCTTGGCCACGCAGATTTCCCGGAATACCGGAAATTCCGCCGGAAAGGGCTTCCCCGCCTTGGCCAGTTCGTCCCGGAAAATAGCGTTGCGCTCCCGGATGGTGGCGAAATCGGCCAGGGGATCGATGAAAAAGGTGTCGGCCAGCCGGGCCGCGCGGCGCACCGCTTTTTCGCTGGTGGCCCCGAACCAGATGGGCGGATGGGGCTTTTGCACGGGCAGGAGGTTCAGCACCACGTTGTCCAGACGGCACCAGGGACGGTCCAGGGACACCGTCTCGCCGCTCCAGAGCCGCCGGGCCACCGAGAGGCATTCCTCGAAGCGGCTGACCCGGGTGCCTTTCGCGATGCCGAACGCGTCGAACTCCACGTCCCGGTAGCCCAGCCCCACGCCGAAGATGAACCGCCCGCCGGTGATGATATCCATGGTGGCCACCGTCTCGGCCACCTGCACGGGATTGTGCAGCGTGAGCAGGAAGATGCCCGTGCCGAGGGTCATCTCTCCCGCTTCGCCCGCCAGCCGCGCCAGGAAGGGCAGCATCGCCAGTTGCTTGTTGTTCCCCTCGTTGAGGTAATGATGCCCGCTGAACAGCGAGTCCCAGCCCCCGTCCCGCGCGGCATGCACCATGGCGATCTGGTCACCCAGCGCGGCCGTCATGTCCACTTCCAGGTGCTGCTGGTTGATCAGGTACAGTCCCACTTTCATGGATATGCTCCGGGTGTGTTTAGAATTCAGGGTGGAACGTTTGGGCAAATCCCCGTTAGTCTTCTTTTTTCACGGCGACATGCTGACACGGCAGTGGAGACTGGGCCAGAATACAAACCATGTTGGCCGTGGCGTGAGTATTGCGAATGGAATGCGGAATGTTCTTGGGCACGAACACCAAGTCGCCCGGCTTAACCGGACAGGTTTCGAGCCCGACCACGCATTCCCCATTGCCTTCCACGAAGTAGAGGATCTCGTCGGAGAGTGGATGGCGATGCAACGGGTTCTCCTGTCCCGGGGCGATACAGTAGACGTTAAAATGCATGTCCGAGGTTTCGAAGAGCCGCTTGCGGATGAAGAACTGCTCCCGGAACTCCTCGGCCTCTTTGAGGTTGAAATGCTTTTTGTCCTCGCCACCGAACGGAATCATAACGTCCTCCTAGTGAGTGGTTGACTCGGATGCGCGATGCTACCGCACCGCTCGTCCAACGCCCAGCCGGAAGGCCAAAGCCGACACAACCAGGATGGCGGCGATCAAAGCGAAAGGCGCCCGGAAGTCCTGGCCACCGAACAGACCGATCAAGGCCCCCGCCAACAGCGGCCCCGTGGCGTGGCCAACATCGTAGATGGTTCCAAAGGCACCCATGGCCGACCCCATTTGCTTTTCATTGCACAGGTCGGCCACCAGGGCCGCCGACGACGACGTGACAAACGCCTCCCCCACGCCAAACAGGGCCGCCAGCAAAAGGAGGGTAGGAAAGTTCTGGAACCATGGGATCAGGGCAAAAGGAACAGCACACAAAAACATTCCCCAGAAGATCAGGGGATGCCGCCCGTACCGATCCGAAAGGGTACCCATCACGGGCTTTACCGCGATGGTGACCACGATCTGCACCCCCCACAGCAGTCCGGCCTGAAAAGCGGACAGGCCCACCACAAATACGGCGTAGACCGGCAGGAAGGCTTCCAGGGCACCCATGGAAAGGTTTTGCACCCCTTCCATGTTGCTGGTCAGCAACACACGCCGATCCAACAGGATTTCCCGCACACCGACGCGGAACTGATCCATGACCCCTTTCAGGGTCTTGCCCGCTTGAGGTGATTGGGTTTCCTTATGGCTCCGAAGCACCAACAGAGCGATCAGCAGGGAAGCCATTCCCAACGCCGCCACCACCCCGTAAATGATGTGGAAGTGCGTCAAATTATTTTGGCCGTTTTCCGCCAGCGTGGTTAGCAGGAAGCCGCCCAGGGGTGCTCCGATCAGGTTTCCGACAATGGTGATGGACGAAAACCAGGACAGCATTTCAGCACGACGATCCCCTGCAATCCCGACAACAACGGCCATGGCCACCGGTCCGTAGATTGCCGTGGCGAACCCGTGGAAGAACCGAACCACCACAAGGGCGGAATAGGTTTCAACGAACAGATAAGCGAAAGGCACAACCGCAAAGACGACCAAGCCAAAAAACAGCGTCCGGGTTCTGCCGATTACGTCCGACACGACGCCAGCGGGCATCTTGAAGAAAATTCCAGTGACTGTGGATATGGCCACTGCAAAACCAATGGCTTCCGGCCCGGCCCCCAGGCTGGCCGCGAACAGTGCCAGAACCGGTGTGCGGGCCAGGGCATAGGATGCACGGGCCAGGAAGCCGACCGCGCACAGTCCCATGAAGGTCGAAGTAGACGATTGTTGGTTGGACATCGGACATCCCGTGTTTTCTCACCGTTTCATTAAAAACGCAGCCAGGGCGGCCACCGTCAAGGTCTGGTGGTTGATCTGGTACAGTCCCACTTTCATCGATTGGCTCCGGGTTTGGTGTTAATATTCAGGTGAGGATTTTAGTGGGGTTCAAGGAGATCAAACCACTCCCGCCGCCTTTAACTGCTCCATCAATCGTTCGTTCACGGCTGCATCCCGGAAGGGCAAGCGTTTGGTGTATTCGGCCAGGGAGAAGGCCGGGTCGATCTCCGCGATCTCCCGGGCTGTATTCCGAGCCTCCTCGACCCTCCCGGCGGCGCAATAGACTGTGAGCAGGGCGAACCGTGCCGGGGTATATTCCGGTTCGAGGGCCAAAGCTCTCCGCAAAATGGCGATCCCATCCTCAAACCGGCCGGCCTCGCGATAGGATACGCCAAGGATGTTCAGCAACAAAGACTGGGTCGTCGGTGAAAGCCTGAGGGCGCGCCTGCAAAGGTCGATGGATTGATCGAAGTTGCCGTACATCATGCAAATCAAGGCCGAATTTTGCAGGACATCGGCGCTATTGGGCGCCAGCCTTACCGCATGTTCGGCGTGCTGAAGGGCCTCATCGAAATTTCTTAAGAGCAACAGCGCACATCCCATAATGGCGTGAGCCTCGGCATTTTCCGCATCCAGTTCCAATGCCGTTTTGGTATGGGCAATAACTGTCTGCAGGGTTTCCCCGGGATTTTCGCTCCAGTTCCTGAAAACCAGCACCCAATGGGCCAACCCCAACCAGGCATGGCCGAAGGGCGAGTCCGGCGCCAACGCGATCACCTGCTCGAACCGCCCGATGGCCTGGGACACGGCCTCGCGGGTCATTTTATTGAGGACATCGCGGCCCTGGTAGAACAATTCGCGCGCCTTGGGATTCCTCAGCGATTTTCTCCAGATTCGCGCCTGTTCACCGGAGACGAGGGTCACGTTGAGAGCTGTCACGATTTCCTCGGTGATCTCGTCCTGGACAGCGAAAATATCCTCGATGCCACGGTCGAAACGATCGGCCCAGAGATGTTGCCCGGTCTCCGCCTCGATCAACTGGGCGGTGATGCGCACTCGATTTCCGGCCTTTCGGACGCTGCCTTCCAGGATAAACCGTACCCCCAGGTCCTCGCCCATCTGGCGCAAATCCACCTTTTGGCCCTTGTAAGAGAAAGAGGAGGTGCGGGCGATCACCAGCAGGCCGGACAGCTTGGAAAGGTCGGTGATGATGTCCTCGCTGATGCCGTCGCTGAAATAATCCTGCTCCGGGTCCCCACTCATGTTGTCAAAAGCCAGCACCGCGATGGAGGGTTTTTCCACCAAGGGGGGCGATTCGGAACCGCCCTGGGATTTGTCGCGTTCCCCCGGTTCATCCGCTCCCTCCAACAATACACGGTAAACCCGCACCGGCCGGGCGATATTTTTGACCGTTTGAGCACCGAGATCTTCGAAGGAAAACGGCAGGCGGGTGGCCACCTGTTCGTAAACGCTGCCCGAGATGCAGATGCCGCCAGGTTTGGCCAGGGATTCCAGCCGGGCCGCGATGTTCACGCCGTCGCCGAAAATGTCGCCCCCTTCCTCCAGCACATCCCCCAGATTCACCCCGATCCGAAATCGCATGCGGCGATCCTCCGGTTGCTTCGCGCCACGCTCGGCCAGTGCCTTTTGCACTGCGACCGCGCAATTTACCGCGTCCACCACCGCAGCGAATTCCGCCAGCACGGCGTCGCCATGCGTGTTGACGATGCGCCCCCGGTATTGGCCGGCCTGGGAGGAAAACAGATCCCGGCATTCGGTCAGGTCGCGCAGGGTGCCCTCGTCGTCCAGGCCCATCAGGCGGCTGTAACCCACCACGTCCGCGGCCAGGATCGCGGCGAGTTTTCGTTTGGTTTCCTGTACGCTCATGGAATTCAACCTTCCGGCAATCCCCCAATAAGCCTCTCCTGAAAAGCAGTTTATCACGACCCGTTCACCCCGGATCGCTCACCCCAAATCACGGGCTGTTCAAATCAAAGTCCCGCTTCAGGGCGCCGCGCCGTTGCCGGCGCTCCAGGGCCAGCTCCACCAGCCGGGTCAGCAGATCGGTGTAGGACAGCCCGCTGGCCTCCCACAGCTTGGGGTACATGGAAATGGGAGTGAAGCCGGGCAGGG
This sequence comes from SAR324 cluster bacterium, assembly GCA_022573975.1. GTDB lineage: Bacteria > SAR324 > SAR324 > SAR324 > JACQKK01 > JACZSY01. Next base: position 1,488 of record JACZSY010000236.1, on the reverse strand, counting down.
TGTTGAGTTCGTTGACCAGGATGCGCCCATCTTCGGCGAAGAAAAAGTCCACCCGGGCCATGCCGTCGCATTCCAGGGTCTCGAAAGCCCGCAGGGACAGTTGCTGGATACGTTCCTCCACGCCCGGCGGCAGGTCCGCGGGAACGATCAACTCCGCCCCGTCGTGGTCCAGGTACTTGGCGGCGTAGGAATAGAACCCGTGGCGGGGCCGGATTTCCCCCGCCCGCGAGGCCTTGGGCGGATAGGTTTCCGAGTACCGGCTGCCCAGCACCGAGCATTCCACCTCCCGCCCTTCAATTTCCTGTTCCACCACCACCTTTTCGCCGTAGGAAAATGCATCGGCCAGCGCCCGGAAATAGTCACCCCGGTCTTTCACGCGGCTGACCCCCACCGAAGACCCCAGCGCGGCGGGCTTGACGAACAGGGGCAGGCCCAGCCGGGAAGCCAAATCCGCGAAGCCGGCCCTGGCTTCGGCGAGGGAATGGAAAGCCTCGAAGGGCGCCACCGGCAGGCCGGCCTGGGTCAGCAGGCGCTTCATCACGTCCTTGTCCATGCCCACGGCGGAACCCAGCACGTCCGCGCCCACGTAGGGCAACCCCCAAAGCTGCAACATGCCTTGCAGGGCGCCGTCCTCGCCGTCGGTGCCGTGAATGATGGGCAGGAAGGCCTCGATGGCGGCCTGTTCGCTCAGGTCGCCCGGAGACACCAGCACGCATTCACCTTCCCGGGCGGCGGTGTGCAAGGGAACCACCTCCGGCGCGGACGGATCGATGCGGATGCGGGCCGGGTCGTGGGCATCCAGCAAGAGCGCCTCCGCCTTGCCCACATGCCAGCCGCCGGACTTGTCGATGGCCACCAGCAACGGCTCGAAGCGCTCCCGGTCCAGCGCCCGGTAGATGCCGCTGGCCGAGCGCAGGGACACCTCGTGTTCGCCGCTGCGTCCGCCGCAGAGAATGCCCAGCATCAGTTTCATCGCCTTGATCGTCTCTGGAAAATTCGGGGGTCAATGCAGCAAAAGTCTCCCCCGAACCGCTCCCAAGTGTAAAGGACCCCTCGATTGCCTGTGATTAAAGGTGGTAAAAAGCCATAATCAAATTGCCTCCGGCAGCCAGGGTCGCCGCGGGAGAATAATGTGTTACCCATGTCCTCGTACACCCGTTGGCTATGCCAACGGTCCGACCAAAATGGCGGGAAGAGCGCCCGGAGGGCGGGGTCGGGTGCGGTTCGCAGTTAAATCCGTGTTTATCTGTGTCCATCTGTGGTTCCAAAGCAGTTCACGGTATAAATCTGCGAAATCTGCGGACGCTTTTGCTGTTCGCTGTTCCTATCCACGTTCATCGGCGTTCATCAGTGTCCCCCCCCCATCCTCCAGGGCCAGCGCCTTGTGGCTGAGCCGGGCCAGGGGGTGAGGCGCTGTTGGGGAGGATCGCCGGTTCCGGGATGCGGGGAGATGGGCGGGCGAATGAAGGCGGGAAAATGAACGGCCCC
>JACZSY010000424.1 GCA_022573975.1 SAR324 cluster bacterium | reverse complement strand
AACCTCTCGAATCGCTCCTCGATGCCCTTGGTGTTCTCCGGGTCGGTGAACACGTAGAGGGAGCCTTCCTCCATGGCCCGCAGGACCCGGGCGCTCACGTCCCCGGCCTCTTCCCAAACGGGCGAGACGGCCTTCATGCGCGTTCTCAGGTCCTGGGGCTGGCGGTCCACCCGGTAGGCCTCGGGCCGGTTGCGTTCGGCCTCATAGATGTGCGTGTCCACCGTGCCCGGGCAGAGCACCGTGACGCCGATGGGGGTGTCCTTCAGTTCCAGGGCCAGCGTCTCGGACAATCCCACCACGGCATACTTGCTGGCCACATAGGGCCCGGTATTGGCCCACAACACCGTCTGGCCGAGGATGGAGGCGGTGTTGACGATGTGTCCCGGCGCGTTTTGTTCCACCATGCGCGGCAAAAACGCCTCCAGCCCATGCACCACCCCCCACAGGTTCACCCCCAGCACCCACTGCCAGTCCTCGTGCTTCACCTTGATCAGCGGCACCCCGCCGGTGGTCACCCCGGCGTTGTTGCAAAGCACGTGCACGGCGCCGAACCGCTCGAAGGCCGCCGCGGCGAGGGCCTGCACCGACTCCAGCCGGGAGACGTCGGTGGGATGCTGGAGGCATTCGGCGCCCAGCTCCGTGAGCTGGAAGGCCAGATCGGCCAGGGGCGCTTCCTCGATGTCCGCCGCCACGATCCGCATGCCCCGGCGGGCGAAGTCCAACGCCAAGGCCCGTCCGATACCGCTGGCCGCGCCGGTGATCACCGCGACCTTGCCTGCAAAATCGTCCATGGCGCGCCTCCTTCACTTGGTTTTAAATAACCGCCGGTCAAGGAAGATAAACACAGATGTGAATAAAATCAAAATCTTCACTGACGATGCCATTCACCCTGCAAAATTGGTTTTTTTGAGTTCAGGGGTAGACCCCTTCTCCCCCGATTCCCCTTCCCCGCGGGCAGTTGAAAAAACCCCGCCGGGACGGAGTGTGCCTTCCATGGTTATAGGATTGATAATCCATGGATTTTTCCCTCCCTGCCGAGCGGGGAGGGGCGCGCTTGAGGGAGGGTCCGCGCTTGGTAAATGCGGGGAGGAGGCGCCCCCGCCGGCCTGGTTTTCTGGTTGAAAGGGTGAATCCAGCAATTTGCTGTTTTTGAGCCAGCTTATTTTTTCCCCCTCCATCGGGGCACGGGGACTCTTGCCCCCGTCCGGTCACACCAGCAGGCGTGGCTGCGTGGGTGGAGCGGCGCCGTCTTTTGGCTCCGTGGGGTGGACGCCATCCATCAGGCCGGTGCGGGGGTGGCCCGCCAGGGCTTTCTTGAGCAGCCATTCCTCACCCGGCGGCACCGGCTCCAGGAAGTGCACCTGTCCCCCCTCCTGGGTGGCGCAAGGCACCCCGTCCCGGTAGAGCACGCGGTTCGCGGTCAGGGCGGGCACGCGCCGGCCGGGAGTGAGGATGCCGGACAGGTTGAGGGGATCGGCGGCGCTGAGACTGACCAGATGCCCGGTGCGCTCCCGGCGGCGCACCTCCCGCAGGCTGCCCACCGCCTCGGGCAGGGCGTACTGTTCCCCGGCCATGCCCCCCACGAACCGGCCGCCGCGAATCTCCCCCCGCGCCTCCAGCCGCCGGTAGACCCGCAGCAGCTCCCGCCAGGGCGGCGCGCGCCCCTCGCGCTCCAGCAGCCGGCGATAGACCACCCCGTAGCGCCGCAGCAGCACCCAGGCGAAAGCCTCCACCGCGGCCCCCCTCAATTCTAAACTGAAGAAGATCGGTTTGAACCCACTCACGCTTTATTTCATCGAAAAACTGCCATTTATGAAGAATGGTTGTTTCAAGGTTCGTTGGTGCAAAAACCGAACTGAAGAAATACACCGGATCACCCGAAACCACATGCACGTTTCCGTTAAATTCACTAAACGGCACATACCATTTTGGTTTCTCAAACAAAATAGAATAGTCTCCGGAGGAATCACGAACAACCAAGTGGTAAACACCGCTTTCTTTGAGGGAAAGCGGTATGGGAGGAATAATATTTAAAAAGTAGAACACG
>JACZSY010000021.1 GCA_022573975.1 SAR324 cluster bacterium | reverse complement strand
TATACTTTATCATACTGGTTGCACTTGCAGTTCAGGGATGCGCCTTTGGACAAAAGGTTGCCTATCACCAATTTCCCCCACCACGCCTTGAGGCCACAGGGAATCAGTCCATTGCACTGGGGGTTCAAGACCGGCGGCCATATGTTCTATCCAAAGAGAAGCAGGAAAATTTTGTTGGACTCGCCCGAGGGGGGTTTGGCATCCCTTTTGATGTGGTGACCGCAACAGGCGGTCCCCTGGCAAATGATTTCGCCATTACCTTGGGAAAGGCGTTTAGTTCGCGCGGTTTTCAGGTAAAATTTGTCCAGTTGAATCCGAACGCATCGTTGGATCAGATCGTGAAAAGTTTAATAGGAGCCGGGAAGGAGCGGTCCATTTTGATTCGTTTCACCGAATGGAAAACCGATTCGTCAATGACCTCGTCCATTCATTTCAATTTGATGATGCGGGTTTATGACAAAACCGGTCAAATTTTGGGTGAAAATCAAATCAGCGGTAAAGAAAAAATCGAAACCATCGGAAGCTCAATGACCTACGCACATCTTAAAAATACTGTCCCAGTGGCTTTCAATGAAAGAATGGAGAGGTTGATCAACAATCCAAAAATTGTACGCGCCTTAAAGTAATTGGCACCACAGTGGACGGCGGTGGGATCGGCCCGGACCTGCCCCCTCCGCGCCGCGCTCAATACACCGCGCTCAATACTCCTTCAGCCGGGCGTAGCGGTCCCGGTGAAAGCTGGTGTCGCCGAGGGTGACCTCGGCCACGCGGGCGCGCTTGAAGAAAAACCCGATGTCGTGCTCGTCGGTCATGCCGATGCCGCCGTGCATCTGGATCGACTCGTTGGCGATCAGGTGAAAGGCCCCGTTGCAGCGCGCCTTGGCCGTTGAAACGGCGATGGGGGCGTCGTCCATCTCTTCGTCGAGGCACATGGCCGCGTAGTACACCGAGGAGCGGGCCAGTTCGGTCTGCACGTACTCGTCGGCGCAGCGGTGCTTGAGCGCCTGGAACGAACCGATGGGCACCCCGAACTGCTTGCGGGTCTTCAGGTATTCCAGCGTCATCTCGAAGGCCGCGTTCATGGCCCCCAGCATTTCCGCGCAGAGGCCCACCGTGCCAACCGCCAGGGCCTGCTCCAGCGCCACGTCCGGCGCCGTGGCGCCCGACAACCGTTGGGAGTCGTCCACCCGCACCTGCTCCAGGCCGACATGGGCCCGCCGGCGGAAATCCATCGAGGGCACCGCCTTGAGCTCCACCCCATCGGCCTTGGGTTCGATCAGGAACAGCTCCACCCCTTCGCGCTCCCGGCGGCCGCCCGCGGTGCGGGCGGTGACCACGATGGCGTCCGCGCCGGCCGCATCGGGCACGAGGGTTTTTTCTCCGGAGAGAATCCAGCCGCCGCCGTCGCGGGTGGCGGTGGTGGCCACGTCGAACGGGTCGTAGCGGCTCTGCTTTTCCAGGTAGCCCAGGGTGACAATGGCCTCGCCCGCCGCGATGCGGGGCAGCCAATCGCCCTGCTGCCCGTCGTTCCCCCGGTAGAGGATGGCCGCGCCGCCCAGCAACACCGAGGACAGCACCGGCTCGGGCATCAGCCCCCGGCCCAATTCCTCCATCACCACCGACATTTCCACCATCCCCAATTGCTGACCGCCCCGCGCCTCGGGAAAGATCATCCCCAGCCAGCCCAGGTCCGCCATTTTTCCATAGACCTCCCGGGAAAACCCGAGATCGTCCTCGCGCAATTGCCGGATTCGCCGCAGGGAGGATTCCCGGTTGACGAATTGCTTGGCCATTTCCTGAAGCATGTTCTGCTCTTCCGACAGCGCGAAATTCATGTTGCCTATCTCCCTCTACGATGGGTGAACCGTGGCCCGCGGACCAGCAGGTGAAAGCATGGTGAGGCTGCCCGCCCCTTGACGGGCGCTCCTTTCGCCGTCTCCCCGGCAAAGGGGGCGAAAGCCCGTCTTAATCCAAATCCTTGCTTCCGGTCAAGGTGCGAACCCTGCCGCGGAAATGAAAGCGCCGCCCCCATGGTGGGCCATGGAAGGGACCGCCGCATTGATCGGCGTCATTTTTTCAGGAAAAAAATAAGGGCCTTCCTGGTGGCTGGTGGGGCCGTCGATGCTATCGCCCCTTGTTTGCCGGGATTTTTCCCAGCCTGATTTCCAGCCAGTCCAGCGCGGCCAGCCAGCCGTCTCCGATGACCCGCTCCCCGTTATATTCCGGCCCCCAATGGGCGCGGGCGTCGGCGAGAGAGCCGAAGTCGTGGCAGGCGGCGTGGATGCGCCATCCGGCATCGAAGTTTACCGCATAGGCGGAAAAACCCCGGGGATCGGAGCAGGGCAGCCGGATGATCCCGGAGGCCTCGGCCAGATTGGCCTGGTGAAAACAGACGTTGCGCACGTCCGCGTTGCTGAAGTCCGCTCCTTCCAGATCGGCGCCGGAAAAATCGGCCCCCCTCAGCAAGGCATGTTGCAAAGTGGCGTTTTCCAGTACGGCTTCGCTCAGGTCGGCCTCTTCCATCTTCGCCCCCCTGAGGATCGCCCTTTGCATCAGGCACGTCTTCAAGTTGGCGTCCCGCAGGTTGGCCCCTTCCAGGATGGCCCATGTCAGGATCGCATCTTCCAGGTTCGCGCCCCCCAGTCTGGCCCCGGTCAAGTTCGCGCCGAGGAGGTACGCCTCGGCCAGCTTGGCCCCGGGGAGCACCGCCCCGCGCAGGTTGGCTCTCCTCAGGCCGGCCTTGATCAGGCGCACGCCCTCCAGTTCCGCGCCTTCCAAATCGGCCCCCTCCAATTGGGCGGGCCGCTTTTCGCGGGTGGCGGCCTCGATTTCCCGCAGGGCCTGATCCCTGGTCATGTTGGACATTTTATCCTCGGGCCAACCGGGCGGCGCATCGCTCAGGGTCGATCGGGCGCATAAAAGGCGATTTCCAGCCAGTAGGAAAGGGCCGACAGGCCGTGCCGCCGCCGCAGCCGGTGCTCCGCGCCGGGCAGGGCCTTCTCGGCGGCCAGCCAGGCCTCGGATTCCCCAGGGCGGGATTTCGCGGTTTCGCAGAGGACGAGATAGTTCAAGGCGCTTGGCCCCCCTTGATAGATTTTCCGCTCCGAAGTCATCATGCCGGAGATGCCCTGGTGCAGGCGGTACAGCCGGGCGCGGTGTACGTCCGCGAGGCCGCCGATGGCGGGCAGCCAGACCTTGCCCAGCCAGGCCAGCGTCTCGTCCTCCCCCTCGCTTTCCAGGTTGAACCGCAGCAGGTACACATAAGGGGCTTCCAGGGCGGGGAGCGCGCCGGTTCCGGCCTCCAGCGAAAAAATGTTGCGATCCGCGTTGCGGAACAGGGTCAGGCTTTGCCGGGTCCAGGGCGTGGGATTGTTGAGGCGCTGATGATAGGGCGCGGAAGCCAGCACCTCGGCGTCGTCGGTCTCATAGACCATGAAGAAGGTGGGGGCGCCTTGGGTTCCCCGGTAGCGGCGGCCGGTGTTGAAGCCGGGAATGGATACCCTTTCGGGAATATGCTCACAGTTGTGCCATTCCTGGAAGCCGGGCACGTCCCCCGCATCGATGTCCGCCCACATTCCCATCAGCCCCTGGGAACCGTCTGGTTCGCTCATTTCCCGCTCCTCTTCGCCTGGTTGCGATGCGTCCAAAATTCCTGGGTTTTTAGGCAAATAAGATCAATCCCAAAAGTCCCCCGGCGGGTCGCAGGGGCACAGCATGTTGTGCCCCTGCACGTTGCCGGAGAGAAAAGCGGGAGTCCGAGGCCTCCCGCGCCCTGAAAGCTCGATCTAAAATTGCCCGTCGCGCACCTCGAACCGGGTGGGACGGCCATGATGGGTCATGCCCCGTTCGACCCAGTCCGCCACCCAATCCACCATGCGGGCCAGGGGCACCACGGGATACCCGAACAAATGCTGGGCCTGGGCGGTGCTGTTGATCCAGGCGTCCGGGGCCTCAGCGCCCTCGAACACCGGCTCGATGCCGAATCGCCGGCCAAACTCCAGCGCCAGGCCGCGGATGGAGACCGCCCCCGGCCCCCCGATGTTGAGGGGGGTGGCCGGCGCGGTGCAGCAGGCCAGGCTGCGCAGCACCTGGGCGTTGGCGTCGCCCCGCCAGATCACGTTGGCATGGCCCATGGCCAGCGGCACCGGTTGTCCCCGCCACACCCAGTTGGCCACGTCGAACAGCACGCCATGGCGGGGATCGATCTGGTAATTGAGGCGGATCAGGCGGCCCTGGGTTCCGTGCAATGCGGAAAAATACTCGTATACCCGCTCGCGTCCCACGCAACCGTTGGCGAACTCGCCAACCGGGCCGGGCGGATCGTCCTCGCTCCAACCCCCGCCCGTCACCGGAGCGAATGGATACACGCAAAGGCTGGAAAAGGCCACGATGCGCGAATCGCGAAAGGTCTCGGCCACCAGACCCGGCAGATAGGTGTTGACCGCCCATGAGAAAGCCGGATCGCCGGTGGTGCCGAACTTGCGCCCGGCCAGGCAGATCACGTTGGGGAAACGGGGCAGGCGCTCCACGGCTTCGCGGCGCAGCAGGTTGCAGGGAATGGTCTTGACGCCCCAGTCTTCCAACTGTTCCCGCAGCCGATGGTCATTGAAGCGCGAGACGCCCACGACTTCCTTGTCCGCGGCCGCGCGGCGCACCATGCGGGCCAGTGAGGGGCCGGTCTTTCCGCCCACCCCCAGAATCAGCACGTCGCCCTCGACCCGCGCCAGGTCGTCGATCAACGCCTCGGAAGGCCGGGAGAGGAGTTCTTCGAGCGCTTCCTCGTCCTCGATGCGTTCCGGCAGGTTTTCATAGGTCAGGATGTCCATCGGGCCTCCATGGCATGGGGGAGCAATGTTGTTGTGCACCCCTGGCCGGGAATGGGCAAGCGCCGGGAGGATGGCGCCTCCCGGCATCGGCTCCCGGCTGAAACGATTGAATCCAACACCCACCGCCGGCATGGCCGCTACCTGCGGCGGGCGCCATGGGGGCTGGTGATGGCCAGCCGGAAGCCCCGGAAAGAGGCTTTGGAGTTGGGCGGATAGCTGACCCGGTTTGCGCAGCGCACAAAACGAGAGGCATCCGACCAGCCTCCCCCGCGTTTGACGCGATTTTTCCCGGAGCTTTGATGATCGGGATTGTTGGCGCCCACCTGGCCGTATCTGGCGAACTTGTCCGACACCCATTCCCAGACATTGCCGCTCATGTCGTACACCCCCAATCGATTGGGCGGGTAGGAGGCCACCGGGGAGATGTCCCGATAGCGTTTGCTTTCGGAGTAATTGGCCAACCCCGCATTCAGCTTGCCCGTCCGGGTGCCGAAACTCACCTTTCGGCCCCCGCCCCGGCAGGCGTATTCCCATTCCGCCTCGGTGGGCAGCCGGAATTTCGCCGGGGAGCGGGCATTGAGGCGCGCGATGAAAGCCTGGACATCGTACCAGGTCACGGATTCCACCGGATATTGCTCCCCTTTCTTTTTTGCGGAGGAAGGATTGAGGCCCATGATTTTCTGGTACTGTCCCTGGGTTACCTCGGTTTCAGCCATCCAGAAGGCGCTCAAGCGAACGGTGCGGACGGGCTTTTCGTCCGCATCGCAATTCCTGGCCCAGGAGCCGCACCCCATCTTGAAGGTGCCGCCGGGCACCATCACGAACCGCATGCCAGTGACGGGGTCGCTCCAGGTGGAGGGCGAGGCGTCTTTGCGGATCGCTGTTTGGCGGGGGGGCGTCACCTCTACGCGCGGAAAATGCCGCACGGGCGGCTGGGGAATCGCCGCTTCGCGCGTTTCCTCTTCTTTCCAATAGGCGATCCGCCCTCGTGCCAGGGTCCGCAACCGGTCGTCCTCGCGGGTAAACGGGTTGTTTTGCCGAAAGGCCCCTTGGAACCGGCGCCAGGCCTTGCGTTTGAGTTGGGGAGAAATGTTGCGCCGTTCCAGCGCTTCCACCTGGGCCCTGGCCATTTTCATCTCGTTCAACTTTTTATCCCAGGCCCCGCGGCTGGCTTCTTCCCGGCTGGCGGCTCCCGCGATGTCATCCAGGCTGAAGCTGCTTTGTCCCGGGGCCTTTGGGATATTGGCCACCACGGGATCGATGGCGCGCGGCAGGAGGAAGATGAAATCCCCCTCGTCCAGGGCGGGGTCCCTGATCTTGCCGTATTGGGGGGTCTGCCCCGTGTCATAGCTCATCACCCGCTGGTGCAGAAACTGCCCCAGCTCGGTGCCGGTGACGTAACCGTCCTTGTTGAGGTCGCCTTCTCCCTGAATGGCGCGGATGAAGCTGGGCAGGAACACGCTCTGGGCAGGCACTTCTTCTCCCGCGCTCCCCGCGGTGATGAACTGCCGCACCGGCTTGGTCGATTTGTCCGTGATATGCCTCGGCGCCGGCATGGCCGCGCGGGCCTTGAAGATGGCGCCGGAAAAGCAGGAATCGAACAGGAAAAGCGCGTGCTTGGACTCGATCCGGCGCGCCCAGGTCAGCACTTGGTTCATGGTCAGCGCGCGGCGGTTGAACCCCTTGAGGTCCTTGCGGGGGTCGGGGGCGTCCACGGGCACCAGATACCCCTTGCGGCGCGCTCCGATGGTGCGGGTGTAGCCATGGCCGGAGTAAAAGAACAACAGCCGGTTTTGTTCCTCGAATCCGTATTTTTCGATAAAATCCTCAAAGGCCCGGCGGATGCCGCGGCCGGTGGGGTTGTCCACCCGGGTTACGCTGAATCCCTGGGCTTCCAGGGCTTGCTGAAGGCGGTCCATTTCACCGGGAATGCTTTCCAGTTTGGGCCAGCCCGCGGTGTATTCGCTCACCCCCACCAGCAGCGCATGGCTGCCCTGGTAAAGGTCCACCTTCCGGCCCTGCTTGGTGACAACAGGGACCACGGCGATCCCCCGTTTGTCCTGGGATTGGGCCGGAAAGAGGCCGAGAGGAATCAACAAGGCGATCCAGAAAACCATCAGCGGCAAGCGGCGTGTCATGATTCACCCAAGGGTTGGTGAGCGAAGGGGGGGTCTGTTTTTCCTGCCATGATCACCATTGAAATACCACCTAAATCCTGCGAAGAGGTAGAGCAAAGGGGGTGGAAAAAGTAGACTCATCAGGAAGTTGACGTTGCATGAAAACAACCGGAGGAGTCACCTTTTCCATCAAGAACAATACGACGGGCAAGGCGCGGTTGTCATCCCCAAAAGTGAGGATCAAGAACCTGGCGAAAGGGTTGACGAGCCAGGCGGGGTTGATCCCGGTGGTGAAGTTCCTCGACCGGCTGGGATTCCGCGGTCTGGCCGGCCAGCACCTTGGCCACAAGCGGGGCGGGAACGCGGTATACAACCCTCACCGACGCGGTGTTGTTGACGCTGGTGGGGATGGTTGGCGGGGCGGCCTCGCTGTTGAAGGTGGCTGCCTTGTGGTCCGATGGTGTCCTGAGGCGGGCCGGCGGTTGGGTCAGGATTCCCGGCCACAGCACGCTGGGGCGTTTGTTCGAGGAGGTACGGGGCGAGCACATCGCGCGGCTGGAGGCGTTCAATCTCCGCCTGCGTGGCCGGGTGTGGAAGCGGGCCCGGTGGCCCGTGCGTCCCTGCCCGGGTCATGTAAGACATCGCGCCGGGTTAAATCCGGCGAAAAAGCCTCAACTCGGCCCGCGGCCCGGCGCTGGAAGCCTCAACTCCAGGCTCGCGGCCTCCCGCCCTCCCCATCAGGATGGAGAGGAAAAAAGTGTTGTGTTTACAAAGATATAAGCAAGAAGTCACCTCCTGCTCCATACGCTGGTTGAAATTTCCGTGGAGAAGAGGGCAGGGAGTTGAGGCTCCCCCGCGAAACGCCTCTCCACCATTATTTTTCGAGGGTTGCAAAGGTCTCGATGCCGAGAGGGAAAGACCTCATCTCCGATGCTTGAATTTTTCCGCCGTTCCCGGCTATTCTAAGCGTCCCGTCGGGAGGGGAGGGCGGAAGTGCCCCATGCACCCCATCGGGAATCATTCGAAACGATTCCAACCGGGAGGTTTCAACAATGGCCAAGCGCGCGCAAAAATCGCCACGGACCGGCACACCACGAACCGGCGCCCAACGGAAAACTTCCGCCGGAGGCGCACAGACGGCCCTGGCCCATGCCGGCGGCCAGACCCTGCCGGAGCCGGAAGTGCTGGAGCGGATGTTCTCCACCATGTACCGTATCCGCCGCTTCGAGGAACACACCGCCGAATTGTTCCAGGCCGGCATCGTCAAGGGCACCGCCCACAGCTACATCGGCGAGGAGGCCATCGCCACGGGGGCCTGTCTCAACCTCAACCCGGACGACTATATCGGCAGCAACCACCGCGGCCACGGGCATTGCATCGCCAAGGGAGCGGACCTCAAGCGCATGATGGCCGAACTGATGGGGCGTGAAACGGGCTACTGCCGGGGGCTGGGCGGCTCCATGCACATCGCGGATTTGGAGCTGGGCATCCTGGGCGCCAACGGCATCGTCGCCGCCACCATGCCCCTGGGCACCGGCGCGGCCCTGGCGGTGAAGATGCGCGGCGGCAAGCAGGTGGTGGTGGCCTTCTTCGGCGACGGGGGGGCCAACCAGGGCATCTTCCACGAATCCCTCAACCTGGCGGCGGTCTGGGAGTTGCCCATCGTCTTCCTCTGCGAAAACAACCAATACGCCCTGAACACCTATTACCGGCAGACCACCTCGGTGGAGCGCATCGCCGAACGGGCCAAGGCCTACGGCATTCCCGGCCATACCATCGACGGCAACGACGTGATCGCGGTCTATCAGACCATGGGCGAGGCGGTGGAACGCGCCCGGGCGGGCAAGGGGCCGACCCTGATCGAAGCCCTCACCTGGCGCTGGGGCCAGCATTCCATGCGCGCCAACCTGCGTGAACCGCGCTCCATGAAAGAGATGGAATACTGGATGGATCGGGATCCCATCAAGCATATCGAGGCCCTGCTCGAACAGAACGGCAAGGGCGCCAAGCAGCGCATGAAGAAGGTACGCGCGGCGGTGGACCAGGAACTGGACGCGGCCATCGATTTCGGCAAGGAAAGCCCGGAACCCGACGCATCCGTGCTGCTGGCCTCGGTCTACGCCCCTCATGCCGCTCACGAGGAACCGGCCGAAGCGGGGGAGCGGGAACTGACCTTCACCGATGCGCTCAACGAGGCCATGCACCAGGAGATGGAACGGGACTCCGAAGTGTTCGTGATGGGCGAGGACGTGGCGGAAACGGGCGGCATCTTTCAGATCACCAAGGGCCTGGTGGAAAAATTCGGCCGCGCGCGGGTGCGCGACACCCCCATCTCCGAGGCCACCTTCTGCGGCACCGGCGTGGGGGCCGCCATTTGCGGCATGCGCCCCATCATCGAGGTGCAGATTTTCGATTTCGTGACCCTGATGATGGACATGATCGTCAATCAGGCCGCCAAGTTCCGCTACATGCTGGGCGGCGTGCCCACGGTGCCCATCGTGATCCGGGGACCCCAGGGCGGGGGCATCCGGCTGGCCGCGCAACACAGCCAGAGCCTTGAGGCCTGGTTCACCCATATTCCCGGGCTGGTGGTGATCGCGCCTTCCACGCCCTTCGACGCCAAGGGCCTGCTGACCGCCGCCATCCGCGACGACAATCCGGTGATCTTCCTGGAGCACAAGCTGCTCTACCTGGGCCAGACCGGGCCGGTTCCCGAGGCGCCCTACGCCATCCCCATCGGCAAGGCGGACATCAAGCGCCCGGGCAGCGACGTCACCGTGGTGGCGACGCAAATCATGGTCTCCCGCGCCCTCGCCGCCGCGGCGCAACTGGAGCGCGAGGGCATCAGCGTGGAGGTGATCGATCCGCGCACCCTGCGCCCCCTGGACGAGGAAACGATCCTCGAATCCGTCAGCCGCACCCACCGCCTGTTGATCGCCCACGAAGCCTGCACCAACGGCGGGTTCGGCGCGGAAGTTTCCGCCATGGTGAACGAGAAAGCATTCGACGACCTGGACGCGCCCATCCGCCGGGTGGGCGCGCTGGACGTGCCCATGCCCTTCAACGACGCGCTGGAACGCACCGTCATTCCCTCCCAGGAGAAAATCGCCGACGCCATTCGCGAAATGTTCTGAGAACGGGGTATGCTGGACGCAATAGAGCTGGGCGCGATGCCGCCGTCCGCGGAGCATTGGACGGCGGTTAGTGGGTATTTGCCGATTAAATTAAAATCAAGCGCCTTGTCATGCTGAACGGAGCGAAGCATTTTGCGGGGCGAAGCCTCTTCATTATTGGATGATTTGGGTGAAGCGAAGGAAGATCCTTCGCCGCGTTCAATACGACAGATTTCATTCAGACCCACTATTGAAGGGCGGAATATATCCCGCCTAAAACCTTTCCACCCCCCTGTTGCATGAACGCCGAAGACTCACCCTTTGACACCCTGGAAGCGCTGGAAGCGGGATTCCGCGGCCAGGGCTATATCGCCGAGCGCAGATTGCTGACGCCGTTGTTCCTGTTGACCCGGCTGGGGCGTCCGCTGCTGCTGGAGGGCCATGCGGGGGTGGGCAAGACCGAAACCGCCAAGGTGCTGGCCTCCATTCTCGGCACGGAACTGATCCGCCTGCAATGCTATGAGGGGCTGGACGTCAACGCCGCGGTGTACGAGTGGAATTATCAAAAGCAGTTGCTGGCCATCAAGCTCCAGGAAAAAACGGACGGCACAGGGGACGGATCCGCGGAAGCCGCCGCGAAAAACCTGGAACAGCACATATTCGGGCGGGATTTCCTGCTGGAACGCCCCCTGCTGAAAGCCATCCAGCATCCCGGCGGGCCAGCGGTGCTGCTGATCGACGAGGTGGACCGGGCCGACGAGGAGTTCGAGGCGTTCCTGCTGGAACTGTTGTCGGATTTCCAGATTTCGATTCCCGAGATCGGCACGCTGACGGCGCTGCACCGCCCCTACGTGGTGCTGACCTCCAACCGCACCCGCGAACTCTCCGACGCCCTCAAGCGGCGCTGTCTCTACCATTGGATCGATTATCCCTCCTTCGACAAGGAGGTGGAGATCGTGCGGGTCAAGGTGCCGGAAATTTCCGCCGCGCTGGCCGTGCAGGTGGTGCGGGTGGTGCAGGCCCTGCGGGAGCTAAAGCTGCGCAAGCCCCCGGGCGTGGCCGAAACGCTGGACTGGGCCATTTCCCTGCTGGCACTGGGCAAAACCGGGCTGGACGCCGAAACCCTGGATGACACCAAGGGCGCCCTGCTGAAAACCACCGAAGACTTCGAAGCGCTGCGGGGACAACTGGAAACCCTGACCGCCGGGGCGCTGGAAGGCGCGGAAGCTTCCGTTTCCGGGGGCGATTGAAAGGAATTTCCTCCGGCGGGTCATGGAGGGGCACGGCATGCTGTGCCCCGACCCGTCTCCGGGCAGTCCAGCAAGGATGAAACCCCTCTTATCTTTTCTGACCGGTTTTCAGGATCGACGGAAAATGACCCCTCAAGCAACAGATCATGCGGCCGAGATGGGGGCCGCCCTCAACGCCAAGACGGTGGGCTTCTGCCGGCTGCTGCGCCAGCAGGGGTTTTCGCCGGGCCTGCGCGAGTCCCAGGACGCCCTGGCCGTGGCGGGCCTGTTCCTGATGACGGACTTTCCGGCCTTCCACGATGGAATGCGCGCGCTGTTGTGCTGCGCGGAGGATGAGCGCGCCAGGTTCGACCGCTTGTTCGAGGATTACTGGGCGCCCGAGGACGGCTCGCGGGCCATCGTCGCGGTGACGGAACCCCCGCGGCGAAAAACCACCGCCTCCCGGGGCGGTTTGCCGGTCACCACGGGCTTCGCGGAGCGGCCGGATGCGCGGGGCGAGACCAGGCTCACCACCGGCGCCTCGGCCATGGAGACGCACCATGGGCCCGACCTTTCCGCGCTTCCCCCGGAGCATCAACAGGTGCTGGAGTTGGCCGCGGAGCGGTTGTGGCGGCGGTTGTCGCTGAACCGCGCCCGCCGGTTGCGCGGGGAGCGCTGGCGCAAGCGGCTCAACTTCCGGCGCACCATCCGCCGCAATCTTTGCAACGGAGGCGAACCGTTCTCCCTGGTGTTCGGGGGGCACAAGCCCAAAAAGCCCCGGCTGGTGGCCCTGCTGGACGTAAGCGGTTCCATGGAAACCCACAGTTTCCTCTTCCTGCGGCTGCTGCATGCCCTGCAAACACGCTTCCGGCGGGCCGCCACATTCGTTTTCAGCACCGGCCTGGTGGAAGTGACCCAGGCCATGGACGCTCCGGACGTCACCACGGCCCTGGCGGCGGTCTCCCGGCTCAAGCTGGGCTGGAACGGCGGCACCCAAATCGGCCGCTCCCTGCGCGAACTGGTGGCGGCGCACGGGGCGCGGGTGCTGCGGCGCGATAGCGTGCTGATCATTCTCAGCGACGGGCTGGACGTGGGGCCGCCGGAGGAACTGGCAGAAGCGCTGGGCCAGGCCAAAGCGCGGGTGGAGCGGGTGATCTGGCTCAATCCCCTGCTGGCCACGCGGGATTACCAGCCCACGGCCCGGGGCATGGCCGCCGCCCTGCCGCTGGTGGACGTGTTCGCTCCCGCCCACGACCTGGACAGCTTGTTAGACATTGAATCGTATTTGGTGAAATAATTGCCGAAAGCGATGCGAACATTAATCGGCCTTGGCCCCCCATGGTTTTTTCCATTAAAAGGTTTGATCCCGCTTTTCATCGCGGGTTGATTTTCGTGGGTTGATATTTGCGGGTGGAAATTTGGGGGCAATGTCCACAAGGTTTTTTAAGCTGAACCGCCGTTAAAGGCCCGTGACCGGTTTTTGCAAAGCTATGGGCCAACCGAACAGGAAGGCGCGCCCCGGATGAATCCATTGCTGATGGAAGAGGTGACCCGCAAGGCCGACGCCCTCAACCGGGAAGCCGAGCCTTACGCCATGGCGTTGGTGGTGCGCTGCGAGTCGCCCACTTCGGCCAAGCCTGGCGCGCGAGGTCTGGTCACCCGGGACGGCGCCATCACCGGCTGGATCGGCGGGGGCTGCGCCCAACCCATCGTGATCGAGGAATCGCTGGCCTCCCTGCGCGAGGGCACCTCCCGGCTGGTGCGCATCACTCCCCAGGCCGGCTCCGCGGAGGTGAACGGGGTGCGCATTTATGAGATGGTCTGTCACAGCGGAGGCACCATGGATATCTTCATCGAACCCGTGCTGCCCTTGCCCGTGGTGGTGATCCTGGGCCGTTCCCCCGTGGCCCGCACCCTGACCCGGCTGGCCGGCACCATGGGCTACAGAGTCTCCGTGTTCGCCCAAGGCGCGGAAGCGGCCGATTTCGAGGGCGTGGAACGACTGGAAACCAGCTTCTCCGCCCTGGCCGATTCGCCGCGCCCGGCGGATTGCTTTATCGTGGTCTCCACCCAGGGCGAGGACGACGAGGGCGGCCTGGAAGCGGCCTTGGGGCTGGAGGCGTCCTACATCGGGTTCGTGGCCAGCCCAAAGAAATGGAAGGCGGTGCGCGAAACCCTCTCCGCCCGGGGGGTGTCTCCGGAGCAACTGGAACGGGTGCGGGCGCCGGCGGGGGTGGAGATCGGCGCGGTGGAACCCGAAGAAATCGCCCTCTCGGTGATGGCTCAGATCGTGGCCACCCGCCGCGGCCCGGGGCACAGCGGCGCCGCCAAAGGGCAGCAGGCGGCGGCCAGGGAATCCGCCGGGGGAGCCGCGGGGCAGGAAAAAGGGGCCGCGGAAGCCCCCAGCAAGGCCATCGACCCCATCTGCAACATGACCGTGAACATCGCCACGGCCAGCCATACTTCCCAATACAAGGAGCAGACGGTGTATTTCTGCTGCGCGGGCTGCAAGACCAAGTTCGACCGGAACCCGGAACAGTACACCCTGCCCGGCTGAGAAACACAGAGAGATGCAAAGAGACCCAGAGAGACACCGAGGAACGCCCATGATCTCCGCCATTGTGCTCGCCGCCGGCCAGTCCACCCGGATGGGCGGCGAAAACAAGCTCCTGCTTCCTTTTCGGGGCGGCACCTTGATCGAAAACATGGTTGACGTGGTGACCGCCTCCAGGGCTGGGGAGACCATCGTGGTGCTGGGACACGAGGCGGACAGGCTGCGGCCTCTGCTGGCGGAAAAGCCGGTGATCCTGGCGGACAATCCCGCTTATCGCGAAGGCATGTCCTCCTCGGTGCGGGCCGGCCTTGGGCGCGTCTCCCCCCAGGCAACGGGCGCCATGATCTGCCTCACCGATCAGCCCTTGCTGGAGCCGGAAGACTTGGATCGCCTCATGGACGCCCTTGCCGCGCTGATCGGCGGGGAGCCGGAAAATGGCGGCGGTCCACCGAAGCGCGGGGATCATCGGCAAGGGGATCCGGACCACATGGAACAAAAAAGCATCGTGGTGCCTGTCTACCAGGGGCGGCGGGGGAACCCGGTACTGTTCACCATGCGTCACCGGGTTGAGGTGATGGCGGCGCGGGGGCCGGTGGGGGGCTGCAAGGGCATCGTGAAACGCCATCCCGAGGCCGTGCTGCGGGTCGAGATGGCCAATGACCACATCCTGCGGGATATGGACACTCCCGAGGATTACGCGGCCCTGCGCGAGCAGGCCGGCCGATCCGGCGCAACCGAAACGTAGCCCATGCTGAGCCATTTCACCAAAATCCTGCAGGAATACATCGAAAAGCGGCGTCCCTTCGCCGTGGCCACGGTGATCCGCGTGGTGGGTTCCGCCTCGGCCAAGCCGGGTTCGAAAGCCCTCATCGACGAGAAGGGCCGCAACGTCCATGGCTGGGTGGGGGGCGGCTGCGCGGAGTCGCTGGTGCGCGAGGAGGCCCTGGCCGCCATCGCCGAGGGAACCACCCGCATCGTGGAGGTGGACCTGGACGACGAGGTGCTGGGCGTGGGCATGCCCTGCGGGGGCCGGATGGAGGTCTACATCGAGCCCCACCTGCCGCCGAAAACCCTGTTCATCGCCGGTCACAACCGGCTGGCCCAACACCTGGCCGTGCTGGGCGGCCTGGCCGGGTATACCGTCGCGGTTTGCTCTCCCAAGGCGCGCAAAGCCGATTTTCCCACCGCCGCGCGGGTCGAGACGATTGCCTGGGACGCCCTGAGCATCCCCCCCGATGCCTCGGTGGTGATCGCCAGCGACCATCGGGGCCATCTGCCCGCCCTGCGCATCGCGCTGGAAGCGCGTCCGGAAAAAACCGGGCTGGAGGCGCGTCCGGCGCCCCCGGCCCATATGGCCGCCCAGGCCGCCTCCGCCAATATAGGGTTGGTGGCCTCGCGCCGGGTGTCCCAGGGATTGATCAAGCGCCTGGCCAAGGAAGGGTACGGAGCCGAAGCGCTCTCACGGGTGCGCACGCCGGCCGGGCTGGACCTGGGCGGCGACACCCTGGAGGAAATATCGCTCAGCATCCTGGCGGAAATTCTGGCCGCGGACAGGGGCGCGTCCGCCCTGCCCCTGCGAATGGTGAAGGGCGGCTTCGCGGATTTTTCCCCGGCGGAGGCCGCACCGGCGGTGGGCGCGGCGGAAGACGGCGATGCGGAGCCCGAATTGCTGATCGTGGGCATGGGGCGGCTGGCCGAGGAACTGGCGCGGCTGGGCACCCTGCTGGGCTGGCGGGTGACGGTCAACACCTCCACCGGCGACCCGCCCGACCTGCCCGCCTCGGCGCGGGTGGTCACGGGCGACCTGGATTTCAGCCGGATGGAGGTGGGCCGCCGCACCTACGTGATCATCGCCACCCTGCACAAGGGCGACCATCTTTCCATGCGCAAGGCCATGGAAGGCAACGCGCCCTACATCGGCCTCATCGCCAGCCGGAAACGCTCGGGCCTGGTGCTGGACTACCTCAAGGAAACCGGCGTCCCTGAAACGGCCATGGCCAACGTGTTCGCTCCCGCCGGGTTGGAGCTGGGCGCCGTCACCCCGGCCGAAATCGCCATCAGCGTGATCGCCGAGGTGGTGGGGGTGTACCGGGGCGGTTCCTGCCGCCCCCTGAGCCAGGTGGAGGCTTCCACGGGCAGCGGCAACCCGGATGCCTGCCTCCAATTGTTCGAATAAATTCGCCGGAACGATCCCGCTCCAATGACCGCCACTGGAAAGACCGCAATTTCCCCCTTGCCCGGCCACACCTCTCCCGATCCGTCCGGTGGACATGAGCGATAACACGGAAAACACCTCGAACGCCGAAAACCCCTACCGGGGCGACTTCCCGATCCTGGCCCGGGAAATCAACGGGCATCCTCTCTCCTACCTGGACAACGCGGCCACCACCCAGAAGCCCCGCGCGGTGATCGACGCCCTGGTGCGCTTCTACGAGCATCACAACGCCAACGTGCACCGAGGCGTGCACACGCTCTCCGAGGAGGCCAGCAGCCTTTACGAGGAGGCCCGGGCCAAGGTGGCGGCTTTCATCGGGGCGTCGGCGGCGGAGGTGATCTTCACCCGGGGCGCCACCGAATCCCTCAATATGGTGGCCCTTGGCTTCGCCCGCGGGTTGCTGCGTCCCGGGGACGAGGTGTTGCTCACCGAGATGGAGCACCACTCCAATCTGGTGCCCTGGCAGGAAGCCGCCCGGGAGACCGGCGCCGTGACCCGCTTCGCGCGTATCACGGACAGCGGCACGCTGGAGCTGGAGGACTTCGCCGCGCAACTCAACGAACGCACCCGGCTGGTGGCCCTGACCCATGCCTCCAACGTGCTGGGCACGCTCAATCCCGTGGCCGAACTGACCGCCATGGCCCACAAGGTGGGCGCCGTGGTGGTGGTGGACGCCGCCCAGACCGCGCCCAAGGGCTTGGTGGACGTGGCCGCGCTGGATTGCGATTTCCTCGCCTTTTCCGGGCACAAGATGTACGGCCCCACCGGCATCGGCGTGCTCTATGGCAAGGCGGCCCTGCTGGAGCGGATGACCCCCGCCTTCACCGGGGGCGGCATGATCGCCAAGGTGGACAAGGAGCGGGCCAGTTGGGGGGAGGTGCCCCGCCGCTTTGAACCGGGTACGCCTCCCATCGCCGGGGCGGTGGCCCTGGGGGCCGCGGTGGACTATCTGCAAGGCGTGGGGCCGGCCGAACTGCGGCGGCGGGAGGCCGGCCTGACCGCCTACGCCCTGGAGGCGCTCGACGCGGCGGAGGATGTGACCGTCTTCGGCCCGCCCGCGGGGGACCATCGCACCGGGGTGATCTCGTTCAACCTGCGCGGGGTCCACCCCCACGACGTGGCCGAGGTGCTGGACGAAACCGGGGTGGCGGTGCGGGCCGGGCATCATTGCTGCCAGGTGCTGATGCAGCGCCTCGAAGTGCCCGGCGTGGTGCGCGCCTCGCTGGGCCTCTACAACTCGCGGGAAGACGTGGAACGGCTGCTGGCCGGACTGAACCGGGTGCGCGAAGTGTTTGGAGTTTCCGGTGTTTCCGGTGGGGAGGCCGCCAGACGTGGCCGGGCCTGAGCATTCCCTCTACCGCCAGGTGATCCTGGAACACGCCCGCCAACCCCGCAACGCGGAGCGGGTGGAGCCGCACTCCCACGTGGCCGAGGCGGTCAATGCGCTCTGCGGCGACGAGGCGGAGGTCACCCTGCGCCTGGAAAACGAACGCATCGCCGCCATCGGCGCCCGGGTGCGGGGTTGCGTGATCTCACAGGCCGCCGCCTCCCTGATGACCGAAGCTGTGCGGGGGCTGCCCCTGGCCCAGGCCGCCAGACTGGGCGGGGTCTTCCGCCAGGCCATCGAGCAAGGCGAAACCGGAGCGCTGCCCCCCGAACTGATCCCCCTGGCCCCATTGATCGAAGTGCGAAAACACCGCTCCCGCATCCGCTGCGCCCTGCTGGCCTGGGAGGCCATCGAAACCATGGCGGGGGAAACCGCGCCTGGAGGTTGACGCGTCACCCCGGCAAACCCGGCCACTCAAAGGGCGCGCCCGCAAACCCCCTGCCTCCCGGGGGACGGCTTTCGGCGGTTTTCGGTAGCCTTGACAGGTTGCACCAAATTTTTTATTGGAGTCTGACGCCAACCGGGAGAAAGTACCCCGCAAGGCGAAAAACGCGCCCGCGAACTCTCCGCCAATATTAAAAACCGCACGGGACGGAAGCGGGCCGATGAAAGGCATGTCGTGCTGGGCGAAGCGAAGAATTTACTTTCGAACAACCTGATAAATCATTTAAAACAGCTTGTTGTAATATTATACCTTGTTCGCCGGAACCATTGTTCATCCAACGATTTCCCCCCTCTCTTTCGGAGAGGGGGTGCCGCCGCAAGGCGGTGGGGGTGAGGTGCTTTTAGGGCGGCTCCGCCGGAGCGGGGCGAGGCTGTGCGCATCGGGATCGGGGGACTTCACTCTATAAACGCTCAGGAGGCCTTGCGGTTGTTCTCCAGCCGGGCATCGACCAGGGAAACGGTCTCTTCCACGTCGCCGGATTGCATCCCCTGCTGGGCGGCGATGGTCTTCACCAGGCAGTCCACCCGTTCGATATTGGCCGCGCCGCCGAACAAGGCCCGCGCCGCCGAGGAGGGTTTGGTGAGGCCGTTGGCCGCCTGGGCGTATTTCTCGAAGGGCACCATGTCGCCGGCATCCGCCCCCATGGCCTGGCACAACGCCCCCACCCAGTCGTAAATTTTCCGCGAACGGTCCATGTCGGAGTGCACGGCCTCCTTGATGGAGCGCATCTCGTCGCGCTGCACGCAGCGATAGTTGCCCGTCAGCAGCATGCTCCACTTGGCCAGCGGGACGAACACCGAATCGTGCACCTTGAGCTTGACCGGCAGATCGACCTCGCCGTCCCCCGTATCGAACCGGATCGCTTCGATATCGGCCTGTATCTGGCGCAGCATGGCGGTGTGCGCATCGGATTCGAACCGGGCCGCCTTGAAATTGGTGGGAAGGCTGACCTGGAGCACGTTGGTGCCTTCTTCGGGCGGGCGGAATGCCTGTGGATCCGGGCTGCAGAGGGTCATCAAGGCCGGATCGAAGCTGTCCCACACCGAGGGGTCCGTATAACAATGCCTCAGGGAAGCGGCATCGAGGCCCGGGATGCGCGCCAGGTAGGGCAGCGGCGGCATGTTCATGATCGACATGCACGGCACCCTGGCCTTGGCCACCGCGTCCAGCAACTCGCGCACGCCGGGGGAGCGGTATTGGGGCTCCTGCATGGCCAAGGTGACCAGATCGAATTGCGAGGGGTCGACGCCGTCCGGCGTGGCGGCGGAAAGTTCCCCCGGCGTCTTGTTGGAGTCGATTTCGACGAGTCCGTCCCGGCCCTTGACCGGCATGCGCACCCGGATGCCCTCCTTGTTGATCAACCCGGCCTCATCAGGCAAGCAGACCAGCTTCACCTTGTGTCCCGCCAGCAACAATTTGATGGCCCACAGGGAGCCGTAGGATGCGCCCATGATCAGGGTGCTGAACTTGTTTTGCATGGGGTTCCGCCCTCTTGAATCGGATTGTTGGTGAAAAATCGATGAAAAAAAAATTAGTGAACCCGTCATTTCCCGGATTGCGCCGCCAATACCCCAAAGGCCGCCAATGGGATCATGGTATCGGCATCGGCGTGGAAATCGCACCGAAGTGAAAACCACACCGTAGTTGAATCCACATCGAAGTGAAAACCACACCGTAGTTGAATCCACATCGAAGTGAAAACTACACCGTAGTTGAAACCACACCGTATCGGAAGGCCGTCCCTTGCTCTATTGCGCAGGGCAGATTTCGTTGGATTCGGCGAGTCATGCTAACACGGAGATGCAGCTTGGAGTCAATAAATTCGCTGGTAGCGAACAGGGGCGCTCGTTCCCCCGTCCCCCGGGTGGTCTTCAGGTCATTCTGCGTCAAACGGCGGGGAATGATTCGGCCTGCGCCTTCAGCCTCGATGCGACGATGAACAGCAGCAGTGCGATGCCCAACCCACCGACCCAGTAGCGGTAGGGTTCGTACCAGGTCAGCAGGGCGGCCGGCCCGAAGGCCAGCATCAGCACCTTGTTGCAGATGGTGCAGGCGAACCCCTGAAAACCCAGCACCCCGCCCAGGGTCGCGCCCTTGATCGGGCAGCTTGCCTTGCGGATGCCCAGGAAGAGGCCCAGCAGGACTGCCTCCGCTGTCAGGATGGCGTAGTCCACGGCGATGATGGGGGTCATGCGGATGAAGAACGGGTTGCCCCACAACGCGGTCAGGGTGCCCAGCCCGAGGAAAATCCCCAGGGCCCAGGCGGCGCTCCGGGCCCATTCGCCCGGCGTGACGCGGCCGAAGCCGCGAAAGGTTTGCGCGATGGCTGTCATGACGCCGTTTCGCCTTTCAATTCGCCGCGGCGTTGCAGTTCCTGCTCCAACGCCGCCACCTGATTTTCGACCTGGATTTCCAGGTTGCTGGTCACGTCCAGGTCCCGGTCTTCGTAGGGTTCGCGGCCATCGTGGGTGGCGCGGTAGTCGGCGAAGACCCGTTCGCGCTGCTGCATCAAGGCCCCGATTTCGGCCTGGTAAAGGATCAGCAGGTTGCGGAGATACTCCCCCACCTCCCGGTCGAAGCTGTTGTTGGCGATCCGGAACTGGGTGATGTATCCGGAGAGCTTGCCGGCGGGGATGTAGAAATCCCCGGTGACCCAACGGTTCACCGTGAACAACTCCATCGGTTGGCCCTGATCGTCCAGCGAAATGGCGGCCAGGTGGACGATCTGGTTGCGGTGGCTGTAGAACACGTGAAAATGACCATGCTCCGGGGATTGGGGGTGGGCATGGTAAAAATACTGGCTGCGCGTTTTCTTGTCGATCACGCCGCCGTCCCACGGGTACATGGCCCAATCCTCCAGTTCTTTCTCGTTGAGGACGATGTCGAGTACCGAGCGCCCCTGCCCGGCGAGCCGCTGTGTATAGTCCAGCACGGCCCGGCCGGCCTCGTGAGAGCGCTTGAGGTGTCCCCCATCCCGTTCGGCCATGGGCAACGGATTGCCTTCGGGTGGTAAACTGGAATCCCCTTCCGCCTCCGCCGGCTCCATGGCGGCGGAATTTTCATTTCCCGGGGATTCGCCGATGGCGGTTGGAACGCTCAGGCCGCGCCGTTGCAATTCGGCCGCGAGCCGCCCGATCTGCGCCTCCAGCTCCACCGGCAGGGCGCTGGTGATTTCCAGGTCGCGGTCCTCGTAGGGGGAGGCGCCGTCGTGCTCCTCGCGGTACCGCTCGAAGGTGGAGTCCCGCGCATCGCAGAGATATTCGATTTCCGGGCGGAACAGCGTCAGCAGGTTGTTGACGAAGGTGTGCACCCGAGCGTCCAGGCCGTTCTGGGGGCCGATCTTGAACTTGGGCAAAAACCCCTTCAGCTTGCCCGCCGGAAAGTAGGTGTCTCCCGGGCCCCAGCGGTTGAAGGTATACAGCTTGTTGACCCGCCCCCTGGCGTCCATGCCGATGGCCACCAGATGCACCAGTTTGCGCTTTTGGTAATAGAAGGTGTGGAAGTGGCCGTGTTCGCCCTTGTAATCCTCGTGGGCGTGGTAGAAATACTGGCTGTGGTTGCGCTGGTCCATCACGCCGCCCTGCCAGGGGTACATCTGCCAATGCTCGAAAGCGTTGCCGTTCATCACCGCTTCGATAATCGTGCGGCCTTCACCGGCCAATTGTTCCAGCACCGTCCGCACCTTGAGGCCCGCGGCATGGCAGGCCTCCAATCGGTCCGCCGGCAGCGCGGCTGGATCGACCGCCACCGGCAGCGGGGACTCCACCCCCAACATGGATTTCACCTTGGAAAACAGTCCCATCTTTTACCGCCGGTTTGGTTGCGCCCGGGAGACCATCGCCGCCCGGGCCTTTGCTTTCATTCCGTCATATTGGCTTGGAAATATCATCGCACAATCGACCCGCTTCACCTATCCTTCAATCTTCGGCGATTTCTCGGCGCGGAGAGGTAATTCGGATTACAGCATTCCCATGGCGCAACCGGGGAGAAGATTACCGCTCCGGCAATTACCGCTCCGTTGATTACCGCGGCGAGGATGATGCCAGGCAGGTGACCCACACCGTTTGGCGATCCCGGTCCACCGATTCCACCCGGACGGACACAGGGTCTCCGTTGCCGAGGCCCGGCGGCAAGTCGCACCGCGTCATCATTTCCAGCCGGTCCAGCCAGATTTTTCCCGTGTCGGAGGGATGCCGGCGCCGCACCGTGCCTTTCAGTTCCAGGCCCGGATTCTGTTGCAAATACTGGCGGAGGTAGTCGTGGGTTATGGCCCGGGCGGCTTGTTGATAGCCGGTCATCTTCCGATCGGCCTGGGCGCACCAGGACTCCAGCAACGCTTCGTCCGCAAAAACGCTTCCGCCGGGGGTGATCTGTCCGATCAGTTGGCGTTGCATCACCAGGTCCGGAAACCGCCGGATGGGTGAGGTGATCTGCATGTAGGCCGGACAGCCCAGGCCGTGATGGGGGCCGGCGGCCGTGGTGAACGATGCGGGGGGGAAGTAATCGCGAGTTGGGGAGCGGGTTTCGGCGTCCATGGGTTCCTGCACCCGGAAAATGCCCGGCCGGCCGGCGGCGATGATGGTTTCGGCGGCCTTCCAGTTGGCCAGCACGGCCAGTTCCTCCACGATCTGATGGGCGGGGCCGCTGCGGGTGATTTCCGTCACCCGGATGCGCTGCGGGTCGGCGATGTCCACGGCCAACTCGTGGCGCTCCTGGATAAAGGCCCCTTTCCCGGCCCTGGCGTCCCGCAATCCACCGCAGAGCAGGGCCAGCCGCCCCCAGCTTGCCGGGTGATCTTCGATCCGTTTTTGCGCCCTGGCAAAGTCGAGATTTTCCCGCACGCGCACCAGGCCCGGCTCGATGCGCTCCAGTTCGGCCCATCCCTCGCCGATGCGGAAAACATGGGTCACCACTTCGCGATCCTGGCCGCTTTTCAGGGAGAACCGGCCGTTGGCCAGGCTTTCGGGAAACATGGGAAAGATGCCCTCGAGGGTGTAGGCCGTCGCCATGCGCCGTTGGGCCTCGTCGAACAGGGGGTGGCCGGGCAGCAGAAGTTGCGAAGGCTCGGCGATGTGAACCGCGACGGTCATTTCCCCGGCCGAAATTTCCAGGATGGAAATGGCGTCGTCGAAATCCTCGGTGGCGGCATTGTCAATGGTGTAGGTGTCCGTGTTCCGGTAGTCGGCTCGGTCTTCCAGCCGCGCCGGTTGGCCGGCCATTTCCCGGGCAGCCTCCAGGCAGCGGTCATCGAACGCGGCCTCCACCCCGGCGCGCTCCAGCCAGATGACGGGCCAGCCGGGCCAGGCCCCGGCCGTTTTGAGCCAACTCTTCAGACGCACCGCCCGGTCGGGGGACGCCAGGCCATGCAGGCCGAGCGGCTTGGCCAGCCCTGCCCAGTGGGGAGATTCTTTCTCCAGCGCCAGCATGGAGCGCAGTTGGCCCAGGAACCGATCGGCGGCGTCCGGCGTGTCCGGCCGCCATTCCCCGCTTTCCAGTTGGGATAAATAAATCCCGGCATTTTCCAGCCGCTGGGCGCGTTCCCGCCGTTCCGCCTCCAGGGCGGCGAGGCGTTCAACCTCCGCGTTCTCCCGGGCCTGGAAGGCGGGGCCGGATTGAGGCAGGTACTGGAAGCGCGTCCCATCCGCCAGCAAGGCCCAGAACAACACGCCCCGGGCCCAGGACTCCCGATTCCCGGCCAAGGCCTGGATCTGGAGCGCTTCGAAGGAGATGGGAACGCCGGGCGTCATGGCGTCATAAAGACCGTCCAGCAGCGGCGATTTGGCGTCCGGGCGCGGCTGATGCGCGGCCAGTTGGGCCAGGGCCGCCTCCGGGCTCCCATCGGTGGGCTCCCCCGCCCAGGAATAGTGGCAGGCGTCCGGGGAAATGCGGAGGGTGGAACCGTCGGACAGACGCACGGCTTTGCTTTTTCCCGCACCGCGCTTGCCCCTCCCGTCTTCCAGCCAGCCGATGGCGGGGCGCCCGCCGCGGAAAAAACAGACATAATGGGGAGTCATGGAGGCGTGTCCGGTCATGCTGGCGTCGGTGGCTGCGGTATTATTGGTGGCTTTGGTGCCGCCGGTGGCGTCCGCCGGGTTCGGAGCGGGCGGAAAATCCCACCGCTGGATATCATGGGTTAATGTAGAGAGTATGACGCATTTTGAGCGAAAGCATTAAAATCCCGCCGGCAATGCATACGGCGTCATTTATCGGCGCGGTTTCCAGCGCTTTTCCGTGGCTGGCGGAGATGCTAACCTGAAAAGATTGGCCGGGCAGCTCCGCCGATAAATAACAGGGCGGGCCACGACTCCGGCTTTTATGGCCGCGAATGAACCGGCGATCAAACGATTCCTTTCATCTTCCCACCTCCCTCAGGCGCCTTGATTCCGCAAAACCGCATCCGCAACTTTTCCATCATCGCCCATATCGACCACGGCAAATCCACCCTGGCCGACCGCCTGATCGAGTTCACGGGGGGCTTGAGCAAGCGGGAGATGGGGGAGCAGGTGCTGGACACCCTGGAGCTGGAGCGCGAGCGGGGCATCACCATCAAGGCCCAGAGCGTCGCCCTGCACTACCAGGCCAAGGACGGGGAAACCTACCTGCTCAACATGATCGACACGCCCGGCCACGTGGATTTCAGCTATGAGGTCTCCCGCTCCCTGGCCGCCTGCGAGGGGGCGCTGCTGGTGGTGGACGCCTCCCAGGGCGTGGAGGCCCAGACCATGGCCAACGTCTACCTGGCCCTGGAACAGGACCTGGAGATCGTGCCGGTGCTGAACAAGGTGGACCTGGCCAGCGCGGATCCCGATCGGGTGGTGGCGGAAATCGAGTCCGTGATCGGCCTGGAGGCCCAGGACGCCGTGCGCGCCAGCGCCAAGACCGGGCTGGGCGTGCATGAGGTGCTGGAGCAGATCGTCCAGCGCGTTCCCCCGCCCGCGGGCGACCCGGAAGGGCCGCTGCAGGCGTTGGTCTACGACGCCTGGTTCGACAACTACCTGGGGGTGATGGTCAACCTGCGCATCATGAACGGCAGCATCCGTTGCGGCGACCGCATCCGCTTCATGGCCACCGGAAAAGCCTTCGAGGTGGCCACCCTGGGCAAGTTCACCCCGGCCAAGCAGGACGCCGAAGCCCTCTCCTGCGGTGAGGTGGGCTTCATGTCGGCGGCGATCAAGGAAATCCATCACGCCCGGGTGGGAGACACCATCACGGGGGAGCGCAACCCGGCCACAGAGGCGCTGCCGGGCTACACGCGCATGAAGCCGATGGTCTTCAGCGGGCTCTACCCGGCCAACGGCGAGGAATTCGAGCACCTCAAGGACGCCCTGGAAAAGCTGGCCCTCAACGACGCCGCCCTGGAATTCGAGCCGGAAACCTCCATGGCCCTGGGCTATGGCTTCCGCTGCAAGTTCCTGGGGCTGCTGCACATGGAGATCGTGCAGGAGCGCCTCGAGCGCGAAATGGGGATCGACCTGATCACCACCGCCCCCACCGTGGTCTTCGAGGTGCATATGAACACCGGCGAGGTGCGCCTGGTGGACAATCCCAACAACCTCCCCGATCCTGCCAAGGTCGATTACATCGCCGAACCCTACATCAAGGGCCAGGTGATCTGCCCCACCGAATACGTGGGCGCCATCATGGCCATCGCCAAGCAGCGGCGGGGGGAGCACAAGGGGATGAACTACATCGATGAGCGGCGCGTGATGCTGGACTACGAGTTCCCGCTCAACGAGATCATCGTGGACTTCTACGACAAGCTGAAAACCGCCACCCGCGGCTACGGCTCCTTCGACTACGAGCACATCGGCTTCCGCCCCGGCAAGCTGGTCAAGCTGGACGTGCTGCTCAACGGCGAGCCGGTGGACGCCCTGTCGATCATCGTCCCCCGCGACAAGGCGCCCATCCGCGGCCGCGAACTGGTCAACAAGCTCCGCAAGCACATCCCCCGCCAACTGTTCGAGGTGGCCATCCAGGCCGCCATCGGCTCCAAAATCGTCGCCCGCGAGACCGTCACCGCCCTGCGCAAGAACGTCACCGCCAAATGCTACGGCGGCGATATCTCGCGCAAACGCAAACTGCTGGAAAAACAAAAGGCCGGCAAGAAACGCATGAAGCAGGTGGGCACCGTGGAAGTGCCCCAGGAAGCCTTCATGTCCGTGCTCAAGCTGGAGGAGTAAAGCGCCTCACCCCCCCCCTCTCCCAAGGAGAGGGGGAGACCGCTTTCCAATCGAGAGGACAGGGCGGAATAAATAGATGGAAAGGAAAGGCAAAATTTACCGGTGGCAAACCGCTGGCGAGGGGACGTGGGAGAAATTGAAGGCCGAAACCCGCCGCATGCGGTCCAATCCGACACCCGCGGAAGATTTGCTTTGGCGGCATTTGCGCATGCGCATTCTTGGTTTCCGGTTCAGGCGGCAGCACGTGATCGAGCGGTTTATAGTGGATTTTTGCTCTTTGGAGGGAAAGTTGATCATTGAAGTTGACGGGCCGATCCACAAGGGACAGGTTGAACGCGATGCCGAGCGGGATGCCATTCTGCAAAGTGCCGGTTTTCAGGTTTTGCGGTTTTCCAACGACGAGGTAATGAACAGTCCCGAAACGATTCTCGATACCATTACCCGGGCCCTGAAACGGTGAAAGGCCAATAATCTTCCAATCAATCCCCCTCTCCCTCGGAGAGGGGGTGCCCGAAGGGCGGGGGTGAGGCCTTCATGTCCGTGCTGAAACTTGAGGAGTAAAGCGCCTCACCCCCCCCGGCCCCCTCTCCCAAGGAGAGGGGGAGACCGCTTTCCAATCGAGAGGACAGGGCGG
>JACZSY010000423.1 GCA_022573975.1 SAR324 cluster bacterium | reverse complement strand
CCATGGATCTATTTCACGGCAGCGGCGCAGAAAAATGATTTAACCCGAAACGATTCATGTGATAAAGGGTCCATAATATATTTTCAATGGAACCTCTCGGCGCATGGGGCAGACCGCCCAGGGCCGGGAGCGCCCATCCTCACTTCCGAAAAGGAGACAAAATCATGGCTGGACCGGATATCAAAAGAAAAGACATTCTCGAAGCCAGCAAGGGAATGTTGCAAAAGCAGTTATATGTGGTGTTCACCAAGCCCACCAATGGGTTGGGGCCCGTGATGGAAAACATCGAACCTCACCTGAAATTTCAGGTCGAACTGGAGGAAAAAGGGATCATGTTCGGCGCCGGGCCGTTCTGGGCCGACGACGAGGAAACCTGGGAAGGTGAAGGGATGGTGATCATCCGGGCCGGCTCCCTGGCCGAGGCGCGCCAAATCGCCGAAACGGACCCCATGCACAAAAGCGGCGCCCGCAGCTTCGAGGTGCGTCCCTGGCTGCTGAACGAGGGCACCGTCACGATCAAGGTGCGCTATTCGGACGGCAGCCGGGAAGTAACCTGATCCGGGCACGGTCAAACGGCGATCCATTTCACGCGCACCGCCGGGAAGCCGCCGAGGGCGCCGGGAACCAAACGCGCATCCCATTCTCCGAAGGGAGACTCCATCAGAAAGCGGATTTTCGTTTTGTGCTTCATGGGGATGCTGGCCGGGTTCTCCACCCCCGCCGCGCCGGAAGAAAATCGGCCAATGATCGAGGATTCGGATCGGGTCAGGGCGGCCATTACCCGATACCGCATCCGTATTTTGGAGTTGGCGTTGAAACTCTACCGGCTGGATACCGCATATTACCCGGGCACAGGACAGGGTCTCGCGGCTTTGATCAAAAAGCCGGATGCGGGCGTCGGCCTGGCCCGCTGGAGGGGGCCTTATCTGGATGCCACCAGCATACCGCCGGATGGGTGGGGGCATCCGTTCGAGTACACGTTCGAGTCCGGGGAGTTCGAAATTTTCTCCCTTGGCGCCGACGGAAAAATGGGGGGCGCTGGATTCAACGCCGATATTTCCAGCAAGGATTTTTAAATTTCACCCGAAAGCGGTTGGGGAAAAATAGTCTCCGGCCGCGCCACCCCCCGCCTCGTTGTTTTAATTTTCCGCTTCAAACGGCCCCCGGCTGCCTGTCCGCTGAATGCTTTCGGTATCAGGTGCGCACGATATTGCGATACTCCCCGGCCTGAAGGCCATAGGTGGCGGCGATGCCCTCGCGGCAGGATTGGGATTCCAGGGGAACGGGAATCAGGTGGCGCTTGTGGCTGCCGTCAGGCTCCGGCGTCCCGTTGACCACCCGCGCCAGGCGCACGGTAATGTCCCGCCCCACCGTCTTTTCCAGCAGGTCGCCCACCTCGTCGGTGTGAATGACCTCCGCGCCAGTGGCCTCGATATAGGCCTCCCAACCGCATCGCTCGATCAACACCCGCCGCACCTCGGCGTTCCTTTCCAGGTCTATGCTCAACGGATTGACCGGCGTTTCGATGATTTTACGGCGTACCTGGACGCCATGCCAGGCCCACACCCGCCACCCATCGCGAAACGCCACGGCCGGCCCGCTGGGACAATGCGGACGGCCAGCCTCGTCCAACCGCAGCATCTCAGGCCGCTCCGACACCACGCACAGGTTTTCAAAAGGCCACCACCACATGGCCGAACGCGCCACCTCATCGAAAAATCCCAGCCACCGGTCATCGTCCGCAGCGAAGCGAACCCCGATCTCCCGGCAAAAGAGATAAAGAGAAATCCGGTAGAAATCATGCTGCCCCCACATCCGGGACGATTGGATTTTCACCGGATTTTTGTTCGATCCGAACAACAAACGTTCCAGGCCCCCGGCTGGCTCCCGATTGCCGTCGCCGCCGCGGGCCGCCACAGCACCGGGGCGAGGCGGGCCGGGCGAAGGGGAACGCAAAAACGTTCCCATCATTGCGAGCAGGGAGTTCAACAGGGACGAACCCCGCTTATCGCGCAATTCCCACCGCAACGCGTAGCGCAGGCGCTCGCCCAGGGCGG
>JACZSY010000422.1 GCA_022573975.1 SAR324 cluster bacterium | reverse complement strand
ATTGGATTGTCAATCATAATTTCATTGAGTGCTATTATTGCGGCTTGTAGTTTCTTGCCTATAAATCCCGCGTCTGGTAGTTTCAGCCAGTATTCCATATCATCACTCCCCCAAACTTCCTGCCGCTGCCATCCCAACTCATGTACCTTGTCCCAGGCTTTTTCCCACGCGCCATCTTGGGTGGGCCTAGCAGCCTTCCCTATACGCTTTTTCCCGTGGTCACAGACAACCTTGTAATCATCCACATAATCAACTTTTGGCCTTAGCCCATTCTTGTCCTTTTCCATTCTATCCGCCTTCCTTGGCGCACATGGCCGCCCCCGCGCAGAGCACCCGGAAGCCGTTGAAGGCGGTGGGAACGCGAGGGAAGCCAATTCATTTTATTCGGTGTAAAACCGGATGCTCTATATCCCACGTATACCCGCCCCGCTGTCCCGTCAACCTCCAATATTCAGCATGACGCCTCGACATTCCTACGCAATACTTCCCCGGCCAAGGCCAAGGGTAGGGCCTCAACCTTTAAATGCCTCAGATTCGCCCCTGGGACGCCTATAATCGCATCCGGGCCGATATTCCAGCGTCCAATGGAAAGCGCCTTTTGGTTTTGATCCGGTAAAAATTGGCGGATACGATAACATTTTTCTTGGAAAGGAAAGAGGCCAGCATCGCCGCCTGGAAAAATCGCCTTCCGTGGGCAGACTGGCCTCATTTTCCAATCCATGCTAATAAGTGCCCTCAACCAACATAAGGGAGGGCACCATGGACGCCATAAACTCCAGACTCGCCAAAATCGAAAACCAGGTCCGCTTTCAGCGGCGCATCATCGTATTTTTGATAATCCTGCTCGTGGCCGGAATTTCCTACGGGGCAACTGCACCGATCCCGGAAGTGATCCAGGCCGGTAAGTTCGAGGTGGTGAATGCGCAGGGAAATGTTGTGGTGGCGCTGGAAAGCTGGAAACTCGGAGGAAAAATCTACACATTCTCCGCCAAAGGCTTATTTAGGCCCTCGATCGTATTGACCCATACCGATGAAGGCCATGGAATGCTCAATATCTACAACAACAAAGAGGATAAAATTATCAACGCGAAAGGGACTGAAAACGGAAACGCGGAATTGGTTTTATCGGCCGGGGAGGGGAAAGGTAAAATCTTTTTTCAAATGAAAACCATCACCGGCAGTCCCGGCATGTTTCTTGACAATAAGAACGGAGAGCAGGTTGTCCAAATTTACGCGGACAAAACCGGCAATGGCGCCATGGCGATCTTAAACCGCAAAGGCAAGGGGCGGGTGCTTCGGCCCAGATAGATTCCTGCCCGGCGGCCCCGCCTGCCGCCCCGCGCGTGGCCGGGCCCGCAAAACACCTCATCCCCGCCCGCCCCACGGTTCCGCGGTGACGCCTGGCCGGCAGCGAGTGGTGCTTCCGGGCGCGATCGGAGGGGGGTGTGGCGGGATTCGTCCGTGTGGGTTGGCCCGCGGCGGGGGGGCATCAAGCCGGGCCTTGCGGGGGCGGCGCCACTCCGGCGGGGATTTGAGCGCCACTCCGGGTTTGCGGCGGGGAGGCGAACATGGTATTCGGGGTCTTCTTTGATGGGGAAGGGAAACATCCACTCAGGTATCGGCAATGAATTGAACGTCCCCGCCGCTTGCGGTTGGGAATGAACCCGTATAAAAGGATTCAATCGATCCGGGAGCGGAGGCGGGGCGGTGCACCGATCCGCGCCGGAGGCTCCGAAACCTGAAATTTCAGCCGTTGGAAGGGGAAACACATGCCAAGGTCACGACGAACACTCGCATTGCTGGGCGCCCTGCTGCTGGCGCACCTGCTGATCGCATCCACCAGCCAGGCCCAGGTGGTCAGTTTCGCGACGCTCAAACCGGGCAGCCTCTATCACACCATGGGCACGGTGATCGCAAAACTGATCACCGAGAAAACCAATATCCGCATGCTGGTGCAACCCTACGGGAGCGGCGCCGCCAGCATGTCGGCCGTAAACCAGGGCGACGCCGCCTTCGTTTTCGCCGACGTGAACGACGCGATTTTCTCGGTTGGGGGCAGGGGCATCTACA
>JACZSY010000235.1 GCA_022573975.1 SAR324 cluster bacterium | reverse complement strand
TGCGAATCAAGATTCCGCTGGAAGAGGCTGCCCCCGAGGTGGATTCGATCCTGGAGCTGTGGGTCGCGGCGGATTGGTACGAGCGCGAGTGTCACGAGATGTACGGGATCGGTTTCGTGGGCCATCCGAACCTGATTCCCCTGCTGCTCTATGATGGGTTCGAGGGCTATCCGCTCCGCAAGGATTACGATAAAAACCTCTCCCAGCCCTTGTTGCCCATGCGCCCGGTGCGGGAACGTTACGACTACGGTGAGAGGTTCCAGCCGGTGGAAAATCCCGCGACACCCGCCTCGGATCGGGAGAACTAGAGCCGGCATGACTACCAAACGCAGACTGAAACCCCTGGACTTCGGCGCCGAGCCGATGAAGATCGAACTCGGGCCTTCCCATCCCGCCACCCACGGCATCACCCGTTTCGCCATAGAACTGGACGGCGAGGTGGTGGTGAAGATGGAAGCGGAAATCGGCTATCTCCACCGGGGGTTCGAAAAAGAGGCGGAAGCCACCAACTACATCAAGATAATGCCCTACACCGACCGCCTCAATTACGTCTCCCCGCTGATCAACAACGTGGGCTACGCGCTGACGGTGGAAAAGCTGTTCGGCGTGGAGGCGCCTCCCCGCGCCCAGTTCGCCCGCGTGATCATGTGCGAGATATCCAGGATCACCGACCACCTCACCTGCAACGGCGCCACGGCGATGGAAATCGGCGCCATGACCGTTTTCCTGTGGTTCCTCAAGGTGCGGGAATATCTGTGGGAATGCGTGGAGGAGGTGACCGGGGCGCGCCTGACCACCAACTGGGCGCGCATCGGCGGCAACGCCAACGACCTGCCCGACGGCTTCCTGCCCATGTTGGAGGACCGCCTGCAAAAGGTGGAAGCGGTGCTGCTCGAAGGCGAAGCCCTGATCCTGAAAAACCGCATCTTCATCGACCGCGTCAAGGACGTGGGCATCCTGTCCAAGGAACGAGCCATCGAACACGCCTTCACCGGCCCCATGCTGAGGGCCTGCGGCGTGCCCTACGACGTGCGCCGGGCCGACCCCTACCTGGTGTATGACCAGTTGGATTTCGAAATTCCGGTGGGCACCGTGGGCGACTGCTTCGACCGCTTCCTGGTGCGCCAGGAGGAAATCCGGCAATCCATCTCCATCATCCGCCAGGCTTCCGACAAGCTGCCTCCCGGGGACTTTCATTGCCGCGACAGGCGGGTCTGGATGCCGGACAAGTACGAGGTCTTCAACTCCATCGAGGGCCTGATCGACCATTTCAAGATTGTGATGGACGGCCCCCAGCCGCCTCCGGGCGAGGCCTATCAGGCGGTGGAGGGAGGCAATGGCGAGTTGGGGTTCTACATCGTTTCCGACGGCAGCGGACAACCTCTCAAGTGCCGGGTGCGCCCGCCGTGTTTCAACTTCGTCGCGGCCATGGGAGAGATGACCGTCGGCCATTACCTGGCCGACATCGTGCCCATCTTCGGCTCCATCAACATGATCGGCGGGGAACTGGAGCGGTAGGCCCGCCGGACGGGAGTCCCCGGAAAACCGATGATTCCGCACCCCGTTTTTTCAAGAACATGAAGGGCAAGGAACCCGCGGTGTCAACCACTGAAGGTTAAGGAATTCATGGACGCAATCCTCGAAATTCTCGTCAATCCGGCCGTGCAGGCGATCCTCAAAATCGCCGTGATCGTGATGGGGTTCGTGATGCTGACGGGCACCGTGCTCACGCTGATGGAGCGAAAATGGATGAGCGCGGTGCAGGACCGCCTCGGACCCAACCGCGCCAACGTGGGCCGCTTCACCGGGCATGGCATACTGCACATCGCGGCCGACGGATTGAAGTCCATCTTCAAGGAGGACACCATCCCCGAGGGCGCGGACCGGGTCATTTTCACCATCGCCCCGTTTTTCGCCCTGTTCGCCTCCATCGTGATCTGGGCCATCATCCCCTTCGCGGCGCCGATCGGCGGATTCACCTTTCAAATCACCGACGTGGACATCGGCATTTTGCTGGTGTTGGCCGTGACTTCCATGGGCGTCTACGGCGCGGTGCTGGCGGGTTGGTGTTCCAACAACAAATTCGCCATGCTGGGCGCCACCCGGGCCACCGCCCAGATGCTGTCCTACGAGATTTTCCTGGGACTGTCCCTGGTTGGCGTGTTCATGGTCAACGGCTCGGTCACCGTGAGCACCCTGGTGGAAAACCAAAACACCTACTGGTTCGATGGGCTGATTCCAAAGTGGGGCGTGTTCACCCAGCCGTTGGCTTTCGTGCTCTTCTTCACGGCCATGCTGGCCGAGATGAAGCGCCTGCCTTTCGATGCGCCCGAGGGCGAATCGGAGATCATCGCCGGGTACTTCCTGGAATACTCCGGCATGCGCTGGTCCACCTTCATGCTGGCCGAATACCTGGCCATCGTGGGCACCGCGGGCCTCACCGTGACCCTGTTTTTCGGCGGGTATCACATACCCTGGCTCTTCGCCGATGGGTTCCACCTGTTCGGCTGGATTCTCGAGTTGCCGGTGTGGCTGGTGGCGCTGCTGCAGATCGGGGCCTTCATCACCAAGACCATTTTCTTCTGCTGGCTGGTGATTATCCTGCGCTGGACCATTCCCCGCTTCCGCTTCGACCAGATCATGGAACTGGGATGGAAGAAGATGCTGCCTCTGGCCCTGGCCAATGTGATGGTGACCGCCCTGGTGTTGCTGGCCATCGACCACTGGCAGGCCGGGTGAAATCCAGGAACCATCGAACGCGTCCAACTGGAGGTATAAGGAATTAACCGCGGATGAACGCAGATGAACGCAGATTAAACCTACTTACTGAACAGTTATAGGGTGTGCCTATCAAGTATCCAACACACTGGGTTCGGGTTTTCTCGAAAAAGTTTATGAAAATGCGCTGGTATATGAATTGAGGAAAACAGGAATTCATATTGAGCAACAAAAAGGGATCAATGTATTTTATGATGGATTTTTGGTGGGAGAATTTTTCGCGGACATGATCGTTGAAAATTCGGTCATAATAGAATTGAAAACCGTGAAATTGCTGGATGAAAATCAATTGGCCCAGTGCCTGAATTACCTGAAAGCCATTGATCTGAAAATTTGCTTGTTAATAAATTTCGCCAAACCAAGGATTGAGATTAAACGCATCGTAAATAATTTTTAATCTGCGTTTATCCGCGTTCATCCGCGGTTTTTCAGCAGTTTATATTAAGGGAGATGGCAAAGGCATGGACATTGGCGGCGCTTTGAAAGCGGAACTGAAAGTGAAAGTGGTGGACCGCACGCGGGGCTTCACCGAAGCGCTGTATCTGCCGGCCATCCTGGCCGGGCTGCGCATCACCGTGCGGCATTTTATCCGCAACATGTTCGGCAAGCGCGACGTGGTGACCATCTCCTATCCGGAAGAGCAACGCCGCATTTCCCCGCGCTATCGGGGCCGGCACCGCCTCACCGTGCGGGAGGACGGCTTCATCAAATGCGTGGCCTGCTACATGTGCGAGGAAATCTGCCCGGCCAACTGCATTCACATCGAGTCGGGGGAAATGGAGGACAAATCGGTCGAGAAATACCCGGTGGTCTTCGATATCGACGAGTTGCGCTGCGTCTTCTGCGGCCTGTGCGTGGAGGCCTGCCCCAAGGACGCCATCCGCATGGACACCGGCATCATCGCCATGGCCTACACCGACCGCGACCGTTTCGACTTCACCCGCGACCTGCTCCGCGATCCCTACCATGAGAACGAGAAGACCAAGTTCCGTTCCGTGCCCAGCCCGGCCACCGAGGCCGAAGCCCTGCCCCATTCGGAAGGCAAACTGGCCGAATAGGGGGCGATGCAAACCCCGAAGCGGACCCCCTACACCCGCTCTTCCAGCTTGATCGAAACCTTGTCCTCGCCGCCGCCGCTGGCGCGGATGGCGCGCAGCAGCGCATCGCGCACCTGCCCCGGGTCTCCGGTGCGGTAGGCGCTGGAGCTGACGTCGTAATGGATTTCCAGTTGGGCGGTGCGCTTCAACATGCCGCCGCAAATGGGCTGCGCGCCCAGGCCCAGGTTCTTGAAATCCTCCGCCATCTCGTCGTGGGTCTTGCCTTCGCTGGCATAAAGGACATTGCCAATGAAGAGGCTGTATTTCATGGGATTCCCGCCGATGGGCAGGTTCAGCGCCGTATGAATGAATTGACGGATCACATCGTTGCGGGGGGTGGCTTGATGGCGGCCGAATTCGAAGCAAAATTGGATCAGGGCCAAAGGGTCCCGCTGCCGCCCTGCGCGGATGGATGCGGCCAGATTTTCCAGGGAAAGCGCAAGCAGTTCGTCGAATCTTTCTGCCCGCTCGTTTTGGCCCGCGCGGAATATGCCCAACTCCCGGTAACATTCGTGCAGGCGGAACAGGCTGCTGGCGTTGGACAAAGCCCGGCGGCGGCCGGCCGGCGTGCCGGCCTCGAGAAAGGAAAGAATCTGCCCCGGAAGCACCTGTGATTCCATTTCCGTAAAGGGGGGCCAGGTTGAGAAAAAGGTGCGTATCGCCTGGAGTTGGGCATTCAATTTGGTTCCCGCTCATTATTAGGGTAAATGTTTGTATTGCGGCCGGACGGCGCGGCGAATCGTGGCCAAAGGCCGCCAGATTTTGTCATTCGGCGCTGCTGTTCAATTGCGCCCGTCAATGGTACCCGCAAGACCGTTCGCCCATCAACCCGAAGGGGAGCGCGGGGGCCGCCAAGCGGCGCCACCCTGGCGCTTCCGGTGGGGGGCCTTCGGGCAAGGCCGTTAGAGAATATTTTGCGTGGTGTAATCTGGGCGGACGGGCATTGCGGGGAGGCCTCATCCCCCCGGCTCCCCTTTTCCATGGTTTTTTAAAAGGGGTGTGACCAACCAAAAGCGCGGGGGATTTCATCCCCCACACCCCCAGACCATTTTTTGGAAAAAATGGATGAAAACTTTCAATAAGATATTGGAATGATAGGTTTAAATACTTGTATTTCCTATGAGAAAGTTTGTTGAAACTTTTCAAAATTTCCCCCCGGAGGGCCGCCGGAGGCGCCCCACTCCCGCTTTTTTCGAGTTGATCACAGGTTTTTTAAAAACAAAACATGATGGATCGCCCGCCGGGAAAAATACGCAAGGAACATTACAAAGAGAAACCGCAAAGAAAAACGCAAAGAATTTTCGCAAAGAAATATTACCGGAACCATACACTGCGCCGCCGGGGACGGGAAGAGAACTTTTCCCTGGGACACCAAGCCGGGGTGGCTTCGCCTGAGGGGTGGATGCGGGACAAGGGGCGGAAAATCGGCCGAAATTCGGCGAGTATTCCGGCGAATTTTTCGGCGAATTTTTCTGCGGGAAAGGCACGGGCGGGGAACGAATCCGGCGGCCGGTGTTTGGGAAACGGTGCTTGTTTGGGAACCGCGGGAGCGCGCCGCCCAGGCCCGGGCCGAGGATGCGCCTAGCGGGGGAACAGTTTATCCCGCAGGTCCTTGAGATCCTTTTTCTGCCCGCCGTCCAGTTCCTTGAAGACGTCCTGGGGAGTCAGGTATTTGCGGTTCTGTATCTCTTCCAGCCGTGCCTTCTCCTCCCGGCGGCAGCGCTCGATGTCCTCGATCACCTTGAAGGCGTTGATGGTGTTCCCCTCTTCGTCCTCCACGGTGATGTTCCGCACCTGTTCTTCGGAAAATCCCGATTCGCGGGCCAGTTCCAGCAATCGCCGCAACTCGTCCAGGTCGTAGGTGTCGAAAATCCTGGTGGTCAGCTTGCCGCAGGAGGAATCCTGGGCCTGGGCGCCCTGGCCCACCCACACGGCCACGCCGGCCAGAGCGGCCAGCAGCACCCAGGGGGCGGCGCGCGCCGCCGCGGTTCGGATCAGGTTGCGCCAAACATCGTGCAATGGTGTTCTCATCGCGCCCGCCATCGGTTTCGGGGTGGGTCCTTGGAATCGGCAAAGATCGCGCACCGAAGCGCGCGCCGGCCTTTCCGTTGTCGAGTCTACCCTTATTTATCGGCGGGATCACGGAAATCTTGATGGGGGGCGTACCGCACCCTGGGAAGGCGGATGCAGGGGAATACCAGTAAAGCCACGCCCGAGGCCTCACCCCGGCGGCAACTACCCGCCGGACCCCACCCCCAGCCCAGCCCCTTCCCGCGCGCAGGGAGGGGAGCTTTCTTTTCACGGGGTGGGTGAGAATTGAGGGGATGGTAGTTTCGACGCTTGAATCCGCCCCCCTCCGGCCTATGGCCTCCTCCCCCCTCCATCGAATGGAGGGGGGGAAATGTTTCATTACAACGATATAGGTAAATAAGTCACCCTTCCCCACTCGGTGGGGAAGGGCAGGGGATGGGGATTCCCCCGTCGCCCCACAAAGGGAGGGGAGCTTTCTTTCCATGGGGTGGGTTGGATTGGATGATTGAGGTTCTTCCAACGAGGCCTCGTCGTTTGGGGTGAGGCCCCCTTCGCCCCCCCCATCACCGCCCAAGCCCAAAATCCCACAGCTTGAGGGTCTCGTCCTCTGAGCCCGAGAGGGCCAGCCGGCCGTCCGGGGAAAAGGCCACGCTGAATACAGATCTCTTATGCCCGGAGAAGGTGCGCAAGAGCCGACCTGCCCGCGGCCCCGCCATGGCGGCGAAAGGATTTTTATTCCCCCTCCTGCCCTTCCGCCCAGGCTCGCGTGGCTTCCAGGTAGACATCCCGTAGCGGAACGTTCCGTTCCCGCGCCAGTTTCCGGCAGGATTCGAATTCCGGGGAGAACCTGGACTTCCCCTCATGATGGGAAACCTTGCCTTCCACCTCGCCCCAGGGCGTGCGCACCCGGGCGCTTTCCCGGGCCAGCGTCATTCGCTCCAGGGTGCGAAAGCGCACCCCAAGGGTGGTGACCTCGGAAAAGAGCAGGGCCGCGACCGTGTCGCGCAGGCGGGGAGGATAGAGCGTCTGGATCAGCGTGCCGGGCCGGTTCTTCTTCATCTGCACCGGGATCAGGCACACGTCCAGCGCCCCCGCCTCCAGCAGGCGTTCCATCAGATAACCGATCCATTCGGGATTGGCGTCGTCCAGGTTGGCCTCGGCGCATTCGATGGTCTCCAGTCCCGGGGCGGCGTCGCCATGGGCGCCATGGGCGCCTTGGGCGCCATC
>JACZSY010000421.1 GCA_022573975.1 SAR324 cluster bacterium | reverse complement strand
CCTGAAAGCATCCGCGTTTCTTGCCATCGGGGCCTTCTCAATCCATACTTGGCCTGTGATTGAAGGCACGCAGCAAGGTTCCCCGCCGTCCATGGTGGTGTCCGCCCACCGGTCCGCTTTATAGGTACGGTTTTTTGGTACGGATTATTGGCAAAGAGGCGTTTTGCAGGCAAAGAAATCCGCAACGTGTATCGTTTTACCCCTAAGCAAAGAAATGGCGGCGGATCATGCAATTGAAATCCCTGGTGGAGCGCTTCAAGGGGCGGGGCCCGGTGATCAATATTGTGCTGGACGGTTGGGGCATTGGCAATGGGGATGAAGGGGACGCCATCAGCCAGGCCACCACGCCGGCCTTCGACCGCCTGCTTTCCGGCTATGCGCGCGGGGAAATCTACACCCATGGCCATTATGTGGGCCTGCCGGCGGAGAACGATATCGGCGGCTCGGAAGTGGGGCATCTCACCATGGGTGCCGGGCGCATCCTGCCCATGGGCGCTACTCGCATTCAGACTCTGCTGCGCAGCGGCGCTTTCTTTGAGGGCGCGGCGCTGAATGAATTGATCGACAACTGCCTGCGCGATGGCGCGCCCCTGCATTTGATCGGCCTGCTCTCGGACGGCAATGTGCACAGCCACCTTTCCCATTTCGAACAGATCATAGGCTATGCCCACCGACGGGGTGTATCCCGGCTTTATGTGCATGCGCTGCTGGATGGGCGCGATGTGCCCTACCAGTCGGCGCTGGACTACGTGGAGGCGGTTGAAGCCACCCTGGGGGCGGTCAATTCGGAGGGGCCCAATCGGGATTATGCCATCGCCAGCGGCGGCGGGCGCGAAGTGATCACCATGGACCGGGACCAGAACTGGGACAAGGTGCGCCGCGGCTGGGAAACCCATGTGCTGGGCCGCTGCGAAAACACCTTCGCTTCCGCCACGGAGGCCGTCAAGACCCTGCGCGCGGGGATGCCCGATGCCATCGACCAGGACCTGCCTCCCTTCGTGGTGGTGCGCGGCGGACAGCCACGGGCGCCGATCCGGGACGGTCATTCGGTGATCTTCATGAACTTCCGGGGAGACCGCGCCATCCAGTTCTCCCAGGCCATGGTGGAAGACGATTTTTCGCATTTCGAGCGCGAGGGGCGGCCGGATGTGCGCTTCGCCGGGATGATGATCTATGACGAGGACACCAACCTGCCCCCGCTCACCCTGATGCGCCCCAGCAGCGTGGCCGAGCCTTTCGGAAAAAGGCTCCTCGATTGGAATTTGCGGCAGTTCAGGCTGGCCGAAACCCAGAAATACGCCCACGTCACCTTCTTTTTCAACGGCGGCTACCGCGAACCGCTGGACCCGGAGCGCGAAGAATACATCCTCATCCAATCGGACAAGGTGGACTCGTTCGCCCAGGCCCCGGCCATGCAGGCGGCGGCGATCGGAAACAAGGCGCAGGAGCTGATCGTGTCGGGCCGGTTCGATTTCGGCCTGATCAATTTCGCCAACGCGGACATGATTGGCCACACCGGCGACCTGGCGGCGGCGGTGCGGGGCGTGCAGGAGGTGGATGCGGCCCTGGGCCTGATCTTCGACGCGCTGGCCCAGACGGGCGGCACGGCCCTGGTGACCGCGGACCATGGCAACGCCGAGGAGATGATTTCCAGCAATCCCAAAACGGGCAAGCGCGAGATCAACACCCGCCACTCCATCAACCCGGTGCCCCTCTACCTGTTCGATCCGGAATACCGGGGCGATTACACCCTGAAACCCAGCACGCCGGAACAGCCGATGACCCT
This sequence comes from SAR324 cluster bacterium, assembly GCA_022573975.1. Taxonomy (GTDB): domain Bacteria; phylum SAR324; class SAR324; order SAR324; family JACQKK01; genus JACZSY01. Next base: position 296 of record JACZSY010000421.1, on the reverse strand, counting down.
GGCCAATCTGGCCTCCACCGCCTCGATCCTGATGGGACGGGAACCGCCGGACGATCTCGCGCCGCCGGTGTTCCAGCTGGATTGAAAAAAGACAACGAAACGAAGATGACCGAGGCGGAAATGACAGTGGTTTAAAAGGCCTGTGATCAACCAAATGCGTGGGGGATTTCATCCCCCACACCCCCGGACATTTTTTGGAAAAAATGGATGAAACCTTTTAATAAGATATTGGAATGAGAGCTTAAAATACTTGTTTTTCCTATAAAAAAATTTGTTGAAACTTTTCAAAGTTTTCC
>JACZSY010000234.1 GCA_022573975.1 SAR324 cluster bacterium | reverse complement strand
GTCAATCCCAGAACGACGGAGCCCATGCCCAGCCCATAACCGATGAACTGCAACAGGCCCGAGAGGGCGCCTTCCGAGGTGAAGGCGCTCCCCACCACGGTAAGGAAGATCGGCAGGGTGCAACTGAGCGAGGCGGCGCCAAAGGCGATTCCGTAGAGAAAAAAGCCGCGCGTGGAAACATCGCGGGGATCGCCGATTCGTCCGGCGATACGATGGAAAACGCCGGCCGATACACTGCGCCCGGTCAGCATCCACACGCCAAATCCAAACAGCGCCAACCCGATGAGGAGTCCCATCCACGGCATGATGCCAATGACGAGAAGCCCGCCAAATGAGAAAATGGTTCCGATGGCGCCGAAAAGCAGCACGAACCCAACCGTCATCACCGACGCGATCCAAAACGCGCGAATTCCCCTCGCCATGACCGATTGTTGATAAAATTGATCGGAACCCGTCCCCAGGTACAAAGCCAGGTAAGCGGGCAGCATGGCGAACCCGCAAGGGTTTACCGTGGAAACCATGCCCGCTCCAAAGGCGTAGCCGACCGGGAGCGCGTCCGCCATGCTTCCGATCCAGACGGTAGCCCATGCTTGAAAATCCATTAAAGTGCCTTCTCCACCGCGTCCTTCAAGACCTTATAGGTGGATGCCAAGGGGTCCCTGAACACAATGCGTCCTTGCTTGTCGAGAATGACGGTCGCGCCCGCTGTTCTCACATTGAGCGTTATGATGGCCTCCCGCCGGGTATCTTGTGCGAGGATGATGCCACTGTCGCCAGAAAACTGCCGAAAGTATCTTTCCCATTTCTGGAGCGGAATCTGCGGGAACACGTTGACCGCGATGACCTTCAGGCCGTCGCTTCTGTATTCCTGTTCAATCCGGGCGAGTGCTGGAGCCTCCAGCATGCATTGCGGTCAACCAGGAAAGGAAAAGAAGTAGATCAGAATGTTGCCTTTCTGGCTTGCCATACTCAGCGGTCCCTGCGCCGTGTCCACGGTAAAATCGGCGACCGGCTCACCGCGGCTCTGCCCGGTCACAGTCATGGCCATCAGTGTGGCTCCCACGAACACGGCGAAAACGAGCAGCGTTGACCAAAGCACCCAACGCCTCTTGGCAATGATTTTGCCTTTAGACTCTCCGCGCCGGGCCTTAGGCCTGTCGGAGCGTGATTTTTTCTGTGACATATAGCCTCCTGTAATTTTTAAAAATCCTATTAATGCGCCGAAAACCTTTGGGTTTTACCGCCAAAACACTCCGGCAATGGAGCGCAAACCTGTTTCAGCAACCGCAGGGGAGAAACGGCGGGCCGCGGTCTTGTACGGTATCCGCCTCGACCGACTCGACGTCACTGGGTGTTGCGCGCGCGCCGTTCATAGGGAGGGTGGATATGAAGACATATATCCCAATCGCGGTCAGCACCAAGTGCAAGGCGAATCCCGCGGACGGGCCGTGGCGTATCGCCACTTCCTTGAGCCGCGCGCTGATCGCTGGCTGGTCATCGCTTTTCCCGGGTGCCAAGCGTTGTTCCGGTGATGGCACGGCCTCACTCCGAATGCGTTCGTACTTGTGCCGGTTCAGCGATGGTCTGCGTTTCCGCCGCGTTCCGACGCATCCTGCGTCGCCAAAGTGCCAGGAGCCCAGCGCCCAGCAGTCCGACCGCGCCGAGTTGAACCAGCGGGGCGGAAATCCAGCTCAGGATCGCAACCATGCCGAGCGATCCGATTCCGCCGATAAGCAGCATCCCTCCGCAACACACCACGGGCAGCAGCATCAGCGGTAGCCACCCCACAGATCCAAATTCTTTTTTTTTCTCGTCCTGGTTTCTCATGGTCATCCCTTCAGGTTTGGGTTGTTGATTCCGGCCACGCATTTCCACGTTTCAACCAGTCCTGCGCGAGCGCTCCCCGCCCGTCCCACGGACGGCTCCGGTTCGGCGGCGGCTCCACAACACCACCAAAAGCGATGCCGCCCCGGCCAGGGCGACTGCCTGCACAACCGGATCGCGCGCGAATGCGGCGATGGCCGCGAACCCCGCCGAGCCCACGAACACGACCAGCATCAGCCCGCCGCAGCACACAACGTGCGCAACCAACATGGGCACCATCAGCCGGCCGCGTTCTTTTTGTTTTTGCGGGTCCATTGCCTCCTCCCCTGTTTGCGGTGCCGAATTGCCATTGCCTGGATCGGGCATCTCCCTTATCCGGCGCAACAGGAAAGTTGACTCACGTCCTTGTCGAAGGTGAGGGCGGCCAGTTTTAATCCTTCCGCTTGCATCAAGTGTTGGGCAAAGCATTTCGCGCAGGTCCTTGATCATTCAGAGGGCGGATACCCTGCATCAGCCATTGCCCGGCGGACATCCGATAAGATAGTCAACTCCGGCTGGTAACTCAGGGTGATTGTTCGTGCTCCCGTATCACCTTCGATCTTTTCCACCCCCTGTAGCTGGCTCACGGCCACCTGAATCATGGATACTCAACCGTCGCAGGTAATGCCAGGTACGTGTAATGTTATCTCCTCCGTCATACCCGCTCCATTTCCTCCAATTTGGCCCGCAACCGGGCTTCACTGACTAAGCCTACGAACACCACCGTATCGTTAATAACCATGGTGGGTGAGGCCACCACCCCGTACTTTGCCGCCACTTCGGGATGTTCCATTAGGTCTATCTTTTCTACCCGCAAGTGGGGGAATTCCCCTCGAAGCTTGGTGGCAATGCCTTCCACCACCTTGCAAGGGGCGCACCCGGGCGTGGCGAGAATTTTCAGCTCAATCATCGGTTATCCTCCTCTTGGCTATCGATGGTCTTGCTCGCGTGGTTGTGAATGGCCACGCTGGGCATCATCGTGTTCATCCCCGCCACTATGCTGATCTATCGCCAGAGGTTTGGCTCCGACCTGGACTGGGGGCGGCCGCAGCTCCGCGCCCAAGCGCTCGGGCAAGGTGGGATCAATGGCGGTGGGCAGGAAGAAGAAGGCAAAGACCAGCACCGCGCCGACGGGGGAGAGCAGCGCAACGCGGAGGCGGGCCAGCCCCTTGATCCACAGCCAGACCCCCGGGACAACAAAGGCCAGTGTCACGAATACGATCGGCGCGATGATAGGCCCCCCGTGAACGTGGGTGTGCCCTATCGCTTGGATCTCGCCCCAGTTTTCGTTGAGACGGTGCAGGAGCCAGTTCCAGCCCTCGTGGACCCAGGTGGACTCGAACCACATCCCAAACAGCAGCGCGGACAACATGAATCCACCCATAGCGGCTAAAACCCATCCGAAAAAGCGATCCACTATCGCCCGCCGCTTGACCAGCGCCGGGATCGCGTTGACTCCCAAAAGGCCTAATACGGCGAACCCCACGATGGGCAAGCTTCGCCCGGCGGCATAAGCGGCCGTCATCACGGCGCCCTGCCATACATCGCCCACCGAGGCAAGATAAACCAGCAGCACGTAAAACACCGGATCGGGACACCCGATGCCCCAGTTCCCCAATGCCACACCGGTCACGAATGGAGTGCTACCCCCGGGCAGGCGATTCAGCCAGGCCGGCAGGCCCTTTTCGGCCATGGGCAGGGTCACCAGCTTCATCATCCACAGGCCGAAAATAAAGGCGACGGTACCGCCTATCAGGAAGAGACCGAATTGAATCTGCGCGAACCCGACTATTTTTCCGATATAGGCCAATCCGGCGCCATAAGCTGTCAGCGTGAGGCTCAGCCCCAATGCAAAAAATAGGATGCGTTTCAACCCCTGAAAGGGCGATGTCTGCATGCTCATCGGTACTGCCACGAGTACCATGGGAAACGTTCATGGCGTGAGCACCATGGACATCCCGCCGAAGAAGGCCAAAGCTAAGGTGAGGGACTCCACAGAGCGGGTGCCCACATATCCAAGCCCGAACAAAAACAGAGCGAGAATCGACAGGCCAAAGAGGGCGAAAAACCAACGGGTTTTCCAATCCAGCACAGGTGCTTCCATGGTAGACATAACAATCTCCTTACTTGAGTGAATTCCGCATATGGGGAGCGCAGCCGTCGCAGGTCATTCCGGTTATGGTGAGATCTGGTTTTTGCGTTGATCCCAATTGATCATTTTCCATGTAATTATAGGACATATTTCAATAGTAAATAGCAGCAAAGCGACACCGGGATACTAATTATTAAAACGGCCCCCCAAACGACCCAAACCGAGGTCTGCTCGATCTCCGTGGCTTCTTCCACCAGGTAGGCTTCTTCCGCCAGGTTCGATTGTTCCGCCTTCACAATTCTCATGTCCGCCCCTTTCTTTCAGCCATGGAATGTTGGCACAGGTTCATAAACCGTTTTCCCGTTCCAGCGCCTCAAGGAATGGGCAGTCGCCGGTTGGCCCCGCCCCCGTACACGCCGAAGCCAGGGATTCCAGCGCAGCCTTCATGCGCTCGAGTTCGCGCATCTTGTCTTCGATTTCACCAATTTTCACGGTTGTGCGGTCGAACACGTCGGCGCAGGTGCTGTCATTGTCCACCCGCAGGAAAAGCAATTCGGCGATTTCCCGCAGGGAAAATCCGAGCTCCTTGGCCTTTTTGATGAATCGCACCCGCTCGATGACTTCCGGAGGAAAATCGCGGTACCCGGACGGCCGGCGCGCCGGTTCGGCGATCAATCCCTGCCGCTCATAAAAGCGGATGGTTTCGATACCGACCCCCGTACGCGCGGCCACTTTTCCGATGGTCATTCCATTCATTTTCACCTCTGAATTGTTCATGGTTATAAGTCTACACTCTATAGTATACTACAGAGTCAAGAGAAAAATTGAAATTGCTCCAATTATTTCACTAACTATTTGATTTAACGATGTTTCCATACTCCCCATCGAGGGTGAACCTGGGGAAATATTTCCAGCCGCGGCTACGTGGAACGCAAAGAGGCCGATGCTCCTGCGTGAAGGTGGATTGGAGGAAGGTTCCTCCCCCAGGTGTTTTGATATATTGTGTGGCATTTGCCCGTATTCAATGAGGAGGAAAGACCCATGACCGACCTTCCCGCGCCCCTGGAGGGCATCCGGGTGCTGGACATCGCCACCTTCATCGCCGCGCCTTTCGCCGCCGCCGCCCTGGGAGAGTTCGGGGCCGAGGTGATCAAGATCGAAAAGCCCGGGGTTGGCGACTCCCTGCGCGGCCTGGGCACCCCAAGCCCGGCGGGGGACAGCTACAACTGGCTCAACGAGGCGCGCAACAAGAAATGCGTCACCCTGGACCTGCGCCATCCCAAGGGGGCGGAGCTGTTCAAGCGGATGGTGGCCGAGTCGGACGTGGTGGTGGAAAACTTCCGCCCGGGCACGCTGGAAAAATGGGGCCTGGGCTACGACGTGCTGTCCAAGGTCAACGAGGGCTTGATCCTGCTGCGGGTGTCGGGCTATGGCCAGACCGGCCCCAAGCGTTCACTGCCCGGCTTCGCCCGCATCGCCCACGCTTTCTGCGGGTTGACCTACCTCACCGGCCAGCCGGACACGCCGCCCCTGATGCCCGGCTCCACCACCCTGGCCGACTATCTCACCGGCATCTACGGCGCCTATGGCATATTGCTGGCGCTGCGGGTGAAGGAGCGCACGGGCCAGGGCCAGGTGATCGACATCGGGTTGTACGAGCCCATGTTCCGCTTCCTGGACGAGTTGGCGCCGGTGTATGCGGCCACGGGGCATGTCCGCGAGCGCATGGGGGCGGACACCTACAACTCGGTGCCCCACAGCCATTACCCCACCAGCGACGGCCAATGGGTGGCCATCGCCTGCACCAACGACAAGATGTTCGCCCGCCTGGCCGAAACGATCGGCCGGCCCGAGCTGGCCGCGGACGACGCCTTCGGCAAGAAGCCCGCCCGCATGGCCGCGCGCGAAGAGGTCAACCGGATCGTCTCCGATTGGACGTCCTCCCTCACCCGGGACCAGGTGGTGGAGGCCTGCGCGGAGGGGGAGGTGCCCTGCGGCCCGATCTACTCCATCGCGGACATCATGAGCGACGCGCATTACGCCGCCCGGGGCGACCTGCTGACCGTGGACGACCCCCGCGCCGGAGCGGTCACCGTGCCCGCCCCGATGCCCTTCCTTTCCGCCACTCCAGGAAAACTCGAACACCTGGGCGCGGCCATGGGCGAACACACCGTGGACGTCTTCCGGCAGTGGCTGGGCATCAAGGAAGAAGAGCTGGAGCGGCTCAAGACCGAAGGCGTGGTGTAGGAGCACGGCCCAGGGCTGACGTAAAAACCAGGGGCAAATCCTTAGCTCAATCCGAGGATCCAATCCCTCAATGAAAAGGCGGAGCCAACCATGCGCATTCATTCGGTCAACGTGGGGCTGCCCCAGGAAATCAGCGACGGCAAGCGCACCATCGTCTCGGGCATCTACAAAATGCCGGTGGGGGGCAGGGTGATGGCCCGCCGCCTCAACCTGGAGGGCGACGGACAGGCCGATCTGGAGTCCCACGGCGGCGAGCAGCGCGCCATTTACGCCTACCCGTGGGTGCATTTCCAGCATTGGGCGCGTCAGATGGGGCGCGACGGCTTCCCCCCCGGCGCCTTCGGGGAGAACCTGACCCTGGACGACGTGACGGAGCAAGACGTGTGCATCGGCGACCGCTACCGGGTGGTGCCAGGCGGCGGCACCCCCGAAGGAAGCGCCGCCGGGGAAGCCGTGCTGGAGGTGACCCAGCCCCGTCCGCCCTGTTACAAGCTGGAGATGCGCCTCGCCGCGCCGGGCTTCGCCAAGACGTTTCTGCGCAGTGGCCGGGTGGGGTTCTACCTGCGGGTGATCGAAGAGGGGGAGATCGGCGCGGGGGACGAGATGGAGCGCATCGCCGAAGGGCCGGAGCAAATGAGCGTGCGCCAGATCAGCGAGCTGATGTATTTCCACAAGGACAACCTGGCGGACGCCGAACGCGCCCTGCGCATCCCGGCCCTCTCGCCCGGCTGGCGGGACACCTTCCGCCAGCGGGTGGGGGCAGCGGAGGGGGAGGGAAAGGAAACAACGCCATGAACGAATCGACCGGAAACAAACCCCGCCGCATCCGCCGCGAGGTGGGGCGCCTCTATGAGGATTTCCAGGTGGGGGACATCTACGAGCACACGCCCGGGCGCACCATCTCCGAGGCGGACAACACCTGGTTCACGCTGCTCACCATGAACCAGCACCCGCTGCATTTCGACTCCGAGTACGCCAA
>JACZSY010000233.1 GCA_022573975.1 SAR324 cluster bacterium | reverse complement strand
CGGTGTGTTGGATGTGGTGTTCTGTTCTTATACCGTCTCGAAAATCGACTTGAGAACAGATCATCAAGGTGATTAATGTGTAACCCATGTCCTCGTACATCTGTTACCCATGTCTCCGGTCTATACAGCACCGGAGAGGGGTCCGGCGGCAATCCTCCGCCCTCCAAACTCTCTTCCAATATCATTGTAAACACGACGCTTTTACCCTCTCCGCATCGGAGAGGGAGGGAGGCCGAAGGCCGGGAGTTAAGGCTTCGGGCGTCGAAACTCCCATCTCCCAAATCCCGCCCACCCCATGAAAAAGAAAGTACACTTCACCACACGCAAACGGACGTACACCTTTGTAATCATTAAAAAACCCGCCAATTGGGCGGGGAATTTCATAATGATATAACTATTGCATATTATATCAAAAAAGTCAGGTAATTTCGGCAATTGGTTCCAATTACACGCCGCTCCCTGGACACAGCCTCCTGAATCCCCCCCGCACACATCCCAAAAACATTACAAAATCCCCCGCTGCAGCGTCACCGAGCGCACCCGCTCCAGGGCCAGGGCGAAGGCGGCTGTGCGCATGTCGGTTTTGTATTTTTTGCGCATTTTCCTCAGGTCCTTGAAGGCCTGCCTCATTTTCTGGCCAAGCGCCGTGTTGACCTGCTTCTCGCTCCACTGGAACTGCTGGATGTTCTGGGCCCATTCGAAGTACGAGACGGTCACCCCGCCAGCGTTGGCGTAAATATCGGGGAGGATTTCCACGCCCTTGCCGGCCAGGTAGGCGTCGGCCTTGGAGGTGATCGGCCCGTTGGCCGCCTCCACGACGATGCCGGCGCGGATGTCCTTCATGTTGTCCTCGGTGATGGCGTCGCCGAGGGCCGCGGGGATGAGGACGTCGCAGTCCATGGTCAGCACCGAATCCCGCTCCACCGATTCCCCTCCGGGAAATTCGGCCAGCGGTTTCTTCCTGGCCACATGCCTGTTGAGTTTGGCGATGTCGAGCCCTTCTGGATTGCGCACCGCCCCGTCCTGGTTGCTCACGGCGATCACCCTGGCCCCGTTTTCGGCGGCGAACAAGGCGGCATAGGACCCCACGTTGCCGAATCCCTGAATGACCACCCGGGTGTCCTTCCAGGGACGGCGCAGGTCATGCAGCAAATCGTTGAGGCCCATGATCACGCCGCGGCCCGTGGCGGCTTCGCGGCCCAGGGAGCCGTGCAGGTTCACCGGCTTGCCGGTCACCACCGCGGGCGCGAAGCCCTTGTACTTGGAGTACTGGTCCATGATCCAGGACATCACCTGGGCGTTGGTGTTCACGTCCGGCGCGGGAATGTCCACGAACGGGCCGATCACGTCGTGCAGCCCGTCCACCAGTTTTCGCGTGATCACTTCCATCTCGTGGTCGCTCAGGGTGCGGGGGTCGCAGGTCACGCCGCCCTTGGCGCCTCCGAAGGGAATGTCCACCAGGGCGGTCTTCAGCGTCATCAAGGTGGCCAGGGATCGCATGTCCTCCGGGTTCACGGTGGGGTGGTAGCGCAGGCCGCCCTTCATGGGCCCACGGGATTTGTCGTGTTGAATGCGGTAGCCGATGTAGGTGCCAATTTCCCCCTTGTCGGTTTCCACCGTGATTTCGACCTTGACCTCGCGAAACGGGGTCCAGAGCATTGTCTTGACGCGGTTGCTGTACTTCATCAGCCGCGAAGCTTTCTCGAAGTATTCCTGCGTGACCTCCAATGGGCTCATTGTCTCTCCGGCGATGGGGGTGGAAAATTTACCGCCAATGCCACGATCCGCGCGCGGCAACCATCCAGGCCAATCGGTCTTGCGAAAAACAATCGGCTCCCGCCCGCGTTGGCGTGGATATGGGGGAGGATTTCCACGCCCTTGCCGGCCAGGCAGGCGTCGGCCTTGGAGGTGATCGGCCCGTTGGCCGCATCCACGACGATGCCGGCGCGGAGTGTCCGCCTCCGTTTGGGTTCCATCGCGCCGCGTTACACTTCCCTGGGGCCGGACGGCGGCGCATCGTCCCCGGATGCCGCGGGCCGGGTTTCCTCCTTGGGCGCCTTGGCCGGTTCATCGTCCTGCGCCCCGGCCTCCTGGTTGAACACCCGGAGTTGCTCCATGGCCAGGCCATAGACCGAATCGGCCGGGAAGGCGCCATCGGGCGTCATCTCCCCCGCGGCCTTGCCGGTGATGATCTCCAGCCCTTCCTCGATGCGGCGGATGGCGTACACCGAGAACCGCCCGGCCTCCACGGCGCGGATGATCTCGTCGGAGAGCAGCAGGTTGACCTGGTTCACCGCCGGGATGATCACGCCGCATCCCTCGGGGAAATCGTGTTCCTTGGCGAACCCGTAAAACCCGGTGACCTTCTCGTTGACCCCGCCGATGGGCTGCACCTCCCCGTGCTGGTTCATGGAGCCGGTGACGGCGATGGCCTGCTTGATGGGCGCCAGGGAGATGGCCGACAGCGCCGCGAAGAACTCGGCGCAGGTGGCCGAGTCGCCCTCGATGCCGCCGTAGTTCTGCTCGAAGGTGATCGAGAGGGAGAGCGCCAGGGGGCGCTTGCGGGCGAACAGCCGGCCCAGGTAGCCGTTGAGGATCAACATGCCCTTGGTGTGGATGCGCCCCGACAGGTCCGCCTCGCGTTCGATGTTGATCAGGCCGCGCCTGCCCGCGTAGGCCTGGGCCGTGATGCGCGTCGGGATGCCGAAGGAGACCCGTCCCACCTGGTAGACCGCCAGCGCGTTGACCTGCCCCACCGCGGCGCCGGCGCAGTCCAGCAGGATCGTGCCCTCGCTGATTTCCCGTTTGACCGCTTCTTCGATCTTGCCGTGGCGGTGCTGCTTTTCCACCAGGGCCTGTTCCACCAGTTCGCGGGTCAGTTGCGTCTGGCCCACCGAGCGGGCCACCAGATCGGCCTCGATCAACACGTCCATCAGCTCGTTGACCTGAGCGGAAAACCGGTTCTGGTGGGAAACCTTGCGGCTGGCCTCCTCCACCACCCGGGCCAGGGCGCCGTTGGTCGGGGGCAGCAGTTCCTGTTGCGCCGCGTGGTAGGAGAGATAGGCCGTCAGTTGCGCCATCACCTCATCGCTGCGGAGCAGGGTCTGGGAAAAGTCCGCATGCACCTTGAACAATCCGGCGAACTCGTCGTCCATGGTCAGCATCATCTGGATCATGCGGTCGTCCCCCACGATCACCACCTTGGTGTCGAAGTCCACCGGATCGGGCTCCAGGTGCGCCCCGGAACGCAGCCCCATCTCGGTGAACTGGTCGCGCAGGATGATCTTCCCCGAGCGCAGCGCCCGCTTGAGGGCCATATAGGCCACCGGGTATTGCAACACGTCCTGGGCTTGCAGGATCAGGTAGCCCCCGGAGGCCTGGATCAGGCTGCCCGCGCGGATCTGGTTGAAGTCCGTCTTGAGCACCCCGCGGTCCTCGATGAAATCGACCCCGCCGATCAGGTTGTTGAAGGTGGGGTTGTTCTCCACGATCACCGGCGCGCCCTTCGCGGCGCCCCGGTTGACCAGCACGTTGACCTTGCAGTTGCGCGAAAACTGCTCGCGCATGGCCGAGAACTGCGTGACGCCGAAGGGCTGCGAGGGCTTGGCGCCCTCGGCCTCGGGGAGGAAGAGGAAGCGTTTTTCCACGATCTCTTCTTCCAGGGCGTTGAGGAAGTCCGCCAGGGGCGGGTCCTCCTCGGCCCGCTGGCGGATGCCGGCCATGTTGCCGGTCACCAGTTGGCGGATCGACGCCTCCATGTAGTCCTCCGATGCGTCCCGGCGCTCTTTTTCCAACTCCATCACCACCGGGTTGATTTCCGACATCCTGGCCAGCACTTCGCGGCGCATCTCGTTGATTTTCTCCCTTTTCTCCGGAGCCAGCGCGATGAAATCCTCGTCGCTCATCGGCTTGCCATCGGCCAGCGGAATCAGCGTCACGCCCTGCTGGGAGGTCTGGATGAAAATTCCTTTTTCCGCGCCCAGCTTCTCCACCTCCCCGGTCAGCTCCTTCACCCGCTGGTTGTAGGTCTCCGCCAGTTCCTGCAGGTGCGCCTTGATGGCCGGTTGCTCCACCAGCCGGGGAATCTGTTCATCGAGAATTTTCAGCAGGTTGTCGATCAGCCGGTTGAGCAGCATGCCATGGCCCGGGGAGAGATACATCACCTTGGGGCGGTTGGGCTCCTCGAAATTGGGCGCGATGCACAAATCGCGGCCGGGCGGCTCGCCGGCGGCCCGGCGGCTGGCCAACTGCTCCACCATGGTCGTCTTCCCCGAACGCGAAGGGCCGGACACCGTGATGTTGAAATAGGGTTTCTTCAGGGAAAACCCCGTCTCCACGGCCCGCATGCCCCGCTGCTGGCCGGGCAGGAGGGGGGCCTCCCCACCGGTCATGGGCGCGATGTCCTCATCGGCGCAGCGGCAGGTCAACTGCTCTGGCTTGAGTCGAAGGTTTTCATTCATCGGAATTTTCGGCGGCTAGGGGTGCGGGGGCGCACGGAATACGCCCGCCAATGGGCGGCGCGTCCCTCTCTATTACCAGGATTACGGGGCATCAATCAATTCGTCCATCCTCCCCCTGGCCGATTACCGTTCGATGTCTTGAATCGCGCCCAGAATATCCTGCAGGCGCTCCCGGCCGTCTCTCATAATGGGACGGCTTCATGCAGCACCCGTTCGCGAATTCGCGGCTTGATCCCGCGACCGCTCACCACATCGACCTTGCACCCCAGCAGTTCCTGAAGGGCAAGGAACAAGGCTGCGCGGTCGAACAGGCTCCGCCCAGGTTCCATCTCCACCAAAAAATCGATGTCGCTCTCCGCGTCGGCCTCGCCGCGGGCGACGGAGCCGAACACCCGCACATCGCGGGCGCCATGTTGGGCGGCGATGCGCAGAATTTCCTCCCGCTTTTCCTCAATCAGTGTCCCCAGTCCCATCTTCCTTCGCTCCCGTTCCGTGATTGGAGGGTTTGCCCTATTCTGCTGAATTGATGGGCAACCGGCAAGTTGGCTGATTGAAATCCGATGCGCTCCAATGGCCGATGAGCCAACAAGGTTCTAGCCGCTCAGATCAAAGCCACCATGACGACGGAGAGCACCAGCAGCGCCGCGAAGCATAAATTGATGATGCGGCCGGTGCGCGGGTTCCGCAGAAAACGGGCCAGGGACGCTCCCAGCACGAGCCACGATGAATTGATGATCACGACCAGCAGGAAAAGGGTCACCAGCTTCGCGAAAGCGTCCAATGCCGGGTTCCCGGGCACAACCACGACGCTGGCATAAATCACGCCGATGGCGGCGAAGGCTTTGGGGTTCCCGATGGCGAGCAAAAGACCGCCGGCCATGGACGGGGGCGTCCGGCTTCCTGCGTTTTGAGAAAGAGCCGGCGCGGTGGCGATTTTGTAGGCCAGGTACAGAATGTAGCCGAGGGCCGCCGCCGTCAGCACGGGCAGGACGCCGGGCACCGCGAAAAGGATGCCGGTGAAGCCGGTGGCGATCATCAACATCACCGTCGCCGTGCCAAGGGTAACTCCGGCCATGTACCGCAAACTGCGAAACACGCCGAATTCGGACGCGGTGGCCGCGATACTCAATGTGGCCGGGCCGGGGCTGCCCATCAGCGGAAAGGCGGTCAGCAGGAGCAAGGCAAGATTTTCGGCCATGGGTAGGGTTCTGAAGTCTCAGGTAACCTTTTCATTTCTGCCCCCTTATTGCCGCCGCCAAGTTTTCTTCCACCTGGCGAATTCTGGGATGGCCCTCGGGAAAAGCCCCGCGAAGAATGGCCAGGGCCTTTTCAAAATTCACGCTGGCCTTCTGGTAATCCCCCAGTGAATTCCAGGCTGCGCCCAGGTTGTCATAATCGATGGCCGTGCCGGGATGATTTTCACCCAATATTTCCCGATTTTTCGCCAGGGTCCTTTCATAAACCCCGATGGCATTTTGGTATATGACCCCAAGGCGTTCCTGGCCAAGCACACGCGCCGAAGCCGGGGTCGTAAATAAGCCCTGGATAAAACCTCGAATCTTCGATGCCATAATTGGCCCCGTGTGATCCCCTGGCGTTCTTCCCCAAGTGGGCCATGTCGTGGTGGGCGGAAATTTTCTTTATTTCAATACGCCAAGCTTCCCGATGCGGCAAGCGGTTGATCTTTTTTACGGTGCGCGTTATTTTTTCATTGCAACATTGTTTATACCGTTGGAAAATTATACCGCCGGAGAATTACACTCACGGGGAAATCCATGATCAAGCAAATCAAAAAGGTCGGCAATGGACACGCCCTCTTTCTGGACAAGGCCCTGCTGGAACTGGTCGGGCTGGAAGCAGGGAGCGAGGTTCTGGTGACGGTGCGCGAGGGCGCTCTCATCATCACGCCCGCCAACCCCCGCCTGGTGGACAAGGCGCGCTTCGAATCCGCCTTGGAACGCGTCACCGCCACCCGCCGTGACGTCCTGCGCCGCCTGGCGCGGTAATGCCCGATCCCGCCTTTCTGACAGTGGAACAGGTCAAAGCGGTGCACCGGCGGATGACCGCCGAATTTGGCGGCGCCACAACCTTGCGCGATCCGGGCTTGCTGGAATCCGCCGTGATGCTTCCCGCCGCGCGTTTCGATGGGAAATTGCTTCACCATGGCATTCCGGCCATGGCCGCCGCCTACCTGTTTCATATCCGCCGCAATCATCCTTTCGCGGACGGAAACAAGCGCACCGCATTGGCCTCGGCCGAAATTTTCCTCCTGCTCAACGGGCATGAGTTGGATGCCAATGGCGATGCGTTGGAAGCCCTCACTGTGGGGGTCGCCGAGGGTTCGATTTCCAAGCAGGAAACCGTGGCTTTTTTCCAACAATTCGCCAAGAGCCTGTAAGGAATTTTTCCCCGCTTCGGGCCATGCAAAATCGGCGGGAGAGGGGGAGCGACATGCGGCTGGCAAGCGCCGGCCCTGAAGGCGGTGGGGCGAGGTGCTTTTGGCGAGAAAGACCCGCTGGGGCCTCGCGCCCTCTATTGGCCGTAAAATATGCGAACAATTCCTTCCCGCATCCCCCCCGCAATTATAACCTCTCCCTGTCCCGCATTCCGCATTTGAAAAATTCCGGCGGTTTGCGCATGAATCGTGCATCGCCCAGTACAATCCAACATGATGAAGGCGCGCGCCCTCGCGGGTGTCCGCGAAAAGGGAAGGCATAAATGACAAAA
>JACZSY010000232.1 GCA_022573975.1 SAR324 cluster bacterium | reverse complement strand
AAAAAGTGCATGTGAAAGCGGGGATGTTTGGCAAGCCATTGTTTGACTTTAGGATGTTTATGGGTCTGGTAGTTGTCCAGGATCAGATGCAGATCGAGTTCTTTGGGAGTTTGGCGATCAATCTGTCGCAGGAAGGCCAACCACTCCTGGTGCCGGTGCCGTGGTTTGCAGGCGCTGATGACCCGGCCATCAGCCATATTGAGAGCAGCGAACAAGGTTGTGGTGCCACTACGTTTGTAGTCGTGAGTCATGGTGCCGCAACGGCCCTTCTTGATTGGGAGTCCCGGCTGGGTGCGATCCAGCGCCTGAATCTGGCTCTTTTCATCCGCGCACAACACCAGGGCGTGCTCGGGCAGGTTGAGGTAGAGACCCACCACATCGATCACTTTCTCAACAAACCGGGGGTCATTGCTCAGTTTGAAGGTGCGTACTTTGTGGGGCTTGAGGCCAGCGGCATTCCACACCTGGCGCACCATCTCTCGATTGATGTCCAAATGAGCGGCCAGGGTGCGGACGCTCCAGTGGGTTGCATGCGGTGGCTTTTGCTGGGTTGTGGTGTCGACAATCAAACGCATGAACCGGTCACGCTTGACCGGTCTACGTCCAGGGCGCGGCGCATCTTTTTCGATGCCCGCACAGCGTTGCTCCAAAAAACGACGCCGCCACCGCCCAACGGTGTGCGCACCGATACCCAGGCTCTCTGCAATCGCTCTGTTGGTTCGCCCTTCGGCGGCTTGGAGAACAATTTGCGAACGCTGCATCAAACGCGATGGGGTCAATCGGCCACGCACCCAACGCTCCAGTATCTTCCGTTCCGCTTCCGTCAACACGACCTTCGGCGCTATTGCCATGGATCTACCTCCTCAAGGTGTTTCAAGGAGTATAGTCACAAGCTGCGGCACAGGTCCAGGATTAACCTGTCACTACACTAGTCGCCAACTGGCAACCCCCAATTTTTCTAGAACTAAGTTGCGTCTAGTGTTTTCCAGAATCTGGAACAGGTTCGGGCGGACTACTTTCAGGCCGAGCGCCTCTACAGGAAAGGCGATCAGAGCGCGGCGCGGGAGCAGTTCGACCAAGCCGCCGACCTCTTTCGCGAGATGGAGATGGCTTGGTGGTGCGAGCAGGCGGAGGAATTGCGCGGGCGGATCGACCGGGAAGAGGACCTCGTCTGGTTCGCGCCGTATGTGGATGGGTCGCCTGCGGGTTGAGCAGAGCTGAGGTAGGCCCTAGCTGGGTGATCTCACCATTTACTGCCTTTCCTACCGCTGATGGGTAACTACCAACAAATTCAAGCCATCATTCCTGGTGTTTCGCTGGTTTTGCAATTCCGTTGGCGATCTTCAAATTGACCGGTTGAGTCGTTTGTGTGACCATCCTTTCACTCCAGAGGTGTTTGCTCACGACTCTATCGTCGCTCTGATATCGCGAGTACCAACGGGGGATCCCTTCTATTAATCACATCAATTGTATTTATCAGGCCGAGTGACCACTATGACCCGCATCAAACGCCTCCGCCCCGATCCTATTCCTGTCATCCACCCCATGCCCGAGTACCTCGCTACCGGCCAACGCGCCGAATGGTACGAGGACACCAAACGCGTGCTCCAGGTGCCGTGGATGGGCGTGGTGACCATGGCCTACGCCCATTACCCTACCTTCTTCGGCGAGCTGTGGCGGGGACTGAAACCCTTGTGCGAGAGCCGCGCCTATGTCGAGGCCTTCCAGGATTTGCGCCATTACGTAGAGGCGCGAACCGCCGAATTGGGTCCCAAATCCCTGATCGGGCCGTTGACTGAATTGGGCTACGCGGAGCGCGAGATTGACGCCATTCGCGGGATGAACACTATGTTCTCTCACGGCAATCAGCCCTACGTGCTGATCGCCGCCATCACCCGGCACTTGCTTGAGGTCGGCGACATGGCGGGCGGCCCGGATGCCGAACCCTTTGGAGCGCGCCATGCGCCCGATATTCAGGTCCCGTTACTCTTAATGGAAGCCCACCACGTGGACGAACCGACCCGGGCCGTCTACGAGGATATCAAGGCGACTTTGCAGCTGCCTTTCGTTAACACGGATTACCGGGCCTTTGCCCGTTGGCCCAGCCACTTCGCCCTGGCCTGGGCGGACCTGCGGGACAAAGCGGGAACCCCAGCCCATGAGGCCATCTGCCAAGCCTGCCACGACAAAGTGGCGGATCTTGCCGCCGAGGGCCTGCCGAACCCGGGCGGCCTTTCGTCGGAGGCCCTGCGCCGGGCGGCCGAGGCCGACGCCAGTCTGGAAGAGGTGATTCATATGTGCCAGCTGTTCCAATGGCTGCTGCCCGGCTTGATCACCAATGTCGCTTACTTTCGCCACCAACTAGAAGCGGTTTGATGGGCCGCCTGCGGGCTGATCCCGCGTGAAGCAGGTGCCTATCGCCGTGATCTCACCACTTTCAGCCTCTGCCACCGCTGATGGTACCTATCAACAAGTTCACGCCTTCATTCCAGGTGTTTCGCTGGAGTTTGGTCTTTGATTGTAATTCTGAGGTGATTGGATCAGTGGGGCAGCCCATTTGACGGGCCGGTTAAGGGATCAAGCTGCTAGATTTATTATAGTTAAAATGGTGCCCAGCCGCCGGGCCAGCATGGTCTTGCCCGATCCGGGCGGGCCGATCATCGGCAGGTGGCCGCCCGCCATTGCGCGTCTGATGAACCCGTGCCCGCCGCGGCGATTTCCAGCGTGCGCCTGACCTGCTCCTGGCCCTTCACGCCGCGCAGGCCCTCCCCGTGTTCCGCGGCCTGCTGAAAGAGAGGCTGGGCCATTCATCTTGGCCATGGATTCTGATAAGGTGGCGACCGGGCATATTCCCCCTGGAACAACCGGCCTGACCTTTGAACGGAATCCACCCTGTCGGCGTTGACGCCCCGGCCGGGGCGTCACACGCGGGTTTCCAGGCTAAGGAACCACCGTATCCCCATGAATAAAATCGCCATTCCGGCTCTGACCCTGTTCGTGCTGACCGTCTCCACCCTGGCTTGGCTGGTCTGGCCCACGGCCCTGGACAAGGCCTTGGAGGCGCTTGAATCCGGGGAACGGCAACGGGCCATCGTTTTGCTCAGGCCCCTGGCCGGGGAAGGCGATGCGGAGGCCCAGATGGTGCTGGGCAGAATGCTGGGAGGTATCGAGGGCAGCAATTCGGAGCGCGCAAGGGGGCTGGAGTGGTTGCGCAAAGCCGCCCGCCAGCATCACGCGGTGGCGGCCCGCGAGTTGGGTGACCGGTATGCCCGCGGCCTGGGCGCGGGCAGCAGTCCATCCCGCGCTCTCGAGTGGTACGAGCGGGCCGCCATCGATGGGGACCGGGAATCGGTTGGCCGCATCCAGCAATGGGCGGAAAAAGGGAACCCTCAGGCCCGCTACAGGCTGGGCCGCATGTTCGCCCGGGGAGAGGGTGCGCCCCGGTCGGAGGATGAGGCGGTGCGATGGTTGCGCAAGGCCGCCGCCGGGGGTCATCCGAAGGCATTGGCGGATCTTCGCGCCATGGCGGAGGGAGGCGCCGCGGAGGCAGCCCATCGGCTCGGGCGCATGTACGCCCTGGGCGAAGGGGTCGCCAAGGATCGGCGGGAAGCGGTGCGTTGGTATAGGCGCGGAGCCGATCTTGGCAACCCGCGGGCGCAATTCCGCCTGGGGGCCTGGCACGAGAAAGAGGAAGGTGATTTGCGCAACGAAGCCGCCGCGGCGTCCCGTTATCGCGCCGCGGCGTCCCAGGGGCATGCGGAAGCCCAGTTCCGGCTGGCCTTGATGCTCAAGGAGGGACGGGGGGCGCCCGGCAACTCCGATGAGGCGGTTTCATGGTTCGTCAAGGCGCTGGCGGGGGGGCAAGCGGCCGCCGTGCAAAATATCATGGAATTTGCCCAGGCCGGAAACCTGGAAGCGCAACACCAGATCGGGCGCCTTTACTTCAAGGGAAAGAACCTCCCCCTCGATGACAGGGAAGCCGTCCGCTGGTGGCGCAAGGCAGCCCCACGAGGCCATGTCATGGCGCAGTTCGATCTGGCCTACATGATCGCCGAGGGCCAGGGAGCCGTGCGGGATCCCGGCCAAGCGGCCGTATGGTACGCCAAGGCCGCCGCTTCCGGATTCTCTCAGGCGGTGCCGCTCCTGCGGAACCTGGCCCAGCGGGGGAACGCCAACGCCCAATACCTCTATGGGCTGCACCTGGTGAACGGCGGGGCCGCACCTGACCGGGAAGAGCCCAGGGATTTGATCAATGCCGTGATCCAATGGTTTCAGGCCCTATCCGCCGATCCGGCCCACGAAGGCGGTCAATGGCTTCGCAAATCGGCCGCGCAGGGCCATGCCGGCGCCCGATCCCTCCTGGCGAAGCTAAAATTAGCGGAATGACGGACATTGCCAAAAGGGCTGTGACCTCTTTCCGCCCCTTGTGCTTATTGCAGAAACTCCGGCTCCTCCTCGGCCAACACGCGCTTGATCTCGGCGAAGTGCCCGGCGGCCACCTCGGGTAGGTTTTCGCGGAACTGATCGCGGGTGCGCTCGCGTACCTCGTGGGAAATCTCGAGCAGGTCGCCCCCGTGACCGCGGGCGAGCACCTGGAACATACAGGCGCGCTCCAGGTAATACAGGTCATTGAAGGCGCTCGCCATGTCGCGCCCGGTGGCCAGCACGCCGTGTCCGGCCAGGAACAACACGTCCGCATCGCCCAGGGCGGCGGCGATGCGGTCACCCTCCTCCGCCTCCAGCGCGATGCCGTCGAAGGTGTCGTCATAGGACAGCCGTCCGTCGAACATGAGCGAGGCCAAGCCGCTCATGGCCAGCCGCCCGCCGGCGATGTGCGCCAGGGCGGTGGCGTAGGGCATGTGAGTGTGCAGCGCCACCACGGCGCTTGGCCGGCCCAGGTGTACGCGGCTGTGAATGCAGAACGCGGAGCGCTCCACCGCGTGCTTGCCTTCCACCACCGTACCGTCCTGGTCGCACAGTACGATGTCCGACGCGCACACCTTGGACCAATGCATGCGGTACGGATTGATCAGGAAGCGGTCACCGCGCACGTTGCCCTGCTGGTCCGGCACGGCCATGGAAAAGTGATTGTCCACGCCCTCGTGCAGGCGCTCGCGGGCCGCCCAGCGCAGCGCGGCGGCCAGGTCCTCGCGCAGTTCGGTATATTGCATGGCATCTCCTTGGCAACTCAGGCATCCGGGGGAAGATCGGTGATGCGCCCCAGGACAACGGCCGGATCGAATTCGCGGAAAAAATCGCCGCGATCGCGAAAGGGAATAAAAAGAGGGCTGGGAATCGAACGACCCCGCCGCAAGCAGCGGAGCCTCAAAACTCCGGCTCCTTTCCGGTTTTCTTTTTTGCCGCGAACGGCGGGGAACAGGCCCGTAGCAATAGGATCAATAGCCACCCCCTCCGTTTCCGTTTTCGAAAACGGGTCTCTGGTGGCGTTGTTGGCAGGATTTTTCCGCCTCCGCCAAACAGCCTTCCCTGGTGATTTTCTGGCAGGACGCTTTGGAAGCCCCTGTCTTGTCCTTGCAGCGCTTTCCGGCGGTTTCGCTACAGGAAAGATTCGCCTTCTCCAGGCAGGATTGCAGCGCCTCATTTCTCAGGCCGAGCGAACACCCAGCCAGTAGGAGGATTGCGGCAGTCACCGCGATGATTGGCCAGTGGTGCTTCATCGAACCCCCTTTCTCCCAGGGAATTCCGGGCAGGATTGCACCGGCATTGCACACGCGTATGGGGGCCGGCCATCCCTTGCCCCCTTATATGGCCCACATCCCGCCGGGCAGGCAATTATTAAATCCACAATGGATTTCCGGCAACGGAAAAACCCCGGGCATGACCACGCCGGCAATACACTCGGGTTTGAGGCCTCCCGCCGGGCCGGGTTGGGAAATTCCGTGAGGGGGCGCGCGAAAGAGCCGCCGGGCCACTATCGCCTTCCCGGGCCGCCAGGTTTTTCGGGAGCATCGTGTTTTGCGGACCATCGTGTTTTGCGGACCATCGTGTTTTGCGGACCATCGTGTTTTGCGGACCATCGTGCTTTGGGGATCATGGCGGATGCGTCCCAGGCCCTCGCACGAGCGTGGCTTCCGGCGATCCGCTCCCGTACGGTTCGAATCGGCCCGGCCTACAGGTATCGCGTCGGCCAGTTGATCGTGCGCCACATGTGCGACGCGGGGCTGTTGTCGAAACCCAGGCCTTCTTTCGGCTGGCGAAAATGCCGCCCGATGATGTCCGTAAATTCTTCCAGCTCCACCGTGGTGTCAGGGTCGAAGGCGTACAGGTCATTCACCGTGATCATGCGCGCGCTCATATACCACTTGTGGTTGCGCGCATGGCGGTAAGCCGCGTCAATGTGGGGCTCGGGCCGGTAATCCTCTCCGAACAGCTTCCTGTAGGCCTCCGGATAATCGTAGCCCACCGACGCGTCGGGGTAGAAGCGCAAGGCCTGGTGGTGGCGAATGGCCCAGGCGACCTCCTCGTCCACGTAGGGTTCCACAAGCTGCGCCCCCCAATAGCCATGATCGCTGCGAATGAAGCCAAGGATCGAGATGTCGTGCAACAGGCAGGCGAGCACGAGTTTCTCCTCGAGACCGTTCCTGCGCGCCAGCGCCGCGCTCTGCAGGAGGTGGCTGGCTGGCGCCAGGCGGTACCGGAAAAAATCGATCAGCGTTGGCTGGCCCGGCATTTCCGGCAGCCGCCGGTCGTGGCTCATCAGGAAGAACCGGCCTTCGGGTTGGGGCGGGCGATGCAAAGGCCCGGCCGGGTCGCGCTCGCCGGAATCGTAGATTACCGAACGCACGGCGATCCGGTCGAGTTCCTGGCTCATCTGGAACTCCAGCGCATCGGCGCGTTCCGTCATGGTGCTCTTCTTCACTGGCAATTTGCTCCATCAAAGTGACTTTGGCGGCTTCAGGGCCTCACACCTCAGGAACTGGCGCCACACTGTCAATGAATGACTTCGCCGCAAACGGCGGGGAAATGACCCGTACAAAAAGATTCATATCCCGGAACTCCGCCCCATGGCAAGACGCCAAACCATGTCGTGGCGCCACGCCATCGATCAATGAACGGCATCGCCGCAAGCAGCGAGTGTTCAAACCTCCGGCTTCTTTTTCGCCGCGAGCGGCTGGGACTGGACCCATACAAAAAGATTCAATTGCCGGGTATGCTGGTGTCCTTGAAACAGAA
>JACZSY010000020.1 GCA_022573975.1 SAR324 cluster bacterium | reverse complement strand
TGGGAGCACAGAAACACACCCTTGGCGTTGATGCCGTAGATGCGGTCGAAATCGGCTTCCTCCATCTCCAGCACGGGCTTCTGCATGGCGATGCCGGCGTTGTTGACCAGAATCCCCACCGGTCCCAGTTCCGCCTCGGCGCGGTCGAACATGGCCGCCACGGCTTGCGCGGATTCCACCGGCCCGCCCACGGCCAGCGCGCGCCGCCCCAGGGCCCTCACCTGGGCGGCGGTCGCCTCGGCGTTCCCGGCCTTGGTGGCCGCGCAGACCACGTCGGCCCCAGCCTCGGCCAGGGCCAGCGCGATCCCTTCCCCGATCCCCCGCGAGGCCCCTGTCACCAGGGCGATTTTTCCGGATAGGGTCATGGGTGGCTGCGTCCTGTTGGCAAGAGTGGGAAAAAATAAATTTCGATCAAAATTTCAATTGGACAATATGGGAAAAAAAGCCACTTGGTTTTTTCCATAAAAAAGTTTGATCCCACTTTTCAAAGTGGGTTGATTATAGCGGGCGGTGGTTTGGGGGCAGCGCCCCCAATTCATCTTTTTTCTTATTCCACCCCCTACCCCCCGAAAGCCGCCACCTCCACCCGGGCGTCGTTGTAGCAGGCGCCTCCGGCCAGGTCGGCGTGGTGTGACGGGGCCAGGGCGGAGACGGTCTGCCCGTTGTCGCTGGTGCGCATCCAGGCCCCTTTCAGCGAACAAACCACGCCCGGCCGCACGGCTTCGGTGATGCGCAGGGGAAGGCGCACCTCGCCCAGCGCGTTCCACACGCGCACCGTGGCGCCATCGGTCAGTCCGCGGGCTTCGGCGTCGGAGGGATGCATCTCCAGGGGCGGGGTGCCGTCACTGTAGCGCAGCCCCCCGAAGGTGGAGGTGATGCGCCGGTCCGAGGCGGGCGTGATCAGGGTCAGCGGATGCGCTGCCTCCAGGGGCCGGTACTCGGGCACCGCTTGTCCGTAGCGCTCCGCCAGGGCCTCGGAGCTGAGTTCCACTTTTCCGCTGGGGGTGGACGGGCGGACATTGGCGAACAGCACCGCCTCGTCTCCTTCGATGGTCATCTCCAGGGCCTGGTCGAGGGGGATTTCGCTGGGCCGGCGGCCTTGCAGGTTGGCGTGGGCCGGGTCCACCGCGTCGTCCATCAACTGGGCGTCGCTGGCGGTGAAGATTGGATCGTCGAAGCCGAAACGGGCGGCCAGCCGCCGGAAGATTTCCGTATGGGGCAGGCTGTCCGCCACCGGGGGAATCACCGCCTCGGCCCGTTGCAGCCATTGCTGGCCATAAGCCGGGTAAAGGTCGCCGGACTCGAATTGGCTGGCCGCGGGCAAAACGATGTCCGCGTAGGCCAGCGAATCGGTCATCACCAGGTCGCAGCCCACGGTGAACAGGTCTTCGCGGGCCAGGCCCCGGCGCATCCGGTTCTGGTCGGGGTGGACGATGAGCGGATTGTGATTGTAGATGAACACGGCCTTGATGGGCGGATCCAAGGTGTCATCGGTCAAATAGCGGCCCGTGTCGATCAGGTTCAGGGTGCGGGTGCCTGGGGGCGCCAGGTCGGGCCGGGTCAGGCGGGCCGGTGTTTTGGGGAAGGAATTGCCGGCGCCATTGATCACGCCGCCCCCGCGCACGCCGAATTTTCCCGCCAGGGCCGGCAGGGCGAAGATGGCGCGGATGCTCGAGCCGCCGTTGCGGTTGCGTTCCAGGCCGTTGCCCACGCTGATGGCCGCGGGGGATCCCTCCTGGTACCAGCGGGCCAGTTGGCGGATTTCCCCGGCGGGCACCCCGCAGACCGCCTCGGCTTTCTCCGCGGGCCAGGCCCGGGCCTGCTCCATGAAGGCATCGGCCCCGTGGACGTTTTCGGCGATAAAGTCCTCGTCCAATCCCCCGTTGCGTTCCATTTCGGCGGCCAGGGCATAGGCCAGCACCACGTCGGTGCCGGGGAGCACGGCCAGGTGCAGGTCGGCCTGTTCGGCCACCTTGGTGCGCCGGGGGTCCACCACCACCAGCTTGGCCCCCTCGCGCCGGGCCTCGTTGATGAGGGGCATCAGGTGCAGGTTGGTCCAAGTGACGTTGTTGCCCCAGACCACGATCAGCCTGGAAGCGGCCAGTTGTTCGGGCCGGGAGCCGGGAACCTTGCCGAAGGTGGCCGCGTAGGCCTCGCTGCGGATGCCGCCGCACATGGAGGCGCGGTGCAGCAGGCTGGCCCCCAGCTTGTGGAAGAAGCGCAAGTCCATGGAACCGTAGGCCAGCATGCCATGAGGGCCGGCATAATTGAGCGGCATGATCGATTGGGGCCCATGGGCGGCGATGGCCGCGCTGAAGCGGGCGTGGATGGTGTCCAGGGCCTCCTCCCAGGAGATAGGCTCGAAGCGGCCTTCGCCCTTGGCGCCGATTCGTTTGAGAGGGGTGGTCAGCCGTCCCTCGCCATGGAGAAATTCCGGGTAGTAACGGGTGACCTTGTTGCACAATACGCCCCCGGTGAGCGGATTGGCGTCCGAACCCCGCACCGAGATCACCCGGCCCTCCTCGACCGTGACCAGCAGGCTGCACGTGTCCGGGCAGTCCAAAGTGCAGACGCTGTGCTTGGTGGTTTGCATGGCGAAGCTTCTTTCGGGTTGGAATGAACAATTGGTTCCCGGCGCGTGCCGCGAAAACCGGCAATTCCATCAAACTCAACTGGTAATTTAACCCGTCGGCCCAAAATAACAAATAGGACAAAGGTGCGCCAAAAGATGACAAACGCGCCCGTTGATCCCCCGCGGAGGCTTGCCCCTGTTTCCCCGCCATGGTTGGGTGGCGCCATGGATGGTATGCCACCCACCAGCCCCTGGTGAACGATGACCCGCTGTTTTCTTGGATTTGAGTTGAGCGAGGATTCCCGCGCCTATTTGCGCGGCGTGCTGCGGCCCCTGCAGCGGATGCTCTCCGAAGCGGCCGGATGGCCGGTGCGGCTGGTTCCGCCGGAAAACTGGCATGCCACGCTGCTGTTCTTCAAGGCGTTGGACCAGGCCGAACGGGGGACGGTCTGGGCGGAAGTGGAACGATGCGTGGCCGCTGGCGTGTGGCGGGGCCTGGGTTTCCAATGGAGCGGACTGGCCGTCTGGCCTTCCCCCCGCCGGCCCGGGCTGATTTGCCTGGAGGCGCCAGATCATGCCCCGGCCGCGCAATGGCCATTGACGGGGGTGCTGTCACAGCCTCCCTTCTCCAAGGGAGATGGCCACCACCTCCAATCCTACCGGCCTCATGTCACCGTGATGCGTTTCCAGCGGGGACGGGGTACGGAAACGCCCAGGCCGCGCGAGATAACGGCCCGGATGGCGGAATTCCCAACCATCGATCCCACGCGAGTGCGGCTGGAGGCGGTTTCCTTCTTCCTCAGCATGGTTTCCCGGGAAAAACCCATTTATCCCCGTGAACGCACGCTGCCGTTGTCCCCATAGCCGCGCGCCTCCAACCCCAATCTGTTCAATCCGCGAAGAAACGCAGTGCGTTTCTTCCGCGTCCATCGGCGTTCATCGGCGGTTCTTTTTGCTGTTCGCTGTCCCTTGTGGCTGCGAGGCCCCTGCCCGATTCAGGGGCGGTATTCCCGGCATCGCTGGCTGGCCGCCTCGATTTCCCGCCGCCGCTCCGGGATAAACCGGTGCAGCCGGTTGGCTTCCTCGCGCAGGAATACCACTTGTTTTGCTACGGCCTCCGGCGCCGGGGCGCCGGTATGGTTGCGCCAGGAAAGCACCCGGAGCGGGTCTTCCAGCGATTCCAGCACGGCCCGGGCGGCGGCGGGGTCATGCCCGGCCTCGCGCAGGGCTTCACTGGCGGCTTCGGGCGTGATGTGGCCCGCATCCCCCGATTTCCCCACGGCCACCGCGGCGATGTCATAGCAGCCGCGAAAGGGCAGGCCAAGCTCGCGGGCCAGGGCATCGGCGAAGTCCGCGGCGCCCAGGAAGCCTTCGTCCAGGCGCGTCCGCATCCGTTCGGTTTCCGGGGTGAGGCCTTCCATCAGCGCCCGCACCAGCACGGGCGCGGGTTGGCATTCGCGCACGATGTCCATGATGGCGTATTTGGTTTGCTGGGTGTCCCGGTTGTACCCGCTCATGTTGCCCTTGGGCATGGCCAGCAACCCCGCGGTCATGCCGACCAGCCAGGCGGTTTTGCCCTTGATCACCTCGGCCAGGTCCGGGTTGCGTTTCTGCGGCATGATCGAGGACCCGGTCACGAAGGCGTCCGGCAGGGAGATCATCCCCCAGTAGGGATGGGAGAGCAGGATCAGGTCCTGGCAGAGCGTGGCCAGGTGGTTCATCAGCCCCGCATAGGTGAAGGCGGCCTGGGCTTCGTGCTCCCAGCGCGCCCCGATGCAGTCCAGCGTGTTGACGTCCACCCGCTCGAAGGCCAGCAATTCGGTGGTGAATTCGCGGTCCACCGGCCAGGAGGTGCCGAACGAGGCGCCCGCCCCCAGGGGGTTGCGGTTGACCAGGCCGAAGGCGTGCCCGATGCGCTCCAGGTCGCGGCAAAGGGCCTGGGCATACCCGCAGAGCCAATGCCCCCAGGTGGTGATCATGGCCGGTTGATGATGGGTGAAACCAGGCATCACCGTGGCCGCGTGGCGTTCCGCCATTTCCAGCAAAGCCCCGGTCAAGCCATGCACGGCGCCTCCCAGCTCCAGCAGGGCCTCGCGCAGATAAAGCCGCATGTCGCAGGCCACCTGGTCGTTGCGGCTGCGCCCGGTATGAAGCCGGCCCCCGGCATCCGCGCCGGCCTTTTTGGTGACGTAGCGCTCCACGTTGATGTGGACGTCCTCCAGGGCGGGGTCCAGCACGAATCGCCCCCCGGCGTGGTCGGCTTCCAGGGCCTCCAGGGCCTCCAGGATGGCCTCCAACACGCCGGAGTCAACGATACCCTGGCGCTGGAGCATGATGGCGTGGGCGCGGTTGGTCCACAGGTCGAAGGGCAACAGTTCCGCATCGGCCATGGGCAGCGGCGCCACATCGCGTCCGGCGCAAAAGCGCACCATCAACTCGTCCGGGGGAGCGGAAAGATGCCCGCCCCAGATCTGCGCCTTGGCCCCGCTCACGACAGGCGCCCCTTCATGATATGGAGTCCAGGTTTTCCGCCCGGTTTTTCAGGAACAGGAAGCTGTTTTGGATCAGAGAGAAGATGGGCACGGCCAGCAAGGCGCCCATCACACCCGCGAAATGCTCTCCCACCACCAGGGCGAACACGATCAGCACCGGGTGAATCTTGGCCGAGCCCCCCAATATCTTGGGATTGAGGAAATTGGCCTCGATAAAATGAATGACCAGGATCCAGCCCAGGGCCAGCACCGCCGTGGAGAAGGAAACGGTGAGGGCCATCAAAAGGATCGGAATGGAGGAAATCAGCACACCGAAAATCGGGATCAGGGAAAAAACCGCGGCGATGACGGACAGGGTGATCACGAAGGGCACCCCCAAGATGGCGATGCCGATTCCGGTCAAAAAGCCGTTGACCAGGCAGATCATCACCTGTCCCCGCACCACTCCGCTCAAACCACGATCCAGGCTTTTCAACCAATCGTCGAAGGCCCTCTGGTAGCTGAGGGGAATCAACGATCGGAGAAACCCGTGAATGCGGCCCGGATCGACCAGGATGAACCCGGAGATCATCAACACCAGGAACAAGGCGAAAAACGATTCCAGCACCACCCGCACGAACTTCTGCCCGACTTTTACGAATCCGATGATATTGTCCTTCACCCCCTTGCTGAATTGGTCGAAGGCGCCGCTCAACTGGCGGTTGAATTGGAAGGGCTTGCGGACCTCATTCCCATTGGACGATAAACGCTTTTGGGGAATCACCTCGAAACTGGAATCGTCCATCCGTTTGATCACGAAGGTGTAATCCTCCACCAGGGATCGCCAGGGCGGCCGTGGGGGTGACTGCCCTGTTTTGCCCGCGATTTTTTCCGCGGTTTTTTCCGCGGTTTTTTCCGCGGTTTTTTCTTCCGTGGCCGGCGGTGCCGGCCCCGCCTCCGCAACGGCCGCGGGAGGGTCGCCGTTCGATGGCGCATCGCTTTCCGTGGGGGGCGGCGGGATGAACTGAGCGAACCACCCGTTGACCGTTCCTTCCAGCGGGATGATGAAATCCTTCTCCAAATCCTTCAAAACGCTGGGAAGGGTTTTCACCATCTTGTTCACCTCGGAATAAAACCGCGGAAAGATGTAATATCCGCTCAACAGCATCATCCCCAGCATGATGGTATAGACGCCCAGAATGGCGCCCCCCCGGGGCACCTTGACCTTCCAGGTGGGACGGGTGTGAATCCAGGTGACCACGGGCGCCAGCAGATAGGCCAGCAGGATCGCCAGGGCAAAGGGCAGCAGCACGGCCCTGAAAAAATACAACGCCCCCACCACCATCACCACCAGCAACAGCAACACGGCGATGCGCGGGTTCTTGAAAAAATTTTTGCTGGAAAACGCCATCCTGGCTGGCTTCCCGGATTTAAAGGAGGGGGGGGTGCTCGGGACAGGCCCCGGTCACGGACGGAGCTCCCGTTTTGGACGCGCGAACAAGGGAGGGATGGCCCCTCTTCCCTGAACCATGACGCCGGGGGTGTGAAAAATCAAGGCCCACGTTCCGGGAGGGGGCAAAATTCACTCCTGGGAAGGAGTGCCATAGCCTCCGCCCCCGGGCGTTTCCAAGCGGATGCGGTCGCCGGGGGAGATTGGCACCTCGTTGCGCCCTCCCAGATTCACCGTTTGGCCGGTGACGCGAAGCCACAGGTTTCGGCCCAGGGCGCCGGGTTCTCCGCCTTCCAGGCCGTAGGGGGCGATCACCCTGCGCTCGGAGACGATGGCCGCGGTCATTGGCTTGAGAAATTCGATTTCGCGGATCACTCCGTTGCCCCCATGGTGGCGCCCCCGGCCGCCGCTGCCGGGGCGGATCGAGAACTCGCGCAGCAAGATGGGGTAGCGCCGCTCCAGGATTTCCGCATCGGTGATGCGGGTGTTGCTCATGTGGGCGTGCACCGCGTCCTTGCCGTCCCAATCGTGCCCGGCTCCGCTGCCCCCCCCGACGGTCTCGTAATACCCGAAGCTGGCGTCTCCGAAAGTTAAATTGTTCATGGTGCCCTGGGCCCCCGCCACGGCGCCGAAGGCGCGCAGCAATACGTCGGTGATGCGCGAGGAGGTCTCCACGTTGCCCGCCACCACGGCGGCTTCGGGAGAGGGGGAGAGCATGGAGGGATCGGGGATGTGAATGTCCACCGCCGCCAGGAAACCCCCGTTGATGGGAATATCCACGTCGATCAGGGTGCGCAGCACATAGATGATGGCCGAGGAGACCACGGCCCTGGGCACGTTGTGATTGGCCCACACCTCCGGGCCGGTGCCGCTGAAGTCGAACACGAGCGAGCGATGGGGCCGATCCAGGGTAATGGTGACCTCGATCGGGTTGCCGTCGTCCATGAAATCCACCGCGTGGAGGGTGCCCGTGGTTGCGATTCCCCGCTCGTCGCAAAGGCGCAGGGTCAGTTGGCGCACCACCTCCTCGGCGTTTTGCTGAATATGCCCCATGTAGGCCTGCACCACCTCCAGCGAATAATGTCCGATCATCTCGTTGAGCAGTTCCGCGCCTTTTTGATTGGCGGCCACCTGGGCCTTCAGGTCGTACAGGTTGTCCTGGAGGCGCCGGGTGCCCGAATTGGGCGGGCGGCCGGGGGCGGGCGGAATCCGCCCCGGGGCCATCAGCAACTCGGTGATGCCCTCCTCCTGGAAGCGGCCCTCCCGGACCAGCTTGAAGCTGGTGATGCGGGCCCCTTCCTCGGACAGGGTGCGGGAAAACGGCGGAACGCTGCCCGGGGAAATGCCCCCGATCTCCGCATGATGCCCACGGCTGGCCACGAAAAAAAGCGGCGCGCTCCCATCCTCGCCGAAGACCGGGGTGATCACGGTGATGTCCGGCAGGTGGGAGCCCCCGTATTGGGGATCGTTGGTGACCAGCACGTCGCCCGGGTTGAGATCGTCCTTCTGCAAGGCCACCTGCGCCCGCACCGCCTCGCTCATGGCCCCCAAATGCACCGGAATATGGGGGGCGTTGGCCACCAGTCCGCCGGCGGGATCGAAGATCGCGCAGGAAAAATCCAGCCGCTCCTTGATATTGGTGGAAACGGCGGTGCGTTGCAGGGTGCGGCCCATCTGCTCGGCGATGGACATAAACAGATTGTTGAAGATGCTGAGCTGGATGGGGTCCGCCTCGGTGTCCAGCCGTGTCTGCCGGGGGGACTCCACGTGGATCACCAGGTCGCCGAAATCGGTGACCTCGGCGTGGCAGCCGGGTTCGATGACGATGGTGCCGCCATCCTGGATGATCAGCGCCGGGCCCGCGATGCTGTGTCCGGCTTTCAGGTGCCGCCAAAGGTAGACCGCCGTTTTTCGCCAGCCGCCCTCGAAATAGGTATCCACCGAATCCACCGGTTCGATGTCGCCATCGTTGCGCTCGATGGGTTGCTTGGCCAGGGTCTCCCCCCGGCCCACCACCCGCACGCGCAAATCGTCGATCAGCACCCCGGCTTCGGTGTCAAACCCGTACTCGCGCAGATGGTGGGCGCGGAAGGCGCTTTCGAAATCCCCGTCGCCGGGTTGTGGAATCATGATCGACGTGATGGAGCCGTTGTAGCGCAGGTTCAGGTAGCGCTCCACGGCGATTTGCTCCGGGGCGATGCCCTCCGCCAGCAAGGCGCCGGTGCCCTCGGCCTCCATTTCCTGGAAGCGCGCCTCCAGGGCGGCGATGGAATCGCGGCTTACCGGCTGACCGGCCGCCGGGCGTTGCAGTTCGCGCACCACGTCGGCCATGCCCATGCCGTACGCCGAAAGGATGCCGGCGAAGCGGTGGATGAAGATCTTGCGGATGCCCAGGGCGCGGGAGATGGCGCAGGCATGCTGTCCCCCCGCGCCGCCGAAGCAGGCCAGCACGTGATCCTTGATGTCATACCCGCGGGCCACGGAGATTTCCCGGATCGGCCGCACCATGGCCTCGTTGGCGGCCTGAATGAAACCGTAGGCGGCCTCCTCGATGGAAAACGGCGGCCTCCCGGCGGCGCTCTGATCGGCGTTGATCTCATCGCTCAACGCTCCCATGGCCTTGCGCGACCCCGCCAGGTCCAGAGGCTCGTTCTCGCCGGGCCCGAAGATGTGGGGGAAATAGTCCGGCAGGAGGCGTCCCAGCACCAGGTTGGCGTCGGTGACGGCCAGGTGGCCGTTTTTGCGGTAGCAGACCGGCCCGGGGTGCGCGCCGGCGCTTTCCGGTCCGGTGATGAACATGGCGTTGCGATAGAACAAGCGGGAGCCGCCCCCCGCGGCGACGGTGACGATGTTCATCTGGGGCGCCTGGATGCGCACCCCGGCGGTTTCGTTCTCGTGGGTCAGCTCGAACTCCCCCCCGAAGCGCGACACGTCGGTGGAGGTGCCGCCCATGTCGAAGCCGATCACAGGCTGGGGGTTGTCCGGGTCGTAGGTGGTGCGCGAATACCCCACCACCCCGCCCGCGGGGCCGGAAAGGATGGCCCGGCTGCCCAGGAACTGCGCGGCGTCGATGAGGCCGCCATGGCTCTGCATGAACAAAAGCTTGGTGTCTTTCAGCCCGTCGGTGAATCCGCCCCGGAAACTCTCCAGATAACGCCGGATGTGCGGGGTCAGGTAGGCGTCCACGGTGGTGGTGTCGCCCCGGGCCACGATCTTCACCGTGGGCATCACCTCGTGGGAGAGCGAAACCTGGCTAAACCCGATGCGGCGCGCGATTTCGCCCACCTGACGCTCGTGTCCGGGGTAGGCGTAGGCATGCATCAGCACCACCGCGCAGGAGCGCAGGCCGCCCTCGAAGGCCTCGCGCAGGCCGCTTTCCACCGTCGCCTCGTCGAGCGGGGTCAGGATTTCCAGTATTTCTCCCGTGGCGCTTTCCACGCGTGTGGCGCCTTCGCGGGGCGGAACGTCCGGATGGGTCACCGTGACCCGCTCGTCCGCCTCGATCACGGAAGTGAACAGCAGGTCGGGCTTGTCGATGCGCAGATCGAAGATGCGGGGCCGGTTCTGGTTGCCGATGCGCAGTACGTCCCGGAAACCCCGGGTCACCACCAGCACCGTCGGCTCGCCCTTGCGCTCCAGCAGCGCGTTGGTGGCCACCGTGGTGCCCATGCGAATCCATTCGATGCGCGAGGCGTCGAAGCCGCCGGGAGAAACCGGCTCGCCGGTCACCTGTTCCAGAATGCGGCGGATGCCCTCCCTGGGCGCATCGGGGTAGTTTTCGGGGTCCTCCGACAACAGCTTGAGGGTCATGAACCCAGGGTCGCCGGGGATTTCCGCGTACACGTCGGTAAACGTGCCGCCGCGGTCAATGGAAAATCGAAACTTGGTTGGGTCGGCCATGCGAATTGGAAATCGATGAAAATGGGATGGGCGCCGGTGGCAACCGAAAAGCCAGTCTACCCCATCGCATGGCCGAATTGTCCAGGAAGGAAAGTCCGGCCCTGGGGAATTCGGCGAAAACTGCGCCGCTGACGATGTTTGCGATGCCGGATTATTGGGCCCGCACTTCTCCCATGGCGTACCCTGCTTCGTCCAGCGCGGCGGCGGCGGCCTGTTCGCTGAAGGTCTCGCCCACGGTCAGGGTGGCCGCGTTTTCCTCCAGCCTGACCTCCACCGCTTCCACTCCCGGCACTTCGGTCAACGCCTTGGTGACGTGCCCCACGCAGTGCTGGCAGGTCATGCCTTCAACGTCCAATCGTAAATTTTTCATGGTCTTTCCTGGTTGCGTGCAAAAATGTTCCGTGTATCAAGCATCGCCGCAAGCCAGGCGGGAACACCCACCCACAGCTTGATGCGATACCCGCGGGGACTCGCCGCCCGAGGGATTTCAACCCAACGGCTGTCAGGCGACCTCGCGGCGCATGGTCTCGAATTCCTCACGGGTCAGTTCGCCTTTGGCGTAACGCGCCTTGAGGATGTTCAAGGCTTCGCCGCCGCCGTTTCCGGTGCCGTTTCCGGTGCCGCCGCTTCTTGCGGATGCCCGCGCCAGCGAGGCCACGCCCCAGCCAATCAGCCCCAGCACGGCCAGGGGAAAAATCCAACCCAATCCCATCCCCCATCCACCCCAGTTCATTCCATCCCACATCATGGTTCTACCTCCGTGTCGATCCCGGCCCGGCCGGAAAGGCCTGGAACGCCGGGATGGGGTTCACCGGATTTCGCGCTCCGGAAAAAGCCCGTCAGGACGGGCGGAAATTGCGCAGCCGCAAGGCATTGGCGACCACTGAAACCGAACTGAGCGCCATGGCCGCCGCCGCGAAAATGGGATTGAGCAAGGGGCCGCCGAACAGGTAAAGCGCGCCGGCCGCGACCGGGATGCCAAGCATGTTGTAGCCGAAGGCCCAGAACAGGTTCTGCTTGATGGTGCGCAGGGTGGCCCGGCTCAGTTCAATGGCCGAGACCACGTCTCCAATGGATCCGCGCATCAGCACCACGTGGGCCGATTCCATGGCGATGTCGCTGCCCGTGCCGATGGCCAGCCCCACGTCCGCCTGGGCCAGCGCCGGCGAGTCGTTGATGCCGTCGCCCACCATGGCCGTGCGCAGCCCTTCGCCTTGCAGGCGTTTTATTTCGGCGGCCTTGCCCTCGGGCAGCACTTCGGCGATGACCCGGCCGATGCCCACCTGCCGGGCCACGGCCTCGGCCGTGCGGCGGTTGTCCCCGGTCAGCATGGCCACCTGGAGCCCGGCGCGATGGAGCCGGGCGATGGCCGCCGCGCTGTCTTCGCGCACCTTGTCGGCCACTGCGATCACGCCGGCCAGTGTTCCGTCCACGGCAATCAGCATCGGCGTTTTCCCTTCTTCCGCCAGTGTGGACAGGGTGGACAGGGTGGACAGGGATTCCAGCGCTTCGGGAGTTTCAATGGAAATGCCTTCTTCGGAGAACAAGGCGGCATTGCCCAGGATCACCTGGCGGCCTTTCACCTTGACGCGCAGGCCCTTGCCGGGAATGGCCCGGTATTCGGTGGCCGCCAGCAATTCCAGTTTCCGCGCCTCGGCCTCGCGCACGATGGCCTCGCCCAAGGCATGTTCCGACCCTTTTTCCGCCGAGGCGGCCCATTGCAACAGCTCGTCCCCGCCCCATTTTCCGGCGGGGAGCACATCGGTGACCACCGGCTTGCCCTCGGTGATGGTGCCGGTCTTGTCCAGCACCACCACGTCCAGCCCCTGCAAGCGTTCCAGGGCATCGCCGCCCTTGATCAGCACGCCGATCTCGGCGCCCTTGCCGGTGCCCACCATGATGGCCGTGGGCGTGGCCAGTCCCAGGGCGCAGGGACAGGCGATCACCAGCACCGAGATAAATATCGACAAGGCGAAAGGGAGGCCGTAGCCGGCCAGCAGCCAGGCCAACCCCGCCAGGATGGCGATGGACATCACCACCGGCACGAACACCCCGGAAACCCGGTCCGCCAGCCGGGCGATGGGCGCCTTGTCCGCCTGGGCCTGCTCCACCAGGCGAATGATCCGCGACAAGGTGGTCTCTTCTCCCACCCGTTCCACCCGCACCGTCAGCAGCCCGGCCTGATTGATGCTGGCCCCGGTCACCGCATCGCCGGGCCGTTTTTCCACCGGCAGGCTCTCCCCGGTCAGCATGGATTCATCCACGGCCGAGGCGCCCTCGGTCACAACGCCGTCCAGGGGCACCTGCTCGCCGGGCCGCACCCGCACCAGGTCGCCAGGCTCGACCTCGTCGATGGCCAGTTCCAGCTCCTTCCCGCCATGAACCACCCGGGCGGTCTTGGGTTGAATGGCCATTAATTTCTTGATGGCCTGGGATGTGCGCCCCTTGGACACGGTCTCCAGGTACTTGCCCAATAAAATGAAAGCCAGGATCGCCGCCCCGGTCTCATAATAGAGCCCGGCCACCGCGCCGGCATCGCCCAGGGAAATGCGAACCGTATTGATCAGGCTGTAGACCAGGGCCGCGCCGGTGCCCATGGCGATGAGGGAATCCATGTTGGGCGACAGGTGGTACAAGGCACGAAGGCCGCCGCGGTACATGTGCAAACCCGCCCAGATCACCGGCAGGGTCAGCAACAACTGCGCCAAGGCAAAATTCAACGGCGCGGCGCCTGCATCCAACCAGGCGGGCAGCGGCATGCCGGCCATCTGCCCCATGGTCAACACCAGCAGGGGCACGGTAAAGCCCATGGCCACCCGCACCTTGCGCAGCATCGCCAGACGCTCCGCTTCCTTGCGATCCTGGTGGGCGTCCACCGCCTCGTTGCGCTCCACCTCCCTTGGCGTGTAGCCCGCCTTGAGTACCGCCTGCTTGATTTCCGAGAGACGGGTGACCCCGGCCTGGTATTGAATGGCGGCTTTTTCACTCAACAGGTTGACCGACACTTCCTTCACTCCGGGCAGCTTGCCGATGGCTTTTTCCACCCGGGCCGAACAGGCCGCGCAGGTCATGCCTTCCACGGGCAACACCACCGATTTTGTCTCGCGGGCCTCCTCGGGGGCATACCCGGTCTTCTCCACCGTTTCCATGATATCCGCCAGGCCGATCTGTTCCGGATCGAACACCAGCTCCAGTTTTTCGGTGGTGAAATTCACATTGGCCTGGGAAATACCCGCCAGCTTGCGGACG
Source organism: SAR324 cluster bacterium (assembly GCA_022573975.1). Taxonomy (GTDB): domain Bacteria; phylum SAR324; class SAR324; order SAR324; family JACQKK01; genus JACZSY01. The sequence goes on along the minus strand of JACZSY010000020.1, from coordinate 13,744 downwards.
TTCCGTTCGATCGCGTTGACGCAGGATGAACAGGTCATCCCCTTCACGATCAACGTTTCACGCTGGTCAGTTGGGGTGATTCGCGCTTCCATTTCGTTGCCTCTGGTTGATTATGATCGGACGCTTCCATTTTCCGCCGGTGGCCGGGGAAAAACCATGTCTTTCCATGGCCCGTTCCATGGCCCGTTTACCGCGGCGGCTTTCCACCCCCCCCTTGACGGGCCAACCCTTCATTCCATCCGCCCCAGAACGTCGATGATTTCGGTTACTTTTTCCTCGAACAACTCCGGCTTCCGGCTGTTCAGCGATTCGGCGACGCAGTGATGGATATGCTTTTCCAATACGCCCATCCGCACCTGTTTCAACGCCGCGTTGATCGCCTTGATCTGGGAAATGATATCGATGCAGTATCGCCGATCCTCGATCATCCGGCGGACGCCCCGCAGTTGTCCCTCGATCTTCGACAGCCGGTTCAACTGTTCCTCATGGTTGGGATACAATTCCTTGATCGCTCTCATCCACTGGCTCTATAGTTGTTTAAGAAAAAAGTTGTTTGGGTTGAAACCCGTTCTATTTCTCATACCATACCCCCCTATGGTATCCGTGTCAATTCATTTCTGCCTGCATTCCGTGTAGGATGCTCGATAGCGGAAAGTTCCCATGGTTGAAATTCGATGGAATCCCGGACGATTGGGCAAGAACCGGCAGCATTGGCTGCCCGGGTGGCGGCCGCGGCCCTCAGGATGAGACACTGGTGCCGATTGGCAAAATCTGGTGGCGGAAATTTTCTATGCAACCTACTTTTTTTTCGAAATGAATCTTTTTGTACGGGTCCATTCCCCGCCGTTTGCGGCGATAAAAAACGGTGTTTCGATAACTCGCTGCTCGCGGCGAGGTCATTCATTGTTTTTTTTTTCAACCGCGGATTTCTGCCGCCAGGGACTAGGGAAAGGAATGCTTCCACGCCACGCCCCTCGCCGGACAGGCTCCAGCTTCCAGGTGATACTCCTCTTCATGGCCCTGGCCGCCACTATGGCGTCCACTCCCCCCGTCGCGTTGGCGGCGAAGGGAGACACTCGCGCCGGGCTTTTCATCGGCACCACCACCCTCACGGTCAAAAACCACCGCACCTTCGGCACGCATTTTGGCGCCACCTTCGGGTGGGAATTCGAGAAGGATTTTTTGTTGACCGTTGGGGGGAGTTTCGTTTCAGCCGACGGGGACGTGGTGGTCACCGACAGCGGAGGCAACTCCCAGCTGGTGAATATCTCCGGAACCACCGCCGCGGCCCGCACCGGGTTGCTGGCCTACCTGGCCCGGGATCCCAATTCAATCGCCAATGTATTCGTGGGGGCCGGGGTGTCCTTGTTGAATTACGATTTTGATTTCACGGGAACGGAGGTGGGCCAAACCTCGGGCACCTCTCCCGGATTTTTTGCGAACATCGGCGTGGAAATAAACTTCACGGAGCAATTGACACTGATCCTCAATTTGGGGATAGAGGCCTATCGGATTAAAACCGAAGCCGGGGACTCCACAGGCCTGGCGTCTGGCGGGTTGGTGTTTTCGCTGCGCATCTCGGGGTGACCGGGACCCTTCCCGGTTCACCTTCAGCGGAGAACTTCGCCCTTCTTTCCGGTCGATGTTCCTTGATTTGCCGCTAGGCAATCTTGTGTTTCTGTGATAATTATTCGGGTTTAATTGAAGGAATCGCCCGAAGTCCCCGCCAGGCGGAAAGGCCGGCGGGCGGGCCAGTCATCGCGAGCCAAACGAGGAGAAAACCATGTTTCCATGGATTGAAACCGCTTATGCCATGGGCGGAGGGGGAGGAGGAGTCACTGGAGGGGGCATCATGAATTCGATGCTGTTTCCAATGATCATGATTTTTGGGATATTCTACTTTCTGCTGATCCGGCCACAGCAAAAGCGGGCCAAGGCGCAGCGGGAGATGAACGCCTCCCTGAGCAAGGGCGACGAGGTGGTCACCGACGGAGGAATATATGGCACTGTGCAAAAAGTGGGGGAAAACCACGTGACCCTGGAAATCGCCCCGAAGGTCTCCATCCGCGTGGTGCGGAGCCGCATCACCGAACTTGTCAAGGAAAACAAAAGCAAGAACGAAAAGAAGGGCGCCAAGGCAAAGGAAGTGGAGGAATAACGCTTTTGACGACCCCACCCTTGCCGATGAACCTCCCAGCAACTTTTAACCCGGGAATTTTTACCCTTGTGATTTTTAAAAACCCAGTGAAAACGGCGGACAGGCGAACTTCCCGCCCCAACCTGGAGGCCATGAAGGAACGATGATCCTCTGGGCAAAATCGGCATTCATCCTGGTTATCCTGGCGCTCTGCCTGGTGGCCATGGTCTTGACCTATCAGGCGTACCGGCCCGATAGCGATCCGTCCAGGTTCACCACCAAGCTGAACCTGGGACTGGACCTGCAAGGGGGCATGTATCTGGACCTGGAGGTGGACACCCAGGCGGCGGTGACCCGTGTATTGGACCGCTTGGCGGTGGGGATCGAAGACGCCTTCCTCGACAACCATCTCGACTACGAGACGGTGGAACGCCGGGGCGAAGGGGTCGAGGTCACCCTGCCGCCAGGGGAAAAGGTGAACTGGAACAAGGACCCCTTCGAACGGTTGCTGGCCCCATTCGATATGTCCAAGCAGGACGGGAATCGTTTCGTGATCACCATGCCGTCCAAAGAAGTGGAGCGCATCCACAAGCACGCCGCCGCCCAGGCCCTGGAAGTGCTCCGCAACCGCATCGACTCGCTGGGGGTCAGCGAACCGTCCCTACAGCGCAAGGGGGATCGGCAAATTATCGTGCAATTGCCGGGGGTCAAGGACCGCGAGGCCGCCCTCAAAGCCATCGGCAACCAAGCCATACTGGAGTTTTATCTGGTGGTGCCCAACGTCACTCCGGCCACCATGGACCCGGCCAGGCACACGATCAAATACCGGGAAAATCGGGACGAGAACACCAAAAAGGTCATCGACCGGACGCCGTTCGTGCTGCAAAAACTGGCCGTGCTTTCGGGTGAAACGGTTAGCGATGCCCGGGTGCAATTCGGCGACTTCAACAGGCCCTACGTGGGATTGTCCTTCGATTCCATTGGAACGGATCTGTTCGGAAAGATCACCTCCAGGAACCGGGGCCGGCAACTGGCCATCGTGTTGGACGGCAAAGTGATGTCCGCGCCGGTGATCCAGGATGCGATCACCGGGGGCGAGGCGCAAATCACCGGCGGCTTCTCCCTGCAGGAGGCCACCGATCTGACCATCTGGCTCCGCTCCGGCTCACTCCCCGCGCCGCTGTCGATCCGGGAGGAACGCACCGTGGGCGCTTCCCTGGGCGAGGATTCGATCCGCCAGGGCATCACCTCCCTGGCCGTGGGCGGATTGCTGGTGATGCTGTTCATGATCTTCTACTACCGCCTGCCCGGCGGGTTCGCCGCCTTTGCCCTTGTGTTCAACCTGCTGATCATCCTCTCGGTGCTGGCCTTCTTCTCGGCCACCCTGACCCTGCCCGGCATCGCCGGCATCGTGCTCACCATGGGCATGTCCGTGGACGCCAACGTGCTCATTTTCGAGCGCATCCGCGAAGAGTTGGGCCAGACGGGATTCGTCCGGGTGGAGGTGTCACGCCTTTTGGACCGGCTGGCCTCCGATATCCGGGAGGCCCTCAACACGATCGGCGGGGAAATTTCGGATCGATCCGGTTCGCCCGACCCCGCGGAAAACCAATCCGACGCCGCCAGCGACCCGTCCCCAAGCGCCTGGATTGGCTCCATGGTGGAACTGGAGGCCGTTTCCGTGGAACGCCCCGAGGGCGCCGTGGAGGTGGTTCTCCCTGCTGGCGCCACAATCGATTGGGAGGAGAAACCCTTCGCTGAATTACTGACCGGATACAAGGTGAAAAAGAAAGGCAGGGGGCGCTACATGATTTCCGCCGGCCCCGAGAAAATGGAGGGCATTCGAAAAAACCCGCCCCGGGGCAGGAGCATTCGCGAGGCCATCAACGAGGGCTTCGACCGGGCCATCGGCACCATTATCGACGCCAACATCACCACCCTCGCCGCCGCCCTGGCCCTGTTGTTCTTCGGCACGGGCCCAATCAAGGGTTTCGCCGTGACGCTGTCCGTCGGCATCGGAGCCAGCATGTTCACCGCCATCTTCGTCACCCGTTTCCTGTTCGAAGTGCTGTATCTGCGCAAGCAACGCATCGAGGAGTTGAGTATCTGACCATGAGAATTATCAAGGAGGAAACCCATTTCAATTTTCTGGCCAAGGGACCGCTCTGCATTTCCCTCTCGGGGTTGCTGGTGCTGGCTGGAATCGTGGCTTATTTCGCCATGGGCGGGTTGAACTATGGCGTCGATTTCCGGGGCGGCACCGATGTGCAGGTGCAATTCAAGGAAACCATCGACATCAAAGCCGTCCGCCAGGCGCTGTCCGATGGTGAAATCGGATCGTTTTCGCTCAAGTCCTTTGGCCAACCAGGAGACAACGAGTTTTTGATTTCGCTGGGAAAAAAAGAGAGAACCATTGGAGACAAGAAGAATCGGGGGGAAGAAGTAAAGAACCTGCTCAAAGCCAAGTATCCTTCTCTCACTGTCCGGCGAATCGAGTCCGTCGGCCCCCGGGTGGGCAAGGAACTTCGCCTCAAGGCCGCTCAGGCCATCGTCTTTTCCTTGATAGCGATCCTGCTCTATGTCTGGCTGCGCTTCCAATGGCGCTACAGCATTGGCGCGCTGGTGGCCCTGTTCCACGATGTGCTGATCGTGATGATCGCCTTCGTGGTCACCGGGAAGGAGGTCACCCTGCCAGTGGTGGCCGCCATTCTCACCATCGCCGGGTACTCCATCAACGACACCATCGTCATCTTCGACCGCATCCGTGAAAATCTGCGCCGCTATCAAAAGAAGGAAATCTACGATATCTTCAATCAGAGCGTCAACCAGACCCTCAGCCGCACCATCCTCACCTCGGGCACCACGCTGTTCGTGGTGTTGGCCATCTATTTCTTCGGGGGGGCGATCATCAACGACTTCGCCTTCGCCTTGGTGCTGGGCGTGGTGGTGGGAACCTATTCCTCCATTTTCATCGCCGCTCCCATCGTCCACAATCTGATGAAATGGTTCCCCGCCAAGATTCGGTAGCACCGGTGTAATTGGGCGAAAAATAAATCGGAAAGTTCTTTGACAGGCTGCGGAAATCAGGGTATTTGCATCGCTTTGCAACCCTCATCGGAAGTTTTTCAGCCCAATGAAGGCATTTTTCACTCGATGCAATCCCTGTTCAGCTCCCAATCGGGGGTGATTCGAGCCAAAATGCGCTCAAAGGGCGCTGTTTGGCCATCGATGGCGCTCTTACGGCCGGTGTCATTTTGGGCCACGTGAGGCGTGACGTTCAGGCTGCGCAGGGTTTCCACAAAGTCATGCGCGTCTCAAATTATATCGCCGCCCAGGGGAATGCGCCGGTTACCGCCCAGGTCTTCGAGCATGTTCAGGCCGGCGTCCCGCTCCGCGGTGCCGCTGGCCTGCGTCAAGCGCCCGCTCACCGCCAAGCCGATACGGTTCTCCGTGAGCGCATGGCCCATGCAGCACAGGCGGGCTCCGGCGCCCGCGGACTTCTTGAACAGACGGGTTCTTGGGGACAGAGGTGGCGGGTGGGGCCATGGACCTGGGGCGGGCGGCGCGTTGCATGGCTACCCTGGTAGGTTGCCCTCCGTTATTTCGCCCCTTGAAAGTAGGGATTGTCCCCACTCGCATGTTCGGTGTTGTCGATCAGTTCACCCATGTCGGGGAACACTTCGCGCATGCGGGTTTCCACGCCCTGGCGCAGGGTCACGTCCACCTGGGCGCAGCCCTGGCAGCCTCCTCCCAGTTCCACGATAACGTCGTTTTCCTTGATGTCCTTCAGGGTGAACACCCCGCCGTGGGCGGCCACCATGGGATTGATCTCGAAATCGAGCAAATTCTGAATGACCTCCATTTTGACGTCCTTGGGGTCGTCCGTGGTGCAGAACAAGCGGATGTCATAATCGGAATTGGCCAACGTCTCCTGGAGCTTGGCGTATCCTTCTTCCACGTAGAAAAAATCGCCGAATCCGTTTTCGTTCAGCATCTCGCCGGCCTGGCTGACGATGCCCTCGCCGCCATCGTAGAGCAGCAGGTCGCCCGAGAAAGGCAGCCGGTGCAGATTGGATTCGAGGAATTCGAAGGGAAGATTGTGGGCCCCCATCAGGTGAGCCTCGCCGAACTCCTCCAGGGTGCGCAGATCGAACACGTAGGATGGCCGGGTTTCTTTTCGTTTGATCAGGAATTCTTCGATGGACAATTTCATCGAACTGGTCTCCAGTTGGGGAGGCTTTCGCTCCATGCGCCGAAACGCTTGGAAGCAGCCCGTTTGGGGGAGGTGGGCGGCCGGGATTTTCCAGACAATCACGCCACCTCGCCGTCTTGCGGGGAAATCGGTTATTTTTCCCCTCATATCCTGTCCTCAGCATACCCCCTCGGAGTCCGGAATAAAAGGGGAGGCTCGACGCGGCCTTTGCCGCTGAACTCGAATCTCGCTGGTTGGGGGGATTCCAGGTGTTCGAGGCGCTCCCCCCCTGCGAGCCAGGAAAAGGAACCAAGGACGAATTGGCCGCGATTTCACCGCTTCTGGCTCCATGGCGGAAAATTGGCGGGAAAAAAGAACATTGACGCGGCACCGACAAACCCTTAAACAACTTACAATGGATTCCATTGGTTCAGGCAAGCTTTTGTAACGGGCCCATGGCCTGCCGGTGATGGGTCACCGGGGCGGTCTCATTTCCATTCGAGCCGCCGGCATGGATACAATCAAGGTCGGAGCAGACATGAGCGCACCAGGTACTGGAGGGGGATCCTCTTACCGCACCAATCGGAAGGATTGGGACACCCTGATGACCGAACTGTACAACGGAGTGATCGTGGGCACTCCGTTTGGCATTGGCATCGCCTCAAAGGCGAAGGGTCTGTTGGGCGCTTCGCTGAAGCTCCAGCTCAATCAGCGCTTCCCCGTCCCGGCCGTCACCAAATTCGTCAAAGGAAATTTCAAGCTGAAGATCCTGGAAAAGCTTTTCGAATCCGATGCGGGCCTGGTGAAGGACGAACAGGACAACCTGTTCAAGGTGACCTCCAACGAGTTGGGGCTGCCCAGAAACTCCCTCATTTTCCGGATTGAAAATCCAGCGGAATCCAACCTGCGCGCGGTGATGATTTTCGGAGGGGAGCGGTTGGCCGCGCAACTGGAAACCCGGCTGAATACCGCCACCGATATCCTGGAAGGTAAAACCGCCGCGGGCCGGGTCGATCAATCTCTGGTGGGCGTGGAAAAATTGAAGGCCGAATTGGAGAAACTAAACATCAGGCGCCTCTTCGATTATGACATGAAAAAGCTCTCCGCCATCGTGAACGGTCTGGAGGACGACAAGGACAACCTCCCCAAAGCCCTCAAACCGGCGTTCAAGTCGGTCAGCGATTTCATCATCAAAAAACGGATGGGGCGCTGAATTCCTTTTTCCGCCTGACCATCCATCCCGCTCCGCCCCGTCACGATCCGCATGGCATTTCGCGTTGTGAAATGCGGGGCGGCCCCTTCCATCGCACCGATCGAAACCCATATGACCCTTGAAACCATAGCCATCCATTCGCCCGGCGACATGGGCCAGGCGGTGGCCCAGGTGCTGGCCGCCTCTGGCCTGAAAGTAATAGCGTCCCTGAAAGGGCGCAGCCCGCGCACCCGCGCCCTGGCCGCCAAGGCCAACATCGAGGATGCCGGCACCCTCGCGGCGTTGGTGCGCGGGGCGGATATGGTGCTCTCCATCCTGGTGCCCGGCCAGGCCGAAAACGCCGCGCGGGACATGGCCCAGGCCATGGAATCCGCCCAGGCCTACCCGCTTTACGTGGACTGCAATGCCATCGCCGCGGAAACAAGCCAACGGGTGGGAAGCATCATCGAACAAACCGGCGCGCGCTACGTGGATGCTTCGATCATCGGACCACCGCCCCGCCGGCCCGGTGTGACGCGGTTTTACGCCTCCGGCCAGCATTCCGGCGCGTTCGCCGCCCTCAACGCCCACGGGCTGGACGTGCGGGTGCTGGAGGGCCCGGTGGGCCGCGCCTCTTCTCTCAAGACCTGCTATGCCGCGCTGACCAAGGGATTGTCCGCGCTGGGGGGAAGCATCCTGGTGGCCGCGGAGGCCCAGGGGCTGGGCCAGGCGCTGGAAGCTGAGTTCCGGCTCAGCCAGCCCGGGTTGTTGGAATGGCTGGAGAGAACCTTTCCGGGAACGCCCCCCAAGGCCCACCGGTTCGTGGGAGAGATGGAAGAACACGCCAAGGCCTTCGCCGCCCAGGGGCTCACCCCGAAGATGATGGAAGGAGCGGCGGATTTTTACCGCATGATGGCGGCCACGGCGATGGGGAAGGAATCCCCGGAGGAAGCCCCCACCCGCTCCGCGGTGGAAGTGGCCGCCGAGTTGGCCAAGGCCCTGAAAACAGGGTAACGCCCGGCGCGGGTTTCGGCGGGCGCGGAAGCCCGCCTTGCCTTGCGCCCCGCTTCATGGATGGAAAGAAAAAATTTCTCCCGCGGGAGCGGCCAGGATATTGCCTTTCGCCACCGCCCGGGGCGGACAGCTCCCGGCGATCTGTGTATGGTAGGGCCTGACCGGGGTTTCAGGACGCCGAACCGGCGCGAAGCGGCCGGAACTGTTTATTATGACCGTTCGTGTTCGGCCCCATTTTCCAATCCCACTGGCGGAGAGCAATCCATGGAGGTAAGCCTCGCGGGAAGGACGGCCCTGATCACCGGAGGCAGCCGCGGACTCGGATTGGCCATGGCCAGCCGCTTCGCCCGATCCGGGGCGGACGTGGCCATCGTGGCGCGCCGCCCGGAGGTGCTGGAGGAGGCCCGGGCGGAGATTGCCGCAGCCGCGCCCGGGCGCACGGTATTGGCCATTCCCGCCGACATGAGCCGGGCGGAGGACACGCAAAGGGCGTTCAACGAGGCGGTCGCGGGCCTGGGGCGGGTGGATATCCTGGTCAACAATGCCGGCACCTCCGCCACCGCACCGTTCGAGGCCATCAGCGACCAGACTTGGCAGGACGATTTCGAACTGAAGCTGTTCGCGGCGGTGCGGCTGTGCCGGCTGGCCCTGCCCGGCATGAAGGAACGAAAATGGGGCCGGGTGATCAACGTGCTCAACTCCGGAGCCAAGGCGCCGCCGGCCGGAGGCGCGCCCACGGCGGTGACCCGGGCCGCCGGGATGGCCCTGACCAAGGTGCTGGCGGGAGAATTCGCGCCCCATAACGTGCTGGTCAACGCCCTCTGCACGGGAATTCTGGTCACCGAACAATGGGAAACGCGCCATCAAAACCTGGCGTCGGGGGACTCCTTCGAGGCGTTCGTCGCCGAGCATGGAAAAACGGTGCCCCTGGGACGGATGGGAGACCCCCGGGAATTCGCCAACATGGCTTGTTTCCTGGCCTCCGACGCCGCCTCCTACATTACCGGGTGCGCCATCAACGTGGATGGCGGTAAAACACCGGTGGTTTAGCATCCGCCGGTTTGAGATCCCATGGTTTGAAGCCCCGAGGGATGCGCACCCCCGCTCCAGACCGCTTGCCGCCCGAAGACCTTTTGGTGGGAGGAAAAAATGATCAAGCTCACCTTCTGCATTCACCGCCTGCCACATATGACCCGGGAGGAGTTTCAGTCCTACTGGCTGGACACCCACGGCCCGCTGGTGAAAAAACACGCCCAGGCGCTCAACGTCCGCCGCTACCTGCAGCACCACCCCATGGACCATCCGATCAACGACGCCATCAAAAAAAGCAGGGGCACCCCGGAGGGATTCGACGGCGTGGCGGAACTCTGGTTCGACAGCGTGGAATCCATGATGGAACCCGCGAACTCCGAGACCGGCCGCGCCGCCATGAAAGCCATCCGTGAAGACGAGGCCCGTTTCATCGACTCGGAAAACTCGCCGGTGTGGGTGGGCCAGGATCATATTTTGGTCGGGGGTTAATCCCAGGAACAGCACATGCCAAAATTCAAACCATCTTTACCGCGAGACACCATACCGGGAGACACCATACCGGGAGACACCATACCGGGAGACATCGTACCGCATGACACCCTGCCCCAAGGCCCAGGGACGCCAGGGCCCCCGGAACCGGATGGCGGGGCGGAACACCGGGAATTGCCTGCCTTGACCCGCCGGGGCCTGCTGCTGCGGGGAGGAGGGTTGATCACGGGCGCCACCCTGGGCGCCTCGTTGGGGCTTGGCCTTCCGGCCATCCACGCCCAGGGTTTCGACTGGTTCGGGCTGGCCGGAAAATCCATGCCGGACGCCTCCGGCACGGTGCGGTTTCTCAGGGGCGAGGCCTTCGCCAACGAGCGCCCCCTTCGATTGGGATCCAGTGTGCCGCCGAAGGCGTTCGTCACCGTGGCCAGGGAGGGCAAGCTGATCGTCGCCATCGCCAACGGATCCGTGTTCACGCTTTTTGGCGGTTCCCAGCTAAGATTGCTGGTGGGCCGGATGCGCCGGGGATTGCTGAGCCTGTTGGCGGGCGCCTTGTTGCTGGTCGCTCCCAAGCGCGGGCGCTACCTGGTCAGCAGCCCCCAGGCCAGTTTCGGCATCAAGGGCACGGTGGTGTTCCACCAGATTTTTGGGCCGGAGGACAAAACCGCGCGCACCATGGAGGGCGCGATCCAGCTTCCCGGCTACGCGGGAAGTTATTTTTGCACCTGTAACGGCGCGGTGGACTATTTGACCCCGGGCCGGAAAAACCCTTACTTTTCCGACAGCGCCGACTACCACAACTCTTTTTTCATTCACCGCTCGCAGAAGGGGCGGATCGTGAAGGCGCCCATGCTCAATCACGGTGACGAGGACATTCGGGAACTGACATCCTACCAGGACGGACCCAAGCACGACATCGGCTGGTTGCGACATTGACCGCGCGCGGAGCCGTCCCTGGAGATGCCGCCCCTTGACACTTTTTGAGATGCCGCGCCTGGGCGGACGCCCCCTCAAAGGACCCGGCTCTCTCCCAGGCGCGAGCCCCATCGAAGCGAAACCAGGTCCATGAACAAAGGCACACTGATTATCGGCGGTGGCGTCATCGGGCTGGCCATCGGTTGGAAGCTGCTGCTGCGCGGAGAACCGGTGACCCTGCTGGAAAAAGGGGACACCGGGCGGGAGGCTTCCTGGGCCGCCGCGGGGATGCTGGCCCCCGTGGGAGAAGTCCATTTTCAGGAAGATCAGAATCTGCGGCTGGGGATGGAAAGCATGCGCCGCTATCCGGCTTTCGTGGAGGCCCTGGAATCCGACGCCGGGATGAAGGTGGATTACCGCAGGGAGGGTGGGTTGTCGGTCTCATTGCACCCGGACGACACAGCCGAGTTGCGCCATCGGTTCGAGTATCAGCAGGCGCTCGAATTGCCCGTGCGCTGGCTCCGCGGGGGGGAGGCGCAGGAGATGGAGCCCGCGCTTTCGCCCAACGTGGTGGCCGCCGTGTATTCTCCCGACGACCATCAGGTGGACAACCGCAAGCTGGTGGAGGCCCTCAAGGCCGCCTTCCTCAAGGCCGGCGGCGCGCTCCATGAGCAAACACCGGTGGAGCGGTTGGTGTTGCACGAGAACGGGGCTCCCTCCGTGCTGGCCGGCAACAGGGAATGGCGCCATCAAAGGCTGCTGCTGACCGCGGGCAGTTGGTCCGGGATGATTCCCGGGCTGGATGGGGCCTTGCGGCCCTGGGTGCGGCCCGTGAAAGGGCAGATCCTGGCCATTCAGGCCGGGCCGGAGACGCTCCGCCACAACATCCGTACGCCCGACGTGTATATCGTGCCCCGCCTGGACGGGCGGTTGATCGTGGGGGCCACCGTGGAGGAAATGGGCTTCGACCGCACCCTCACCGTGGGGGGCATCTTCGAGTTGGTGCGGGGAGCCTGGCGGGCCATTCCGGCGGTCTATGAAATGCCCCTGGCCGAAACGTGGTGCGGGTTCCGCCCCGGCAGCCGGGACAACGCCCCCATTATCGGCGAAACGGAAATCCCGGCTTTCTTCATCGCCACGGGACATTACCGCAACGGCATCCTCAACACGCCCGTCACCGCCGAGGTGATGAGCGAGATCATGCTGGGCGGCCAACCGCCGGAATTCCTGGCCCCTTTTTCGCCACTGCGATTTACGGAATAGTGTTTTCCGGGATAGCGTTTCCCGCGATCGGGTGCTGGCCTGTGGAAAGATCGCTGGTGGTATGGCCTTCCATGAATGATCACCCGCCCCAAGGGGCGGTGTATCCGATTACAACAATTCGATTTGCTGAAGGTGAAGCTGCTTATAATGTTTTTCAACACCTTGGTTTTTCACGTAATCGGCAATGGAGTTTTCAAAGCCCTGGAGACCTACAGAACTGATGAAATATCCTTTTGACCAAAACCCGCCACCCCATAATTTCTTTTTTACTTCTGGCAACCTATTGAATATCTCACGAGCAGTCAGGCTTTTTATTACCTGTGCCAAACGAGACGGACTCATGGCCGGAACTGACTGAATCAGAAAATGGACATGATCTAAAAGGCCTGTGATCAACTCGATAAAAGCGGGAGAGGTGTGCCTCCGGCGGCCCTCCGGGGGGAAACTTTGAAAAGTTTCAACAAATTTTCTCATAGGAAAAACAAGTATTTAAACCTATCATTCCAATATCTTATTGAAAGTTTTAATCCATTTTTTCCAAAAAATGGTCTGGGGTTGTGGGAGATGAAATCCCCCATGCTTTTGGTTGGTCACACCCCTTTTAAAGCTTTTGCCACAAGCCTTTGAAACACACCCACGAGCAACGCCATGACCCAGCACCCCATCCGCATCGCCCTGCTGGACGATTACCAGAACGTAGCCCTGGAAATGGCCCCCTGGGACTCCCTGCCCGAGGGCGTCGCGGTGGAGGCGTTCAACGGTCCCCTGGGCGATGAAGACCGGGTGGCCGCAACTCTGGCGCCCTTCCAGGTGGTGATGGCCATGCGCGAGCGCACGCCGTTTCCCCGCTCGCTGCTGGAGCGGCTGCCCGAGCTGCGGCTGCTGGCCACCTCGGGAATGCGCAATGCCGCCATCGACCTGGAGGCCGCCACCGCGCTGGGGATTTCCGTCTGCGGAACCCAGGGCGGCGGTGTGTCCACGGTGGAACTGACCTGGGGCCTGATCCTGGCGCTGGTGCGGCACATTCCCGCCGAGCACGAGCGGATGCGCCAGGGGCTGTGGCAGGCGACCCTGGGCATGCGGCTGGACGGCAAAACCCTCGGCCTGATCGGACTGGGCAACCTGGGGGGACAGGTGGCCAAGGTGGCCCTGGCCTTCGGCATGGAAGTGCTGGCCTGGAGCCAGAACCTGACCGAAGCGCGGGCGGCCGAATGCGGCGCCCAACTGGTGGAACTGCATGAATTGCTCGGCCGCTCCCACGTCGTGTCGATCCACCTCAAGCTGGGCGAGCGCAGCCGGGGACTGCTGGGGGCGAAGGAACTGAGCCGGATGCGCCCCGGCGCGGTGCTGATCAACACCTCCCGCGGTCCCATCGTGAACGAGGACGACCTGGTCAACATTCTGCAAAAGAAGACAATCGCCGGTGCGGGCCTGGACGTGTACGACACCGAACCGCTGCCGGCGGACCATCCCCTGCGCAAACTGGACAACGTGGTGCTCTCCCCCAATCTGG
>JACZSY010000019.1 GCA_022573975.1 SAR324 cluster bacterium | reverse complement strand
GGGCGTCGGGACGACGGCAGCCGTGGGAGCGGTGAGCTTCAGCTTCCTGGCCTCGGCGGTTGGGAATCTGTGGTGGGGCGTTCTATCCGAGAAGTTTTCTCCTCGGCTTTTGTTGGCGGCGATCGTAAACAGCCAGGGTTTGAACCGTCGCGACAAATCAAAGCTTTCCGCCGAGATGTGCACCTGAAGGAACGTATCCTGCACGGCATCTTCCGCGGCAACGGAACTGCCGGTAAGCCGTAGGGTAAACCGGAAGAGCTCCGGGGTGTGACGTCGCACGAGCAATTCAAAGCTGCCTGGCTCGCCCTGCAGGTATTCATGGAGCAAGTTCTCATCTGTTGGCGCTTTCACATCCCCATTGTATCATTACGCAGCCCGAAACGCCCCCCCAACATCGTCAACACCGAAGCGCTGCCCTGGAGTGAAGGGGGCGACGGCGGCGCCTTCGCGCACTCGCGCAAGTCCTTCACCCATGCCACCGATGGGGAAAAGCTGGGCTGCTCCCTGTTCCGCGTGCTCCCGGGCAAGGCGGCCTTTCCGGCGCATCTGCACCACGCCAACGAGGAGGCGATCTACATCCTGGCCGGGCAGGGCACGCTGCGCCTGGGAGACCAGCGGCATTCCGTGGGGCCGGGGGATTACATCGCCCTGCCGCCGGGCCGCACTGCCCATCAGTTGCTCAACAGCGGCGAAGAACCGCTGGAATACCTCTGCCTCTCCACCATGATCCAGCCCGAAGTGGTGGAATATCCCGACTCGGGCAAGGTGGGGGCCATCGCCGGGGCCGCGCCCGGCGGGAAGAAGACCGGCCGCGGCGTGAGAGGATTTTACAAAACCGATTCCGCGGTCGATTATTACGAGGGAGAATGATCCCGCCGGCCACCAGAGAGCCGCCCACCAGACAAGGACGCGCACCCATGAGCGACGATCACCAATTCGGCTTCGACACGCTGGTGCTGCACGCCGGGCAGCGGCCCGATCCCACCACCGGCGCGCGGGCCGTGCCGATCTACCAGACCACCAGCTTCGTCTTCGACGACACCGACGACGCGGCGGCCCTCTTCGCCCTGCAAAAGTTCGGCAACATCTACACCCGCATCATGAATCCCACCAACGCGGTGCTGGAGGAGCGCATCGCCACCCTGGAGGGCGGCGTCGGCGGGCTGGCGGTGGCTTCGGGCCAGGCCTCCCAGGCGATGGCCATCCTGGCCCTGCTGGAGTCCGGCGACCAGATCGTCTCGGCGGCCACGCTCTATGGCGGCACCTACACCCAGATGGACATCTCCTTCCGCAAGGTGGGCATCGACACCGTGTTCGTGGAGCCGGACGACCCGGAGAATTTCCGCAAGGCCATCACGCCCAAGACCAAGCTGCTCTATGGGGAAACCCTGGGCAATCCGCGCATCAACGTGCTGGACATCGAGGCCGTGGCCTCTATCGCTCACGAGGCGGGCGTTCCGCTGATGATCGACAACACCTTCGCCACGCCCTTCCTCTGCCGGCCCATCGAACACGGCGCGGACATCATCGTGCAGTCGGCCACCAAGTTCATCGGCGGCCACGGCACCTCCATGGGCGGGCTGATCGTCGATTCGGGCAAGTTTCCCTGGGACAACGGCACCTTTCCCGGCATGGTCGAGCCCTCGCCGGGCTATCACGGCATGCGCTACTACGAGACCTTCGGCGACTTCGCCTACATCATGAAGGTGCGCGTGGAACAATT
Organism: SAR324 cluster bacterium; assembly: GCA_022573975.1. Lineage (GTDB taxonomy): Bacteria > SAR324 > SAR324 > SAR324 > JACQKK01 > JACZSY01. Next base: position 25,794 of record JACZSY010000019.1, on the reverse strand, counting down.
GCGCGATTACGGCCCGGCCCTCAGCCCCTTCAACAGCTTCCTGCTGCTGCAAGGCCTGGAGACCCTGCACCTGCGCATGGAGCGGCACGTCCAGAACGCAGTGAAGGTGGTGGACTTTCTCGACGCGCATCCACAGGTGAGTTGGGTCAACTACCCCACCCTGCCGGACAGCCCCTACAAGGCCCTGGCGCAAAAATACCTGCCCAAGGGCGCCGGCTCGATTTTCACCTTCGGCGTCGAAGGGGGGTTCGAGGCGGGCCGCGATTTCCTCAACGCGCTGCGGCTGTTCTCGCACCTGGCCAACGTGGGGGACGCCAAGTCGCTGGCCCTGCACCCGGCCTCCACCACCCACCAGCAGTTGGGCGCCGCGGAAATGGCCGCCGGGGGCATCACCCAGGACATGATCCGCCTCTCCATCGGCCTGGAAGACCCCGAGGACCTGCTCTGGGACCTGGAGCAGGCGCTCCAGGCCGCCAAGCAAGGCGTCAGCGTCGCCGTCTCCGCGGCGGATTGAGAGGCAAATTTGGCGGCGGTTTTAGAAATAGCGATTCGATACATCGAGAACCCATGACCGGACTTCCCAACACCCCCCCACCCGATTATCGGCCCGGCAGCGGGCAGTTTCCCGGCCAGGACATGGCGCAGATCCTGGGCGTGCTGCAGCGCTACCGGCGCATCGCCATGGTGGGCCTGTCGTCCAACACCAACCGCCCCAGCTACTTCGCCGCCACCTACCTGCGCGACTACGGCTACGAGATCACCCCGGTCAACCCGGCCTACGAGGGTCAGAAAATCCTGGGCGGAACCTGCGTGGCTTCCCTGAAGGACGTGCCCGGCCCGCTGGAGGTGGTGGACATCTTCCGCAAGCCCGCCGACGTTCCCGTGGTGGTCGATCAGGCCATCGAACTGGGCGCCAAGGCGATCTGGCTGCAACTGGGCATCTACCACCTGGAGGCGGCCGCCAGGGCCAGTGAAGCCGGGCTGGAGGTTGTGATGGACCGCTGCATGAAGATCGAACACGCCCGCTTCCACGGCGGACTCAACTTCGCCGGCATCCGCACCGGCATCATCTCGTCGCGCAAGCCCCGCATGACGCTAAGGCCTTAGGGATTGGTGGGACAGGGGGGAGGTTGTATTGCGGCGCTTGAATCCTCCCCCTCCGGCCTGCGGCCTCCTCCCCCTCCACCGAGTGGAGGGGGGGAAAAGCGCCGTGTTTACAATGATATTGAATAGGGAGTCACCCTTCCCCCGATGATTTTTTACAGCCAAATGGGGAAGGGTCGGGGATGGGGATTCCTCCGTCGCCCCAACACAGGGAAGGGAGCTTTTTATTCATGGGGTGGGTGGGATTTGGGGGGATGGGAGTTGCGACGCCCGAATCCTCCCCCTCCGGCCTGCGGCCTCCCTCCCTCTCCATCAAATGGAGAGGGTAAAAGTGTTGTACTTACAACGGTTTAGAAAAGTAGAAACCCTCTCCGCATGGTCGAGGGTCAGACCCGCGGTTCGCAGTTGAATCCGCGTCCATCGGCGGTTCCAAAGCGGTTCGCTGTCGCAGTTCTTTGCGTCTCTGCGAGACCCTTTTGCAGTTCGCTGTTCGCAGGAAACGCAGTTCGCTGGTATCCGCGTTTATCGGCGTTCATCGGTGGTTAATGCAGTTGCAGTTCTTGGCGGCCTCGGGGTCTTGGCCGGAATCCATCGGGGCGTCAGGCCCATCCCTCCCTGGCGATAAGGGAGGGTGTCTCACGGTTTATATTTATGGTAGGGTCTTTTGGCGGTAAAATTTTGTTTTCCGCTCAATGGTTTACCCATAAATTTCACCGGCGGGCGCCCTGGCCGCGATGTAGGTCCAGTGGTGTACCGGCTGAGTGAGCGGATCGGGGAAAACCGGCAAGCGGAGCGCGGGACTTTCCGCCAACCCTGAAAGAACTCCCCAGGAGGAAATAACCATGGGACGTACCAGTGACGCCAAGGAGCGATTGATCGACACCGCCGTGGTGCTGATCCGGGCGCGCAGCTATACTTCGGTCAGCGTGGACGATATCTGCAAGACCGCCGGCGTCCGCAAGGGAAGCTTCTACCACTTTTTTCCTTCCAAGCGCGATCTGGCGCTGGCCGTCGTGGATTCATGGTGGGAGTCGATGCAGGTGGACGTGCTGGATCCCGCCTTTCAGGGCGACGTCCCTCCCCTGGAGCGCATTCAGCGCATGTTCGACCGGGCGGTGACCCTTCATTCCAAGGCCCAGCAAAAAACCGGGCAGTTCCAGGGCTGTCCATTGGGCAACCTGGCCCTGGAGGTATCCTCCCAGGACGAGGTGATGCGCGAAAAACTGGACCACACCTTCCAGCAATTTTCAGCTTACATCGAAAACGCCTTGAAGATGGGAGTGTCCGATGGGTCGATTCCTCCCAATCTGAACGTTCGGGAAACCGCCCAGTCGCTGCTGTCCTATTTTTACGGAATCATCATGATGGCCAAAACGGCCAACGACTCACGAGTGATGAAGGACCTTTCCTCCAGGGCCTTGCAACTGGTTTCCGCGCCGCTGGCCTGAATCCTTGGCCTGCAATTGTAAGCGACTCCATCGGTTGCAGAGCGCCTCGGCTGGATAAAAAGGGGACATAAGCCCAAAATCCGCCGCATTGGAGTACCGCATAGGCGCGACGAGGGAGAAAAACCGGGTTGGGATCGGGTGGATTCCGGAAATAGATTGTCTGCCGGAATTTTGCGCCCGGAGCCGATCCAGAACGAAAAATACGAACCCAAGTCCGACGGACTGCTAGGCTGAGTGTTGAAATTTATCCCGCTCCCGCGCCGGTTTCCCGGGCGGGGATGCGGCCACCTTTTTCCCCTGCGCGATCGCCTTTTCCCCATGACCACCATGAGACGCACCTTGTCCGGCATCAAGCCCACCGGACAGCCGCATCTGGGCAATTACCTGGGCATGATCAAGCCGGCCCTGGCCCTGCAGCAAACGCGGGAAGCCTTTTATTTCATCGCCGACTTCCATGCGCTGACCACGGTTCGCGATGCGGAGGTGATGCGCGAGCAGTCCTATGAGCTGGTGGCCACCTTCGCCGCCCTGGGCATGGATTTCGAACGCCATGCCTTCTTTCGCCAGTCCGACATCCCCGAGGTCACCGAACTGGCCTGGATGCTCAGTTGCGTCACGCCCATGGGCCTGCTGGAACGGGCGCACGCCTTCAAGGACGCCCGGGGCAGGAATCAGGAGATCAACCACGGCCTGTTCGCCTATCCGGTGTTGATGGCGGCCGACATTCTCATCTACGATTCCCACGAGGTGCCGGTGGGCCGGGACCAGAAGCAGCACCTCGAAATGACCCGGGACATCGCCCAAAGTTTCAACCGCGTCTTCGGCGAAACCCTGGTCATCCCCGAGGCCGTCATCGGGGAAGAGGTGGCCACCATACCCGGCATCGACGGGCGGAAGATGAGCAAATCCTACGGGAACGAGTTGCCCTTGTTTTCCACCGGAAAACAGCTTCGCAAGGCGGTGATGCGGATCGTCACCGACTCGAAAACCGTGGAGGACGTGAAGGACCCGGAGACCTGCAACGTGTTCAAGATTTTCACCCATTTCGCCTCCAAGGCGGCGCAAAATGAATGGGCGGCCCGATACCGCGCCGGGGGGATGGGCTATGGAGAAATCAAGCAGGCCACCTTCGAGGCCATCGACGCCGAGATCGCTCCCTTTCGCGAGGGGTACTTCGAGATTCGCCGGGACACCGCCCGGATGGAACAAATCCTCGCCCAAAGCGCGGCCAAGGCACGGAAAATCGCGCGCGGCGTGATGGACCGGGTGCGGGAAAAGGCGGGATACACGGTAGGATACTCGGTGGGATACTCGGTGGGAACCACGGCGGGATAAATCAGGGCGCGATCCCATCGGGCGGCCGGGAAAGCCGCCCCAGGTTCCACCCAAGGTCAACAACGTTTATTTTCCACCAAAAATCCGCACCGTAAATCAACACCGTAATTCAACACCGGGACATCGCATCCGATGAGCAAATATCCAGCACTGGACCTGTCCGCGGTAACCCGTTTTCCGTTCCGGGAAAGGCCCACCAAAGTGGACGTGGGAATGTTCGGCCGGCAGAACCTGGACGACGATTCCTTCGAGGCCTTTTACCGCGGCCTGCCGGATATCCTGGCCGCCAGGGATCTCAAGTCCATCGCCCGCCGCACCGCCGAAATCATGGCGGCCGGAGGCAAGCTGGTGGTGATGATGGGCGCCCACCTGATCAAGACCGGCCTTTCCCCCCTGTTCGTGGAATTGATCCGGCGCGGCGCGATTTCCTGCCTGGCCATGAACGGCGCCGGGGTGATCCACGATTACGAGGTGGCCCTGTTCGGCCGCACCTCCGAAGACGTGGCGGCGCACCTGGAAACCGGCCGCTTCGGTTTCGTCGAGGAAACGGGCATCGGCATCAACGAGGCGGTGCGCGAAGGGGCGGCCCGGGGCTGGGGCTATGGCGAGGCCGTGGCCCGCAAGCTGGCGGCGATGCCCCTCAAGCATCCCGAATCTTCCATCGTGCTGGCCTGCCTGGAACACGACGTGCCCCTCACCGTTCACGTGGCCATCGGCACCGAGACCATCCATCAGCACCCCGAAACCGACGGCGCCGCCCTCGGGGAGACCAGCTACCGCGATTTCCGCATCTTCTGCCATCAGTTGACCGGACTGGAGGACGGGGCGGTCTTTCTCTACGGCTCGGCGGTGATCCTGCCCGAGGTGTTCCTCAAGGCCCTCACCGTGGTGCGCAATCTGGGCCATCCGGTGCGCCGCTTCATGGCGGTCAACTTCGACATGATCGACCACTACCGGCCCCGGGAAAACGTGGTCAGCCGCCCCACCCGCACCGGCGGCGAGGGATTCACCCTGATCGGCCACCATGAACTGCTGATTCCGTTTTTCTGGCAGGCCGTGTTCGCCGAAGTGAGGAAACAGGGGGAGGCCGGGGGCGAAAAATGAGCCAGGGTTCCCCGCGGTAATTTCTGTGCGCCGTAGGATTGATATTGCCAGGATTTAATGATAAATGGCTTGAGGTCACACAATAAACTGGCAATGGACCCTGTTGGCAAGGGTTCGCGTTCTCCAAAAACCCGCTTTTAATGAGGGGAAACATCATGAATTGGAATTTCATCAAATCCCGCATGTTGATGCGGATGGCCATTTTGGCCGTTTGCGCCGTATTCCTCGGCGCCAGTTATGCCGCGGCGCAATGGCAGCCCCGCAAACCTGTCGAATTCGTGGTGATGGCTGGCAAGGGCGGAGGGGCCGGAAAACTTTCCCGGTTGTTCCAGGCGATCATCCAGAAAAACAATTTCTCCAACCAGCCGTTTACACCGGTGTACAAATCCGGTGGATCGGGCGCGGAAGCATTGGTCTATATGCGCCAAAAGCGGCGCGATTCCCACACCATCCTGCTGACGCTGAACAGCTTTTTCACCACCCCGCTGCGGCAGAAAAACCTGGGCATCGATATCGAGACCTTCTCGCCCATCGCCCGCATGGCCCTGGACACCTTCATTTTATGGGTCAATACCGACACCACGATCATGAACCTCAATGACTGGGTGGCCGCGGTAAAGGCAAAGGGAAAATCCTGGAATATGGCCGGCACAGGCAAATTTCAGGAAGACCAGCTGCTGACCAACATCCTGGAGGCCACCTTCGACCTGAAGATGACCTACACCCCCTACAAGGGCGGCGGCACCGTGGCCAAGAACCTGGCCGGCAATCATACCAACTCCACCGTGAACAACCCGGCGGAGCAGGATTCATGGCACAAGGCCGGCAAGACCCGCCCGCTGGTGGCTTTCACGCCCGAGCGGCTGGGGATGTACCCCGATGTCCCGACCTTCAAGGAATTGGGGTATGACGGCATGACCTATTACATGCAGCGCAGCATCATCGGCCCGCCCCAGATGCCCCAGGAAGCGGTGGATTACTATATCGGGGTCTTCCGTAAAGTGCATGAATCCGCCCAATGGATCGCCCATGCGAAGAAGAAGTCATTGTTCCGGGATTTCATTACCGGCCAGGAACTGAAGTCTTACTTCCTCTCCGAGCGGGACAAGCACCGTGTGCTGCTGGCGAAGATCAACAAATAACTGAAACGTATGAGAAAAGCCGAACTTTACGTATCCTTGGTTCTGGCGCTTTTTTCCGTCTACCTGATGTTTAAAAGCGCCGAACTTCCCATCGGCTGGTTGCCGGGGGAAGGCCCCGGAGGCGGGGCCTTCCCCTTTTGGTTGTCTTTGGTAATGTTCGTCAGCAGCGCGTTGATTTTCATCCGCGCCCTGTTCGGGGCCTCGGCGGAGAGCCGTTCCACCGAAAAATTCATGGACTCCGAATCGAAACGGCTGTTCATGCTCGTGTTGCTTTCCCTCACGGCCCTGATCGGCGGGATTCACGTCGTCGGTTTTTATATTTCCATTCCCCTCTTCATGGTGTTTTACATTCGGTTTTTGGGGAATCATACTTGGCAGATTTCATTGTCCATCGGGATCGTGTCGCCGTTGTTGATTTTTTCCCTGTTTGAAAAAGTATTGATTAAACTCCTTCCCAAGGGGTTTACCGAACCCCTGTTCTATGTCTTTTTTTCCTGAATCCCGCACCTTCCCTGGGCACGGCGGAATGCCTCGATCCGCAAGGAGGGTGGAACACGCCTTCTGAAGGGATGCGCCCTGGGCCGGGTTGGACCGGAGGCGGTTTTATTGGCGGGGCCGGGTATTGAGAAAGTCCGAGAAATAAACATATGGAAACATTTTGGCATTTGATGGATGGTTTTGTGACCAGCTTCGAGCTGATCAACCTGTTCATGATTGTGCTGGGCGTGGTGGCCGGGCTGTTCGTGGGCGCCATGCCGGGCCTGGGATCGGTGAACGGCGTCGCCATTTTGCTGCCCATCACTTTCATCGTGCCACCAACCTCGGCCATCATTTTTCTCGGGGCTTTGTATTACGGCGCCATGTACGGCGGGGCCATCAGTTCGATCATGCTGGGAATTCCCGGGGCTTCGACCGCCGTGGCCACCACCTTCGACGGCCGCCCGATGGCGCTGAAAGGCCAAGCGGACACGGCCCTCATCGCCGCGGCCACCGCCTCTTTTTTCGGGGGCACCGTATCGATTATCCTCTTCACCCTGTTCGCTCCGCCGTTGGCCGATTTCGCCCTGTCCTTCGGCCCCCCCGAGGAGTTCGCCCTGATGTTGATGGCGTTCGCCACCTTTGTCGGATTGGGAGGCGATTCCATCCTGAAAACCTTGTTCTGCATCTCTTTCGGCCTGGTGCTGAGCGCAGTCGGGCTGGATATTCTGTCCGGGGAACCCCGGCTGGTTTTCGGCAATCCTTCCTACCTGGCCGGGCTGATTACCGGGGATAAATATTACCTGGCGGAATTCACCATCGGTTTCATGCGGAAAATTTCTTTCCTGGTGCTGGCCATCGGCATCTACGGCATCGGGGAAATGCTGTGGACCATCGAAACCACCAAAGGCGGCATCACGTTCAGCCAGGCCAACGTGACCCTCCGTGGGATTATCCGCACCATCGGCGCCCTGCGCAAAAACATTCCCATGATGACCTTCGGTTCCCTGCTGGGGTTCTTCGTGGGCATCCTGCCCGCCGCCGGCGCCACTCCCGGTTCTCTGATGGCCTACGGAATGGCCAAAAGTTTCTCCCGCAATCCCCAAGCGTTCGGCACCGGCATCGTGGACGGGGTGGTGGCTCCGGAATCGGCCAACAACGCCGCCAGCACCGGCTCCATGCTTCCCATGTTGACCCTGGGCATCCCAGGATCCCCCACCACCGCCATCTTGTTGGGAGGGATGATCGCCTGGGGCCTGACCCCCGGCCCGACGTTGTTCTCCGAAGTGGAAACGCAGGAGTTCGTCTGGGGTTTGATCGCCAGCCTTTATGTGGCCAATACGGCGGCCCTGGTGTTCAATCTGGCCTTCATCCCCATCTTCGTCATGGTGCTCAAGATGCCCTTCACCATTCTGGCCCCGGTCATCTTCCTGCTTTGCGTCGTGGGGGGATATGTCCCCAATTTGAACATGCACGATGTCTGGCTGATGCTCATTTTTGGGCTGGGGGGATACATCCTCAGAAAACTGGCCTACCCCATGGCTCCCATCGTGCTGGCCATCGTGCTGGGGCCCCTGGCCGAGGAATCGCTGCGGCAGAGCCTCAGCATCAGCCAGGGGGAAATCTGGATCTTTTTCATGATGGAAAAACCGCTGCCGGACCAATTCTTCACCGAACCCAGGATAGCCTTACTGTTCGTCATCATGTCCGTGGCATTGTTTTCCTTTCCCCTGGTGAAAATGGTGCTCAACGCCAGAAAACAGCGGCAGAGCTAGCGCCAGCGCGGGCGTCCCCCACTGTTTGGCGGTTTGATAGCGGGCGCCGCCCAGCCCGCGCCCACATTTTTCCGATAAACAGCAAATCGTTCCGCAACGCCGCCGCCGGCCCCCCGGTGGAGCCCCGTTTCACAATGGACGATCTCGCCGCGAGCAGCCCGGCATCAAAAACACCGGCTCCTTTCTCGCCGCAGGCGGCGTGGAATGGACCCGCATAAAAAATTCAGGAATTCCATTTTCCAACGATGCGGGCTTGTGTTTTTGTATCTGGTATACTAGATACAAAACAAGTCCGATAAAATTTGGTTGAAACCGGCGGTATTTACAGCCGTTGAACCGGCGGTGAAAGCGTCCCTGGCGGAACAAGGGGGCGGGGTGTTCCACCTGTTGGAACCGAAAAACGGGAATTTGCATGGTTGCAAGAATGGGAACCACGGCCCGGCTGGAGGTACAACCGGTGGAGGTGAATTTCAGCCTCAAGGACAGGGTCTACACCTCCTTGAAGCAGGCCATCATGTCCATGGACATTTATGGCGCGCGGGAGGAATTGCGCCTCGATGAACGCCAGTTGTCGATGGACCTGGGGGTCAGCCGCACACCGATCCGCGAGGCGATGACCCGGTTGGAACAGGAAGGCTTCGTGCGGGTGAGGCAACGCCGGGGCGTATTCGTGGTGCGCAAGACCAAACGGGAGATTCTGGAGATGATCACCGTCTGGGCCGCCCTGGAGGGCATGGCGGCTCGCCTGATCACCACCAGGGCCAGCGACGGGGAGATCGGGGAGCTGAGAAAGATGTTCGCCACCTTCGAGGACAATCCGCTCCGGGCGAAAATCGACGCGTATTCGGAAACGAACATCCGCTTTCACCAGAAACTGCTTCAACTCAGCAAAAATTCCCTGATCCACCAGATCGCCGAGAATCTTTTCGCCCACATGCGCTCCATCCGCCTCAACACCATCGGCGAAAGCGGGAGGGTGGAACGCTCGATCGTCGATCACATGCACATCATCGAAGCCCTGGAGCGCCGGGAGACGGATCGGGCGGAACAACTGGCCCGCCAACACACCCTCGACCTGGCCACCCACGTCGAACGAAACGTTCATTACCTGGACTGATTCCTTTTATTTACGATTCTTCATCTTCAACGCAACCAACCTTCGGGAGAAACTCGACATGACGGAAATATCCGGCGGCCATCTGGTGGCCAAGGCGCTCAAAAACGAGGGCGTAACAATGATTTTCACCATTTCCGGCGGGCACATCATCGATATTTATGACGGGTGCATCGACGAGGGCATCAAGATTTACAACGTGCGCCACGAGCAGGTGGCCGCCCATGCCGCCGACGCCTATTCCCGGCTGACCGGAACCACCGGGGTGGCCGTGGTCACCGCCGGGCCGGGCACCACCGACGCGATCACCGGCGTGGCCAATGCCTACCGGGCGGAAAGCCCCATGCTGCTGATCGGCGGCCAGGGCGCGCTGACCCAGCACCAGATGGGCTCCCTGCAGGACCTGCCCCACGTGGACATCATGAAGCCCATCACCAAATTCGCCTCGCTCGTGGCCAGCACCGACCGCGTGGCCGATATGGTGACGATGGCCTTCCGGGAATGCTACAACGGCGCCCCCGGGCCGTCCTTCCTGGAGATTCCGCGGGATGTGCTGGACGCCAAGGTTCCGGAGGACAAGGCGCGCATTCCCGAAAAAGGAAAATACCGCTGGTCCACCAAAAGCCTGGGAGACCCAAAGGGCATCGAGCAACTGGCGGGCATCCTGGCCAAGGCCAAGACCCCGGCCGTGCTGCTGGGCACCCAGGTGTGGACCTGCCGGGCCGCGGAGAAGGCCAAGCGGTTCGCGGAAACCCTCAACATTCCGATTTTCATGAACGGCGCGGGGCGGGGCACCCTGGCTCCGGGCGATCCCCACGGCTTTCAGCTCACCCGCCGCTACGCCTTCAACAAGGCCGACGTGATCGTGATCGTCGGCACCCCGTTCGATTTCCGGATGGGCTACGGCAAGCGGCTCCGCGCCGAGGCCACCGTGGTGCAGATCGACATGGACTACCGCACCGTGGGCAAGAACCGCGACATCGACCTGGGGCTGGTGGGCGACGTGGGGGTGATCCTGGAAGCGGTGACCGATGCGGTGGGCAGCGACGGCGCCGAGGGCCGCAAGGATTGGGTGCGCGAACTGCGGGCCGAGGAAGGCCGGCTGGAAGAAGAGCGCCTGCCCCAAATCAAATCGGACGCCACGCCGATCCATCCCTACCGGCTGGTCTACGAGATCGACCAGTTCCTCGATGAAAACACCCAGTACATCGGGGACGGCGGCGACATCGTGACCTTCTCGGGCCAGGTGGTCAAGCCGCGCGGGCCCGGGCTGTGGATGGACCCCGGCCCATTGGGCACCCTGGGCGTGGGCATCCCGTTCGTGTTGGCCTCCAAGCTGGTGCATCCGGATCGCAAGGTGGTGGCCCTGTTCGGCGACGGCGCTTTCGGGCTGACCGGTTTCGACTTCGAAACCCTGGTTCGGCTCAAGCTCCCCTTCGTGGGGGTGGTGGGCAACAACTCGGCCATGAACCAGATCCGCTTTGGGCAAATCAACAAGTACGGCAAGGAACGCGGCGACATCGGCAACATGATGGGCGATGTGCACTTCGACGAGTTCGCCAAGATGCTGGGAGGCCATGGCGAGGAGGTGCGCGACCCCAAGGACATCCGCCCCGCCCTGGAACGGGCGCAGGAATCCGGCATGCCGTCGCTGATCAATGTCTGGATCGACCCGGATGCCTACAGCCCGGGCACCCAAAACCAGACCATGTACAAGTAGCAGGCGTCCGATGGATTGGGGGCGCCGCCCCCAAACGCCCTCCCGCCGCAAAAAGTGGGAGCACACTTTTCCATGGGGGCTTGCCAGGGTTCCCCTCACCTGCATTGCGGTGGGGGAGAGCCCGCCCCCCCCAACACAATAGTGGAAGGTACGAGGAAATCATGAGCAAGGCTTTGGAAGGAATTAAAATTCTGGATATGACGCACGTCCAATCCGGGCCATCGGCGACGCAATTGCTGGGCTACCTGGGCGCGGATGTGATCAAGATTGAACTGCCGGGCCGGGGAGACATCACCCGCGCGCAATTGCGGGACATTCCGGATGTGGACAGCCTGTATTTCACCATGCTCAATTGCAACAAGCGCAGCGTCACCCTCAATCTGAAATCCGAAAAGGGCAAGGAGATTTTCACCAGGCTGATCGAGTTCTGCGACGTGATGGTGGAGAACTTCGCCCCCGGCGTGCTGGACCGCCAGGGTTTCACCTGGGAACGCATCCAGCAACTCAATCCCCGGCTGATTTACGCCTCCATCAAGGGATTCGGAGAAGGGCCCTACGTGGACTTCAAGGCGTATGAAACCATCGCCCAGGCCATGGGCGGCTCCATGAGCACCACCGGCTTCGAGGACGGCGTGCCCCTGGCCACCGGCTCCCAGATCGGCGATTCGGGCACGGGAATACACTGCGTGGCCGGCATCCTGGCCGCCCTGCTCCAGCGCGAAAAATCCGGCAGGGGACAGCGGATGGAGGTGGCCATGCAGGATTCGGTGCTCAACCTGTGCCGGGTCAAGCTGCGCGACCAGCAACGGCTGGCCCACGGCCCCCTGACCGAATACCCCACCAAGCAATTCGGCGATTTCGTGCCCCGCTCGGCCAACGCCTCGGGCGGGGGACAGCCCGGCGCCACCCTGAAATGCGCGCCCGGCGGCCAGAACGATTATGTCTACGTGATCATCCAACCCCCGGGCTGGGCGCCGCTGATGAACCTGATTGGCAAGCCCGAGTTGATCGAGGACCCCGAATTCGCCACGCCCCAGGCACGGATCGACAAGCTGGAACGGTGCTTCGGCCTGATCGAGGAATGGACCCAGACCCGCGGCAAGTGGGAGGTTCTCGCAGCGATGAACAAGCAGGATATTCCCTGTGGCCCCATCATGAGCACCAAGGAGTTGATCGAGGACGAGTCCCTGCGAAGCCGGGGCATGGTGGTGGAGGTGGCGCATCCAGAACGGGGCAACTTCACCACGCTGGGATGCCCCATGATGCTCTCCGATTCCCCGGTGGAGGTATTCTCCTCCCCGTTGCTGGGGGAGCACACCGAGGAAATCCTGGCCGAAGTGATGGGCTACGACAAGGCGCGGGTGGAGCAGTTGCGGGAGGAGGGGGTGGTCTGATCCCACAGGCCTCGGCGTTACCGGGCCGGCGCCGCGCCATTACCGGGCCGCCGCCGCGCCATTACCGTGCTGAAACCGGGACGCGCCGGATGGAACCTTTCCGCTTTCACCCAGCGGATCTTTTCGGGGATATTTTCCGCGGGTTCATGACCGGCCGCTAGCGGCGGAAAAGAAGCCTGGGTTTTGATGCCCCGCCGATCGCGGCGAGGCCGTTGATAAAATTTTTCGAAGAAGGGGTAACTCATGCGCATCATCGTTCATGGACAACAGGCTTTTGGAAAAGCCGTCTGCGAAGCACTCATCGACCGCGGCGACGACGTGACCGCGGTATATTGCGCTCCGGAGAAGGAAGGACGGAAGACGGACCCCCTGAAAGAGTATGCCCAATCCAGGGACCTCCCTGTCTTCCAGCCCAAGTCCTACCGCAAGCAGGAAGTGTGGGACCAGTTCGCGGAGCTAAAGCCGGAGCTGTGCGTGATGGCCTTCGTGACGCTGTTCGTGCCCGAGGAGGTGCTCAACACGCCCACCCACGGCACGATCCAGTATCACCCCTCGCTGCTGCCTCTGCACAGGGGCCCCAGTTCCATCAACTGGCCCATCATCTGGGGTTCCACCCGCACCGGGCTCACCATCTTCTGGCCGGACAACGGCCTGGACACGGGGCCGGTGCTGTTGCAGAAAGAGATCGAGATCACCCCCGACGACACCATGGGCACCGTCTATTTCGACAAACTCTTCAACCTGGGCGTGGAGGCGTTGCTGGAAGGCGTGGACATGGTCAAGGCGGGCAACGCCCCCAAGATGGTCCAGGATGAATCCAAGGCCACCTACGAGGGATGGTGCAAGAAGGAAAACGTCGAAATCGACTGGAACAAGCCGGTGGACGAGGTCTACAACCTGATCCGCGGCGCCAATCCGGCGCCCGGCGCCTGGACCACCCACGGCGGGAAAACGCTGCAAATTTTCGACGCCGCCAAAACCGATGGCGGCGGAACGCCGGGCGAGGTGATCGAGGTCTCGGCGGAAACCATTACCGTGGCCGCCCAGGGTGGCGCGGTGCTGGTGAAACGGGTGCGCCCGGAGGGGGCGGGAAAGGTTCCCGCCGGGGAATTCGCGGCGGGCGCGGGTCTTCAGACGGGGGCGAAGCTGGGTTAGGAACTCGCGGGGGGGGGCGGGGCTTTCCGGCGCGGTTTTTTCTGGTGCCGCTCTTGCCGGTGACGTTCCGAAAAAGGAGCCAACCGTCCCTCCTTGATTTTTTTATCGCGGCTCCATTCCCCGCCGCTCGCGGGGCGCAAAAACAGGAGTTTGGTTGCCCCGCCGCTCGCGGCCTGGGCATCAACCGTCATTCATAGTGATTCATAGTGATTCATGGTCTTTCATCTGCAAGCCAACCATCGACCCATCATGGGAGTTGACCATTGCTAAGCGACATTGAAATTGCCCAACAAACCAAGGCCGAACCGATCACCGCCATCGCGGACAAGCTGGCCATTCCGGGGGAATACCTCCATGCCTTCGGAACCACCAAGGCCAAGGTGTCCCTGGAGTTCTACAACCAGGTCAAGAACAAGCCCTCGGGAAAGCTGATCCTGGTGACGGGGATCAGTCCCACACCGGCCGGCGAGGGCAAGTCCACGGTGACCGTCGGCCTGGGAGACGGGTTGCGCAAGATCGGCAAAAAATCCGCGATCTGCCTGCGGGAGCCTTCGCTGGGCCCGTGTTTCGGCATCAAGGGCGGCGCGGCGGGAGGCGGCTACTCCCAGGTGATCCCGATGGAAGACATCAACCTGCATTTCACCGGAGACATCCACGCCGTCACCACGGCGCACAACCTGCTCTCGGCCATGATCGACAACCACCTGCAACAGGGCAACGAGCTGGGCATGGACGTGCGGCGCATCCTCTGGCGGAGGGTGCTGGACATGAACGACCGCGCCCTGCGCAACGTCAGCCTGGGGCTGGGGGGCATCGGCAACGGCGTCCCCCGCGAGTCCGGATTCGACATTTCCGTGGCCTCGGAAGTGATGGCGGTGCTGTGCCTGGCCGAGGACCTGAACGACCTCAAGGAACGCCTGGGCAGCATGGTGATCGCCCAGCACAAGGGCGGCGAGATGGTGCGGGCGCGGGACGTGAAGGCCCATGGCGCCATGACCGTGCTGCTGAAGGACGCCCTGGCGCCCAACCTGGTGCAGACCCTGGAAGGCACCCCCGCGTTCGTGCACGGCGGCCCCTTCGCCAACATCGCCCATGGCTGCAATTCGGTGGTGGCCACCAAGCTGGCACTGGCCCTGAGCGAGTACACCGTCACCGAGGCCGGCTTCGGCGCGGACCTGGGCGCGGAGAAGTTCATGGACATCAAATGCCGCAAGGCCGGGCTGACGCCCTCGGCCGTGGTGATCGTCTGCACCGCCCGCGCCCTCAAGATGCACGGCGGGGTGCCCAAGGGAGAGCTGGGGGTGGAAAACGTGGACGCGCTGAAAAACGGGGTGGGCAACCTGAAGCAACACATCGAAAACCTGCAACGCTTCGGCGCGCCGGTGGTGGTGGCCCTCAATCACTTCACCGCCGACACCGAGGCGGAAGTCGCGGTGATCCAATCCAAATGCGCGGAATGGGAGGTGCCCCTGGTGGTCAGCGAGGGCTGGGCCAAAGGCGGCGAGGGCGCCAGGGCCTTGGCCGAAAAGGTGGTGGAAACCATCGACGGCTCCAAGGGCGAATTCAACTATCTCTATCCCGACGACATGACGCTCTGGGAAAAAATGCGCACCATCGCCCAGAAAATCTACCGCGCCGACGACATCGAGGCCACTCCCGTGGTGCGGCGGCGATTCGACACCCTCCAGGACAAAGGCTATGGCCATCTGCCCATCTGCGTGGCCAAGACCCAATACTCCTTCAGCGCCGATCCCGCCCTGCTGGGGACGCCCAGGGGGTTCACCATTCCGGTGCGGGACATCAAGCTCTCCGCCGGCGCCGGGTTCTGCGTGGTGCTCACCGGGGACATCATGACCATGCCCGGCCTGCCCAAGGTTCCCGCCGCCGAGAAAATCGACGTGGATGCCGACGGAAAGGTGGTGGGGCTGTTTTAGCGGAAAAGCTGAAAACCTGCGCGGGGAACCGCCATGCTTCTGGAGCGGCGGGGACGTCTTTCCTCCCCTCGCCGGTCGCTTCCGTTGTTCAATGTCCCGGCCTTTTTCAATCCGGGTTGACCCTCATCCCAATCCAGGGCCCGCCTATTGACAGAAATGGGCGGGGCGCTTTAAATTCCGGAATTGGAGGGGGAGAGTGAATTTTACCGGCCTATTGGTGCAGCTTTGTTTACGATGGTGAAAAATCTACTGATACTGAGACATGCGACCTCGTCCACCCAGGGCACGGACGGGCAGGATTTCACCCGTCCCCTGACAGCCAAGGGCGTCCAGGAGGCCTCGATCCAGGGGCGGTTCCTGAAGGAGGCGGGCATCCTGCCCAGTCATATTGGTTCCTCCAGCGCGGACCGGGCTCGGCAAACCACCGAATCCCTGGCCCAATCCCTGGGGGTTTCCATGGTACCGCGGTTTCACGATGAGCTGTACAACGCCGCCGGGATGGAAATTCTGGAGGTGGTGCAACGAATTCCCGAAGACAACGACACGGCCCTGGTGGTGGCCCATCTGCCGGGGGTGGCGGAACTGCTGGATATTCTCACCACCGATTTCCAGGAAATCTCGGTGGCCTTTGCTCCCGCGACGATGGCGGGCGTCTCGTTCAAGGATCTGTCCCGCTGGGCCGATATCAGGCCAGGCACGGGGATGCTGGAATGGCTGCTGCCCCCCTTTTTGCTTCAGGACTGAACGGCGGCCCCGCCCCCGGGCCAGGACACCGCCGAAGGCCGGCGGAGGGTTCCCCGAGCGGTTGCCGCCCGCGCGATCGGCGCGGTCTACGGGGGCCGGGAGTATACGGCGGCAACCGGTTCAACCTCCTCAACCCCCGGCGGCCGAAATTTTTTCCCGCAACTTTCCGATGGCGTCCATATCTCCGGGTTTCAAGGGCCAATCCATTCCCGCCCCATCGCCTTCGCGCCTGGGAATCAGGTGGAAGTGCAGGTGCGGAACGCTCTGCGCCGCCCAAGGCCCGTTGGCCTGGAGCAGGTTCATCGAATCGATGCCGAGGGACCCCTTCAAGGCCAGCGCGACTTTCCGCACCGCGGCCATGGTGGCGGTCAGGGTTTCCTCGTCCGTATCGAACAACCCGGTGACGTGCCGCTTCGGCAACACCAGCAGATGGCCTTCGGTGAGCGGGTTGATGTCCATGAAGGCCAGGGTGGCATCGTCTTCATGCACCTTGAAGGAGGGAATTTCTCCCGCGATTATTTTGCAGAATATACAATCCATGCGCTTCCTTTCCAGTCCGGCCGGCAATGAACGCGGAGGGGGCCGGAGCCTCCGCGGGTTTCTGGGGACGCCGGGGGCGCGGCGACGGCCCTCAATTTCCCTGATTTTTCCGGCCATGACAAGGCACCGGCCGCACCGGGTTGACAGGAAGACCCCATGGACGGACCCGCATCGGCCATGACCTCCCGCCCCTCCATCGAAATGCCCCCGCTGCCATTCGATTCCCTGGAATCGTTTCTCACCGGCGCGGCCCAATGGATCGAGCGAAGTCTGCCCGACTACCTTCCGCGGGGAGAGCCCGCGGCGTTCCTCTACGACCTGGCCCGGGACTATCCCCTGCGGGGAGGCAAACGGTTCCGCCCCGCCCTGCTCCTGCTGTCCGCCGCCCTGGCGGGCGGCGATCCGGCAAGGGCGCTGCCATCGGCCGTGGCCCTGGAATTGTTCCACAATTTCGCCCTGGTGCACGACGACATCGAGGATGGTTCGGAGATGCGGCGGGGCCGGCCGGCCTTGCACCGCGCCCACGGCGTGGCCCTGGCCCTCAACGCCGGCGACCTGCTGTTCTCTTTGGTGCATCAAGCCCTGCTGGACAACGGGCGCGTGCTGGGGGCCGAGCCGGCCCTGGAGGTGAACCGCCGCTTCGCCGAAATGTTCCGGCACACCTTCGAGGGTCAGGCCATGGATATCGGCTGGATCCGGACGGGGCATTTCCCAGGGCGGGAGGAATTCGAGACCATGATCCGGCTCAAGACCGGATGGTATTCCGGCCGGGGGCCCTGCCAGGTGGGGGCGCTGATCGGCGGGGGAGACCCGGCCCTGATCGACACCCTGGGCCAATTCGGCGAGACGCTGGGCATCGGCTTTCAGCTCAGGGACGATCTGCTCAACCTGGTGGCCGACTCGGCGGACACCGCGCCGGGGGTGCTCTCCGGCGGCTACGGCAAGGAGCGGGGCGGGGACATGGCCGAAGGCAAGCGCACCCTGATCGTGATCGAGTTGCTGGAGCGCCTGAGCGAACCGGATGGCCACACCCTGCGCGGCATCCTCTCCAAACCCCCGGAGGACACCACCCCCCAGGACGTGGCATGGGCGATCCGGCAAGCCGAAACCACCGGCGCGCTGGATGCGGTGCGCCTGCATTGCGCGGGATTGGGCCGCCGGGCCGGCGAACTGGCCCGGAAACTCCCCCAATCGCCCCAGCAACAATTGCTCGAAGACCTGTCGCGTTACCTGATCCTGGAACGGGGTTCGTGACGATGGTTTTTCATTGGCGACCAGGGAAGAAACGGGAGCGTTGCCCGCGTTTCCGCGGATGAACCCGGATTGAGGGAAGATAGCGTGTTCCCCTGGCGGGAAAAACCGCATTCGGCGCTGAAATGCCGCTTAACATCCCCGGCTCCTTGGCTTAAGATGATTTTCCAAAGCGTACCGGGACCCAGGCCGGTTCGCCTGTTGGGCCGCCCCGATGGACCCTGATTCGCGGCGAGCGCCCGGCTCCCCATGAAGATGGAACCCGCCCTATGTCTCCGGATTCGGTTGTATTGTCCATCAAGCTGTTGTTCGCTGGGTTGATCGTCATCGGCGTGATCTTGTACATGATCCGCCCGACGGTGCGCATGTTGCGGAAAAAACCGGACGCCGATCTTCTCAACACCGGTTATACCTCGCTGATGGATGAAGACCAGGAACTGGAAATTCCCAGCGAGGAGGAGGATGGAAAGCCGGACCGGGCCCATATCATCCAGCAGGCCAAGGAGGACCCCACCGCCACGGCCGCATTGGTGCGCAACTGGCTCCGGGAAAAAAGGTGATCCCGGACGAAGCCTGAGACATCCATGCCCGAACTGCCCGAGGTGGAAACCATCGTATCGGAATTGAACGCGGCCCTTCCCGGGAGCGCCATCACGGGAACCCGCGTATTCCGGGACAACGCGCTGGGCGGCGTTCCGGTGGCGGATTTCCAGGAAGCCCTGGCGGGGCGGGTTTTTGAGAGGGTGCGCCGGCGCGGGAAATTCCTGGTGTTCGATTTTCGCGATGGCGGGCATATGATCGGGCACCTGCGGATGACGGGAAAGTTCATCTTGTCCCCGCCCCTGACCCAACCCCACGCCCACCACCGGGTGTGGTTTCACCTGGACAACGGCAGACTGCTGATCTTTCAGGACGCAAGGTGTTTCGGCACCCTGGCCATCGTGGAGCGTCTTGCGGACCATGCGCCCCTGCAGCGGCTGGGGATGGAACCGCTTTCATCCGGCTTCACCGCGAAGTGGGTCGCCGCGGCGCTTCGGCAGAGCAAAACCCCGCTCAAGATTTGGCTGATGGACCAATCCAGGATCGCCGGGCTGGGGAACATCTACGCCTCGGAAATCCTCTTTCGCGCAAGTCTGTCTCCCATGCGCCCGGCCCACACGGTCACCGGCGGGGAGCCGGCCCGCCTGCACCGCGCGACCCGCCGCACCCTCCGCGAGGCCATCCACCACAATGGCACCACCATCTCCGATTTCCGGCGGGTGGACGATAAAACCGGCGGGTTCCAGGACTTTCTCAGGGTCTACGGAAAACAGGGGCAACCCTGCCCCCGCTGCCGCGCCCCCATCGTGAAAGCCAGGCAGCAGCAACGCTCCACCTTTTTTTGCCCGTCCTGCCAGCGATGACCACCGCCTTTCGGACAACCACCACCGCCCAGAAAACCACCGCTTTTCGGACAACCACAGTGCGGAAAACTCCCGCCGCCCGCCGTTCCCGTTTCGGGCGCCTTCCTCGGGGAGCGCCGGTCTCCATCTTCCGTTTCCGACGGACGTCTCTGCTGGCGGCGCTGGCCCTGTTGGCCGCTTTGTCCATGGCGGCTTCCCTCCCCGTGTCGGCCGCTCCCGATGCCCCGGATCGGCTTTCTCCCACGGAACTTCGCGGGGTGTTGAACAAGCTGATCCGCCGGGGGGGCGTCGCGGTGGGCCACAACGGGCGGGTGGTTTTTTCACACCGGGAGGGGCGTTACATCCCCGCTTCGATCATAAAACTCGCCACCGCCATGGCGGCCTTTCATTATCTTGGGGAGGATCATCGCTTTCTCACGGAGGTTCACCGCTGGAAAAACCGCTTGTATATCCGGGGGTTCGGCGATCCTTTGCTGGTGTCGGAAGCGTGGCGCCGGATGGCGAAAATGCTGGCGGAAAAGGGAGTGTTCAAGCAACCCTACCGCCGTTTGATGCTGGACGATTCCGCCTTCGCGCCCGGGCAATTGGTGGATGGGTCCACGGGAACCCTCAATCCCTACGACGCGCGGCTCGGCGCGCTGGTCTCCAATTTCAACACCGTATTCGTGCAGGTGCGAGGCCGTGGGCGCCAAAAAACCGTCACTTCCGCCGAGCCGCAAACACCCATCACCCCCATCGCGGCCAGGCTGGGGCGTCGCATGCGGCGGGGAAAACACCGCATCAATCTCACCGCCTGGAAAATCGCCGGGGTCAAATATTCCGGAGAACTGGCACAGGCCATCTTCACAGAAGCGGGCGGGCGTTTTGCCCGCAAAGCGGGCCGGGGCCGGGTGCCGCCATCGGCGGAACTCTTGCTGGCCTACCGCTCCAGCAGCACCCTGCGGCAGTTGGTGGGCGGCATGATGAAATTCTCCAATAATTTCATCGCCAATCAACTGGTGATGGCCATCGCCCTGCAGGCCGGAGGCAAAACACCGCGCGCCGGAGGCGGAACACCCGCGCGCCGATCCGCCAAGCGCAAGCCGGCCAGACTGAAAACGGGGATGCGGTTGGTGCGCGAATTCATGGTGCGGGAGTTGGGAATCTCCGGCAAGCATTTCACCCTGATCGAGGGATCGGGGATCTCCCCCAGGAATTCCATCAGCCTTCACGCCATGCTGGCCGTCGTGGACGCCTTCCATCCCTGGAAGGAGCTGTTGAAAACTTTCGGCGGTCCCCCGCGCGTCGTGCCCGCCAAGACCGGCACGCTCACCGGGGTCTATTCACTGGCCGGCTTCCTCCCGGCGCCCCCCGGCGGGCGGCGTCCGTTCGTGATCATTCTCAATCAACGCGCCTATACCCGCAAAAAAGTGTTCCAAGCCCTCTGGGACGCCTATGCCCGGAGGCCGCTCTCCACCGGCCCTCAAGCCGTCCAGGGCGTGAAATCGCGATAACATGTGAAATTCCAGTAAAGCTCAGCCCGCACCTGGGGCCTGGGCAGGGTGTCCAGGGCAGGGTGTCCAGGGCGGAGTGTCCAGGGCAGGGTGTCCAGGGCAGGGTGTCCAGGGCGGGGTGTCCGGCGCCGCCCGCCTTCGTGAAAAAAGTGAGGGCGCCCGCCATCCCCACGCCTGGAACCGTCCCCATGCGGCGGGTCGTTGAATGAACCGACTTTTCTTGAGATAGCCGGGAGGGTGTCACGGGATTGCGGCCCGTGGGGATTTCCTGTTGGCCGTGCTGGGTGGATAGATGGAACGAAAACTGGACTGGGGGGAAATAAGGCTGGGAACGGCGGATGAAGGCCGCTCCCAGCCGGAACCGAAAACTACGGAAAGAATGGACTACATCATGTCCATTCCGCCCATGCCGCCTCCCGGAGGCATGGGGGGCATGTCCTTCTTGGGCTCGGGTTTCTCGCTGACCGAAGCTTCGCAAATCAGCACCAGACCGGCGATCGAGGCCGCGTTTTCCAGCGCGACCCGTGTCACCTTGGCCGGGTCGATGATGCCGGCCTTGACCATGTCCACATAGGTTTCGGTCTGGGCATCGAAGCCTTCCTTGGCCGACTTGGCATTGCGCACCTTCTCGACGATCAAGGCCGGTTCCAGCCCGGCGTTTTCCACGATTTTGCGGATGGGGGCTTCCAACGCACGGATCACGATGCGGGCGCCCACTGCGCGGTCCCCGTTGTGCTCCATGGAAGCGATTCCCTTCTCGACCGCGGCCACGGTGCGCAGCAGGGCCACGCCGCCGCCGGGCACGATGCCTTCTTCGATGGCCGCCCGGGTGGCGTTGAGGGCGTCCTCCACGCGGGCCTTCTTTTCCTTCATTTCAACTTCGGTCGAGGCGCCCACGTTGATCACGGCCACGCCGCCGGCCAGCTTGGCCAGCCGCTCCTGCAGCTTTTCCTGGTCGTAATCGGAGGAGGTGTCATCGATTTGCTGGCGGATTTGATTGATGCGGGCCTTGATGTCGTTGGCCTTGCCCGATCCGTCAATGATGGTGGTGTTGTCCTTGTCGATCACCACGCGCTTGGCGCTGCCCAATTGATCGAGTTGCAGGTCTTCCAGCTTCATGCCCATCTCTTCGGAGACCACAACGCCGCCGGTGAGAATGGCGATATCCTGCAACATGGCCTTGCGGCGGTCGCCGAAGCCTGGGGCCTTGACCGCGGCGCCCTTCAGGGTGCCCCGGATCTTGTTGACCACCAAGGTCGCCAGCGCTTCGCCGTCCACATCCTCGGCCACCAGCAGGAAGGGCCGGCCGGCCTTGGCGATCTGCTCCAGCACCGGCAGGATGTCGCGCATGTTGGACACCTTCTTTTCGGTGATGATGATCAGGGTGTCCTCCAGCACCGTTTCCATGCGGTCCGCATCGGTGATGAAGTAGGGGGAAAGGTATCCCCGGTCGAACTGCATGCCTTCCACGACTTCCATGGTGGTCTCGGCGCTCTTGGCCTCTTCGACCGAAATCACGCCATCCTTGCCCACCTTTTCCATCGCGTCGGCGATGATCTTGCCGATGGTCTCGTCGCTGTTGGCCGAGATGGTGCCCACCTGGGCCACTTCGACGGAATCCTTGACGGTCTGGGACGCCTTCTTCAGTTGCGCCACCGCCAGACCCACGGCAAAATCGATTCCGCGCTTGAGTTCCATCGGGTTGGCGCCGGCGGCGATGTTCTTGTGACCCTCGACCACGATCGCATGGGCCAGCAGGGTGGCCGTGGTGGTGCCGTCACCGGCCACGTCGGAGGTCTTCGAGGCCACTTCGCGCACCATCTGCGCGCCCATGTTCTCAACCTTGTCCTCCAATTCGATTTCCTTGGCCACCGTCACGCCGTCCTTGGTGACCAGGGGCGCCCCGAAGGACTTTTCGATCACCACGTTATGGCCTCTCGGGCCCAGGGTTATACTGACCGCGTTGTTCAGTTTGGTAATGCCATTCAGGAGCCGGGTCCGGTTGTCGGCCCCGAACACAATATCTTTCGCTGCCATTAGAGTACTTCCTTTGAGCGATAGGGGTTAGGGGATGATTAGAGAATCCCGAGAATGTCTTCTTCGCGCATGATGATGAATTCCTTTTCGTCAAGCGTCACATCGCTACCCGCATACTTGGAAAACAAGATGCGGTCGCCTTTTTTGACGTCCATGGAAATCAAGGTGCCGTCTTCGCGGCGCTTGCCTTTTCCCACGGCGATTACCTTGCCCTCCTGGGGCTTCTCTTTCGCCGAATCTGGAATAAACAGGCCACCGGCCGATTTTTCCATGGCTTCGATCCGCTCGACAATTACGCGATCCTGCAAAGGCCTAATGTTCATATAGTCCTTTTTGCCTTGTTTTGAAGGTGAAATGAGGATTCAAAACATGCCGCCGCACCATTCCGGCCTCTGAACATTCCGGCCGGCTCAGGTGTTCCGGGCATGTTTTTCTTTTCCTGCATTGGATGAAAACCGAAGCGGAAAACATTCGCCTTGTTTTGGGCGGCCCAACACTCCACACTCCCGGAAACAGGTGAAAACCTGCATCACTGTTTCAGGCCGGAATACAAGGTATTTCCGCTTCTCCGAATTATTAGCACTCTATAGCCATGAGTGCTAAAAGTCAACGGTTTAATAATTCCCTGTTTAAACGCGGGTTTTGGAGGCGGAAAATGAGGAAACAATGGGGAATTTTGAAAGTTCCTGGTGTGGAACCAGTGATGATTGTTTCAAATCAAGCTGGGGTTTTATCCCCCATCCCCGGCAGAGAGCGAGGCTCTACCCACCAATACCAGGGGCTTCGAGGCTGTAAAATCATAAGGAATGCGCGCAAAACCGATCCCGGAATTCAATGAACGGCCCCGCCTCGGGGGATGGCGGCAATCGAAACACCGGCGCCTTTCACGCCGCGAGCGGCGGGGAATTCGACCCAGGCCGCCTATGCCGCTGGAGAACGTCGCCGGCCTGTTAAAATTCCGATGCAAATACGTAATCCCGGTTTTTTACGCTCCCATGGCATTGTTTGCACGGAACGACCTGGGCCGAGCGGCCTTCGCCGATGATGTTGAAATCCTTGCTGGCCAGGACGTATTGCCAATCCCCATTGTCCGTGTCGTATCCCCTTGGCTCCTTCCGCATCAAAAACATGGGGCCTTCCTCTCCCGGGCCACCCAGCGTATTCCGCGCCCACGTTTTCTGGGCGATGATGGTGCCGGGGGGAAAGCGCCGGAACCCCTCTTTTTTCCGCATCCGCGCATTTTTGGCGTTTTCGTTGAATATTTTCACCGCTTCCATTGGAAAAATATAGGTTTGGACGATTCGTCCGCCATGGAAGCGGGTGGACACGAAGCCGGAAACGGCGGGCCATGATTTATAGCCGGTTCCCCATTCCATTTTCTTGGGGGGAGGCGGAATGAAATCCACTTTTTTGGCGGGAGGCGGTTCCGCATCCGCATCCTTCCTGGAAGACGCGGCGGGAGGCTCCCCGGTACGCTCCGCGGGGGGCGGTTCCGGGCCGGTCTCCGTTTTCGTTTCCGCGGCCAGGAGAGGCTCGGTTTTTTCCGCTTCGGGCTTGGGTTCAGCCTGGGGAGGCTCGGATGACACGGCTTGCCGCCGGCCTTTTTTCCACCAGGGCTTCCCAGTCTTGCCGGGTTGCATGGCTGGCTCCGCCATGCCGTCCGCCTTTTTCACGGAGGGCGCATCGGGCGGCGCGCCTTTGTCCGGTTCCATGGCCTTCTCCGCCATGCCGCCCGCCTTTTTCACGGCGGGCGCATCGGGAGAGGGGGGCTTGCTGGCCGGAGTCTCCGATTCGGAAGCGGCGGAATCTTCACCATGGGAGGCCGCTTTCAGCTCCGGCGTCATCGGCAGAAGTTGATATCCCCCCAGCAATAACGCGGCGGAGATGAACGCTGACGCCGCCAAGGCGGGAAGCCTTTTCTGGATGTTGGATTTTCCCTGGGACCACATTGGAACCCCCTTTCGCCGGTTGTTGGGTTGGCTCCGCCAACGGTGCGGAAAAGCCTGTCAACGGGGGAGGATAGCCTTGCTGCTGCCAGCGCATACCCCTGCCTTGATGGCAATAGTGTATGCCATTGGAAATAAGGACTCAATATCCGGCTGAAAAATGGAGCGGTGGAGGCGAATTCGCAACGAACCCGCCTCCGATACTGGAAAGAAATTTACGCGGCTTCCGCCAATCTCCGGTTACTTCTTGGCCGCGCAGGGGTTGCAGGGATTGCAGGGATTCTTTGCCGCGCAGGGATTGCACGGGTTGCAAGGGTTGCAAGGGTTCTTGGCCTTGGCCGCGCAAGGGTTACACGGATTGCAAGGGTTGCACGGGTTCTTGGCCTTGCCGCCGCAGGGATAACGCGCGACCGCAGTTTGCTGGCTAGGACGTTATGGTCAAGGGAATTTGTTCCCTACTATAACGGTGACTGGAAAACCGTTAGAACTTACAGCGATCGCACTCAGGCAGCGTCGCCTACAGATGTTAGGGGACTATTTACACGTACCTTAGTCGAATATGAGACTGGTGAATTCGAGCAAGGGGAGTTCTATTTAGAACAGCTACTCGACATCATGCTGAACAGTCCGGCCGCGCCAAACGTAGAGCGCCCAGTACCTGCGATGATAATACCAATC
>JACZSY010000018.1 GCA_022573975.1 SAR324 cluster bacterium | reverse complement strand
ATCGTCCTCAACTAAAGCCGCTCCCTGAGCGACCTGTTCGAGCGGCCGGGGGGGATGGAATTGAAACGCTGGTTCGACGACGTGGGAAACGCCGAATATCAGACCTTGCTGCGGCTGGAGCCGGAGTCCTACCGCGAGCAATTGCTGGAACAGGTGGGAAGCCGCTCCAGGGAGGCCCGGGCGCTGATCGCCGGATTCAGCGGAGAGGAGCTCAAGGCCGCCATCATGCACCTGGCGGGCCACGACATGCAGATGATCTGCGAAGCCTTCGACCGGGCCGCGCGCGTCACGGATCGCCCCGTCGCCATCCTGGCCTACACCATCAAGGGATACCGCCTGCCCCTGGCCGGGCACAAGGACAATCACTCCGGCCTGCTCAGCACCGCCGAAATAGAGACCTTGCGCCAATCCCAGGGCCTGGAGCCCGGCCAGGAGTTCGACCTCTGGGCCGGCTTCCAGCAAACCGATGCGGTGCGGCGGTTCCTGGAAAATTCCGCGCTGCACGCCAACAACCTTCCGCCCCCTCCACCCCCCCCCGCCCGCACGGAGATTCCTCAACAGTTGGACCTGCCCTACAAGAAGGAAGTGTCCACCCAGGGAGCCTTCGGACAGATCATGGTGGAATTTTCCCGCATCGAGGGACTGGGCGAACGGATCGTCACCACCGCGCCGGATGTGGCCATTTCCACCAACCTGGGCGGATGGATCAACCGGGTGGGAATCTACCAGCCCGAAGCGCGGCCCGATTTTTACGAGAAGTACCATCTCAAATCCCCTTTTCGCTGGAAGGAGGCGCCCGCCGGCAGGCACATCGAGCTGGGCATCGCCGAAAATAATTTCTTTTCGCTGTTGGCCACCCTGGGGCTCTCGCAGGAAGACAACGGGAACCTGCTGCTTCCGGTCGGCACGGTCTACGACGTGTTCCTCAAACGGGGGCTGGACATGTTGGCCAACGGCATCTACAGCCATTCCCGCTTTCTGTTGGTGGGCACGCCCTCGGGCGTCACCCTCTCGCCGGAAGGGGGAGCGCATCAAAGCTTCCTGACCCCCATGCTCGGCCTCGGCTTTCCGGACCTGCATTACTATGAGCCCAGCTTCGCCCGGGAGTTGGAAATCCTGATGTGCTGGGGGTTGCGGCAGTTGCAGGAGCGGGAAAACGGCCGCTCGTTGTATTTACGGCTCAGCACCAATCCCCTGGCCCAGCCGGAGCTGGGCCAACGGCCCGGCTGGCCGCGCCAGGTGATCGAGGGGGGGTACTGGCTGCGGGACTACCGGGGGGAGCGGGACTACTGGCGGCGGCCCCGCTTCAACCTGATGAGCACTGGCGTGATGACGGCTCAGGCCTTGGCCGCATCGGAACAATTGCTGGAGGATGGGGTGTACGCCAACGTGATTCAGGTGACCAGCCCGGACCGGTTGTATCAGGGATGGCGCCAGTTCATCGGCGCCGAAGGCACGGACGCTCCTCCGCCGTACCTGATGGAACTTTTTCCCCCCGCCGACCGGCTGCCCACCGTTTCAGTGATCGATGGGCATCCCCTGACCCTGCAATGGCTGGGGGAGGCCCTGGGCGTGCAACAGGCAGCCCTGGGCGTGACCACCTTCGGCGAATCGGGCGATATCAACTCCCTTTACCGGGCAATGGGCATTCATGCCGATGACATCGTATCCGCCGTGGGGCGCCTCACGGTGGATCGCATCACCGGACGCAGGAGCGGCGGCGGCGTTGGCCGCACGGACCCCGCCCAACCCCGGAGTTGAACACCGCCCTGGATGGGGGCAAACCATTGAAAACCCCCAATATCAAGAAGGCATACAGGGAGCATACAGAGGGCATACCGGATTATTGAAAAATTTGATAAGGTATCCAATACGTAACACCGGCCTTGGCGATTTTTTTGCGGGATGATTTCCCGCCGCCCGCGGCGAAAGAAAACCTGAGTTTCGCAACCTCGCCGCCCATGGCGAGGCCGTTCATTTTAACGGGAATCTACCCCCGGCCCGCCAAAATCCAGGCCAGGGTTCGGGCGCGTGTTTTACCGGGTTCGGAATGGGGAACATTCCGGGACTCCTCCATTTCACCTCTGGGGCAAGCAACATGACGGAAAGGGTAACCGTCTCCGAAAAGAAAAAGGCGAAACCGTCCTCGCCGTTGCGGGTCATGATCATCGACCCCAATCCGGAATCCCGGCACCGCCTCAAGGATTCCCTGCGGGGAATCGACTTCATTGAAGCCGTCACCGACCGGAGTTCCCCCCACCACCTGCTGGATATCCTCGCGGGAAATCCCGCCCACGTCATAATCATCGACGAAGATCCAGGTACAGGGAACGTGTACGACTTGGTCAAGCTGGTCAAGAGCAAGGCCGTGGCGGCGAGGACCCAATTCGTCCTGATGGCCGAAAACCTGGATGACGAGGTGCGAAAAAAGGGAACCGCGGCCGGCATTCGCGGGTTCATCAAAAAACCCTATGCGCTGGCTTCCGTCGAAGATGCCCTGATCACCGCCATCGGTCCCACCCAATCGGGTGGCAATGCCAAGACGCCCGACGGATTGCGGGACACGCTGGACAAACTCCGCAAGGTGTCTTTGTTTTCCGGTTTTTCCGATTTGGAATTGGTGCGCCTGCTCAAAATTTGCCGCACCCGGAACTATCCCGCCGGAAAATTCGTCTTCCGCGAGGGCGATGCCGGTCATTCGCTATTCGTGCTGGTGGCTGGAAAACTGGAAATTCAGAAAAATACCGGCAATGAGACCAAGGTGCTGGTGGAAATGAGCCCCGGGGACTGCTTCGGGGAAATGGCCATCATCGACGACGAACCCCGCATGGCCGATGCCTACGCGGCCACCGGCTGCACCGTGATCGAGGTCAACGAGTCCGTCATCAACAGCAACGAGGATGTGATCTCCCTCAAACTGGTGCGGCAGATCGCCATCCTGCTGGCCAGGAAGCTTCGCATGCAGAGCTGATGCTCCATGCCGCCGCGGCAGCCCCCATCGAAAACCTTGGGCCACCGGCACCCTCATGCCTTCAACACCCTCATGCCTTCAAAACCATGGGGACCATAGGGCAGGCCGGCGGGCCGTCCGCCGCCGCCAACCTGCTCCCGCACATTTTCAGTCCTCCTGGGAAGCCTCCCCCAGCCCTTGTGGTCGTTCCATCCGCCGGTATTTTATCCCCCAGGCGCCTGTTTGACCTGTGGAACCGGCGCCTGTGCGCGGTCTTTGCCACGCCGGTTTAGGCCATGGTTTTGCATGTCTCCCTTTGATACGGACACCCCGACCGGTTTCGGCTGGACAAGCCCCGGAAACCAGCCGCGGAAACCAAACAACCCGCAGGAAATTTCCATTCAACGACCCACCATTCCCGGATCGACCCCATGCGGCCACAAAAGAAACGCTTTTCCGAATTGTTGCAGGACACCAGGGAACAGGCAAAGCAATCCACCGAGGTGATGGCCATTCTGCTGAGCATGGAGGAACCGGAATACCAGGCCCTGGAACAAGGCGTGAAACTGCCCGACAACGAGACCCTGAAACGCCTCTGCATGATGATGGAATGGAATTACTACGATACCCGCCGCCTGATCGCCAATGAAATCGCGGCGCCCAATGCCACGGGGCCCAATATTGCCGCGCGCAATGTCGCCGAACCCCTGTTGGGCACGGAGCCCGGTGGAGGGTTTGGAAATTCCCCGGCGATGGTGGCGCTGCAATCCATTTCGGGGGAGGAGGGCCGGCTCAAAGGCGCCAAACGTTTCGACACCCTGGGAGAACGCCTCAAGGATGTGCGGGCGCAAACCGGGCAGGAGGTGGACATCATCGCCATGCTGCTCAACATCGAGCCGGACCGCTATCGGCGGCTCGAATCCGGGGAACAACCCGACGGGGAACTGTTGAAACAGATCAGCATCGTCTACGACTGGAATTACTACGACCTGATCTCCCTCCTGCGCAGTGAAAAAGCCAAGGAACTGCAACCGAGGCGACTCGGAAACCCGTTTCCCGGAGGCTCGCCACTGGTTCCCCGCCTGAAAAGCCTGCTCGGCGAAATGGAGGGGTTGTTTTCCCGGATTCCGGAGAAGGATCAGGAGATGATTCTTTCCCAATTGGATTTGGTGCGGGAAACCATGCGCCGCGGGCAACAAGCATCCTGAATCGATGCCTTTCCCCCCCTCAGGCGGGAAAGGCATCCCATCGGCTCCCATCCACTCCCACTGCTTCCCACCACAGGCCGGGGCCTTTTAAAAGGGCTGCGACCAACTCAATAAAACCAGAAGGGGGTGCCTCCGGCGGCCCTCCGGGGGGAAACTTGGAAAAGTTTCAACAATTTTTTTCATAGGAAAAACAAGTATTTCAACCTCTCATTCCAGTATCTTATTAAAGGTTTTCATCCATTTTTTTCAAAAAATGGTCTGGGGGTGCGGGGGATGAAATCCCCCGCGCATTTAGTTGGTCACAGGCTTTTTAAAAGGCCTTTGCAAACCAGTGCCGCCCCGGTTACACTCTGCTGAAATTTCATGGGAAGACCCCTTTCACTCTCCGCGTGGGGATTCGGCCAATGAGAGCCCTGTATTTCGCCAAGCCCCTTGAATACCGGCTGGAGGTTTCCGGCGAGGTGTTCATGCAAGGCCAGGCCCTGACGGGAACGCTATGCGTGACCAACAGGGGCCCGGCGGCCCTGGACCAGCTGAGCCTGGAACTTGGGCTGGCCTATGGAGTGTTCAAGGAAATCAAGGAAGCGGGCAACCGGTCGTTGACCATTCTGAAGCACTCTCAACTGGCCAAGGGGTTTTCATTGGAACCCGGCGGGGAGCGGAAGGAAGCCTGGGAATTGCCGCTGGCCAACGCCGCGCCGATCATCTCCAAGGAAGGCTCTCCCTTCATCGTGTATGGCGCCGACCTGCAACAGTTGGAGGCCAGGGGACAGATCGACCTCCCAGTGGGCCTTTCATCCCCAGTTTCGGCCTTCATCGCCACGCTGGAAAATCACTATGCCTTCGAGGCCAGGGCCAGCAAATGCTCGGGAACCGTGCTGGAAACCCGTTTCAAACCCCCCGGCAGTTATCCATTGCTGGATGAATTGACCATTTCGATGAAGATCGACGACAAGGCGGTGACCTTGGTATTCAACGGGAAGGGAAAAAGCATCCGGGGGGGAGCGGGAGGGGGCCTGATCACCCAGAAAAAATCCACCCAAAAAACCATCCCCCTGGAAAAGTTCGGTTTTGGCCGGGGCCTCCCCAACCGGGGGCTGTACAGGGAACTGATCGACCTGATGCTTCCAAAAATCGCGGTGAAGCGGGAAATAATCAAATAACAACGCGATAAAATCCCGAAAAATTCCCGCATAAATCTCCCTGCGGGGAGGTTTCCCCTCAGAGCCATGGCGGCCCCCGATAAAATCCACGCCTGGTCATCGGGCGCGGGCCTTGAGCAGGGCCGGCAGGATCACCTTGAGGGCCAGCACTTCCTCCGCCCCCTCGAAGATGCTGAGCACCCGGGCATCGGCGAAATAACGGGAGACGGGAAACTCCTCCGCATACCCCATTCCGCCATGCACCTGCATCGCCTCGCGGGTGATCCACTCGGCATTGCGGCAGGTGAACAGTTTGACCAGGGAGGCCTCCATCCGCCCCTTTCCGGCGTCCAGCAGCCGGGCCGCGGCGTAGGTGGCCCGGCGTCCCGCCAGGATGGATGCGGCCATGCGGATCAGTTTTGACCGGGTCAGCGGAAAATCGTTGAGGGTCTTGCCGAACACCTTTCGTGCCGACCCATAGCTCCAGGCCTCGTCGAAGGCCGCCTGCATCAACCCCAGGGCGCGCCCGGAGGTTTGCAGCCGTCCATGGGCGAAGCCCTCCATTTGCAGGTAGAACCCCCGCCCGCGGCCGGCATCGCCTCCCACCAGATTGTCTCCGGGCAGGAAGTAATCCTCAAAATGGAGTTCGAAGGAATGCATGCCCCGGTACCCCAGGGTGTCGATGGCCCTGCCGCTCAGCCGGCCCCCCCCGGAGGGGGTATGCTCGAAACGGTGGCCGTGGAAAGGCGGTTTTTCCACCACGAACATGCTCAGGCCCCGGTGACCCAGCCCGGCGTCGCGCTCCGTGCGGGCCAGCAGCCCGATCAGTTCCGCCCGCCCGGCGAATGTGCACCAGACCTTGGTGCCGTCGATCCGCCATCCGCCTTCCACTGGCGTGGCCGCGGTCTTGAGGTTCGCCACGTCCGAACCAAAATCGGGTTCGGTCACGGCAATGGCCACCATTTTTTCGCCGGAAGCCATTGGGGGCAGAAACCGTTGCTGTTGCTCGGGCGTCCCGCCGCTCAACAGCGCCTTGGCCAGAATTTCCGGCCGGGTGATCAAGCTGCCCACGATCAGTGCCCCCCGGCTCAACTCCTCGGTGACCACCACCATCCCCAGATTGTCCGGCCGTTCCGCCACGCCGCCATGGGCCGCGGGAATCGACAGCCCGAAGCACCCCAGTTCGGCGGCCTCGGCGATCAAATCGTCGGGGATCAGCCGGTCCTCCCGGTGCAGGGCCTCGGCCGCCGGTTTGACCTTGCGCGTGGCGAAAGCATGAAAGGTTTCGCGCAACATCGTATGTTCGGCGCTCAATCCCCCCATGCCGATGGCGCCCACCCCTCCAGGGCCTTGCATTCCCTCCAAGGCTTCCATCAATGCCCCCTGAAAGGACTCTCCATGCGCGAGGAGGATCAAATCGCCGGTTTCCCCATCCTCCATCACCGGGCGCAAAACGCTCCGCTCCACCCCCAGCCGTCCAGCCAGGCGGGGTAGCGCCCCGCGCAGGGTTTCCATACATTCCGCGCCGAAAAACACCGCGCCCAGCTTTTCTCCCGCCCCGCTCCCGGCATGGTCCATCAAGGCTTCCAGGGCATACAGCCGCGCATGAAGATGGGCCAGTTGGAACCCCTCGGACTGAAAGGCGTCCGGGTCCGCCGCGCCATGCCCCGCTTCCGCGCCGGGGGCTGGAGGGGAAGAAAAGCGCGCCAGGGCTCCGATGAGTGCGTCCATCGCCTCGCGGGCGCCTTTCAACCCATTTTTCAACAGGGCCTGCAGGGCGCCGTCATCCAGCGCACCGTTTTTCAGCGCATTCGCATCCGTTTTCATCGATTGGGTTTCCTCGGGGTTCGGAGTGTCCGTTCTGCCCGGTCACAAGGCGTAAAAATGATAGGGAGCCTACCCTGTCAGGTCAACCCGGCGGAAGCGAAGGGCATTTGGAACAGGACAACCGCATTTTAAAAACTAAAATCGATAAAGCCGTTGAATGATAAACAATGAAGGGTTTCACCCCAAACTCTCCCCGGCCATCTTGTTTAAAAGATGGAGCAAAATTTTTTAATGCGGAGTTTAAAGTGCTGATATATAATCACAAAAATCCATCGCCAAAAATTTTTGGCGCAGCTTTTTAGAAGGCCTGTGACCAACCAATAGCGCGGGGGATTTCATCCCCCACACCCCCAGACCATTTTTTGGAAAAAATGGATTAAAATTTTCAATAAGATATTGGAATGATAGGTTTAACACTTGTTTTTCCTATGAGAAAATTTGTTGAAACTTTTCAAAGTTTCCCCCCGGAAGGCCGCCGGAGGCAATAAATTACAGGCTTTGTAAAGCTGCCGGGTGTCCGGAGGCAATTTTTTTTGAATGCGGCGGCCTTGATGTTGGGATTTGATGAATTGGGAATGAATGCGGTAACCATGATGCTGGCGCGGTGTTCATCCTCCTCCGGCCCGCCAGCGATACGTTCACCTGCCATCAGGAAGGTTTTTTCCAACATCGCCAGGAAGGTTCTGGCCCGCATCGGCCGGAGGTTCCGCCTTTTGACAATGCCAAACCCGGAATGAAAACAAGGACCGGAACTCGACAAAGGAAGGAGCGGGAATCAGGCTTCCAAAAGAGCCCGCGGAAATGATGAACGCGAACATGGCGCGGAACTCAACCTCGGAAATTCTGATCGCCGGCGGAGGCGTGGCCGGTTTGGCCCTGGCTGCCCGTTTGGGCGCTGCGGGCCGGGAGGTCACGCTGGTGGAAAAAGCGCCCCTCTCACCAGACAAGGTGTGCGGTGAAGGCCTGATGCCCTCGGCCCTGGCGCAATTGCGGGCCTGGGGCATGGAGCCGGACGCCATGGCCGGGGAGGATTTTTCCGGGTTGGAATACCGCACCCGGCGGCGCGGGGTTGTGCTGCCCTTCGCGGAGGGTGTCCGCGGGCGGGGGGTCCGCCGTACCGAGTTGATCCGGGCGCTGGAAGCCCAGGTGAGTCGCAGCCCCTCGGTGACCCGGGTCACCGATTGGATCACCGCTCCGATTTGGGAACGCGGCAGGATCGTGGGCGCCCACGGCCGCCGGGGCGAGTACCGGGCCAAGGTGGTGGCCGCCGCGGACGGCGTCAATTCGACCCTGGTGCGCGCCGCGGGGGTGCCCTTGCGCGCCCTGGGCTACCGCATGGCCTTGCGCCGGCATTTCCGTAGCGAAGACCCCAAACCCGGCGATCAATCCCCCCGCCGGGTGCGGGTGGGGTTATTCTCCCCCTATGATCTGTACATCACGCCCGTGGGGAACGGCACCTTGCTGGCCACGCTGATGACGGACCGCATGGGGTACCGGGCCGCCGTGGGCGGCATGGAGCGCGTGTTGCGGTCCTCGCCCTATGGTGAAATGTTCGAAAGCGTTCAGCCGGTGTCCCGCCAATTGGGCTGGTACCATCCCCTTTTCACCCCCCGGCGCTATTGCTGGAAGGGGCTGTTGCTGGTGGGGGACGCCGGGGGCGGAACCGATCCCTGCCTGGGTGTTGGCATTTCGATGGCCCTGGCCTCGGTGCGGCAGGCCGAGCGCACCGTGCTGGACGTCCTCGACTCACCGGAAGATCGGAGATCGCTGGAAAACGAATTCGATGCGGGCAGAAAAAATATATTTAACCATTACAGCCGATTTGATAGGGTTTTTCGGTTGATGATACGCTCCGGGAGCAGATCGGAACTGCTGGTCGGCTTGATGGCGATCTGGCCGGGGGTTTCTGCTTCAGTGTTGGACATCATCGCCCGGGATCGCCCATGGAGCGAATTTTCGTGGAAAATGCTTCTTGAACCGTTGGCATTATCATTCTGGAAACGGAGCAGGGACGGAGCTGGCGGCCTTTAGGCGGGGCCTGCAACCACTCTTCAAGACCGTCAATTCCTGGCTCGCCGCCAAGCGATTTCCGGGGGCGGCGGGGCGGGCAAGGCGGAAAATTTCAATCGACGAAACCTAAACAGGAACCGTAATGATCAGTTTTTCCGGTAAACGGGGCGTTGTGCTGGGAGTAGCCAACCAACGCAGCATTGCGTCGGGAGTGGCCAAGCAACTCCATCAACTGGGGGCCGAACTGGCCCTGACCTACGCCCCCGATCCCAAGGGACGCTTTGAACAGAACGTTCGCAAGCTTGCCGAATCCTGCGGGAATGCCATGGTTTTGCCCATGGACGTGCGGGAGGATGCAGCCATCGAAAAAGGCTTCGCGGAGATGGAAGCCAAATGGGGCGCCCTGGATTTCGTCCTTCATTCGGTGGCCTACGCCGATCGGGGAGATCTGGAAAAACCGTTTTCCAGCACCTCGCGCGATGGGTGGCGCATGGCCCAGGAGGTCAGCGCCTATTCGATTCTGCCCCTCGCCCACCATGCGGCTCCATTGATGCGCAAAGCCGGGGGCGGCAGCCTGGTCGGAATGACTTTCATCGGCTCCGTGCTGGCCGTGCCCAACTACAACGTGATGGGCCCGGCCAAGGCCGCCCTGGAGTCGGCGGTGCGTTACCTGGCCAGGGAACTGGGCCCGGACAACATCCGCTGCAACACCATTTCCGCCGGCGCGCTACGCACCCTGTCTTCTTCCGGCATCCGCAATTTCGGCGAAATGCTGAAAGTCGCCGGGGAACACGCGGCCCTGGAGCGCAACGTGACGATAGAGGAAGT
Source organism: SAR324 cluster bacterium (assembly GCA_022573975.1). Classification (GTDB taxonomy): domain Bacteria; phylum SAR324; class SAR324; order SAR324; family JACQKK01; genus JACZSY01. The sequence continues at coordinate 17,630 of JACZSY010000018.1, read as the reverse complement.
CGCGAAGGCCACCGTGTTCCTGCTCAGCGACGCCGCCAGCGGCATCACCGGCCAGTCCATTTACGTGGATTGCGGATTCAACATCATGGCCAATTGACCCATGGACATCACCAACACCGATTATGCGGAGGGGAGGATCGAGGACTTCGAGCCGGAAGAGCGGATCGCCACCCACCTCCTGGAGACCTTTCCCTACGAAGGCCCCCGGCAGAAAATTCTTTACGAGACCCGGGAATTTTCGGCGGTCTGCCCCTTTTCAGGGCTCCCCGATTTCGCCTACCTGTCCATCGAATACACCCCCGCCGCCACCATCGTGGAGCTCAAATCCCTCAAATACTATCTGGTGTCCTACCGCAACGTGGGGATTTTCCAGGAAAACGCCACCAAAAGACTCTACGGCGACCTGTGGGATTTATTGAAACCCCAGCGCCTTTGCGTGAAAACGGTTTACAATACCAGAGGCGGCATCGATGCCACCTGCGAGATCGATTCCGACGGGCAATAACCGCCCATGACGCAGAAATCAGCCCGGACCGGTGAGCACCGTTCATCCTGTGCGCCATACCCGGCCGGGAAAGAGTCCGGCAATCGGTTGGCGGGGTCATTGAGGCACAGGCGGAAACACCGTCATGCCGCCCCTGCAACGGGGTGGATTGAATCTTTTTGTACGGGTCCCCCTGCGGCCCGCGGCGAAAAAAGAAGCCGATGTTTCGATACCCCGCTGCTTGCGGCGCGGTCGTATATTAGCCCGCCCATGGGGCAAGGAGCGTAAGCGATGGGCATTCGCGTATTGGTGAACGGCGCCAAGGGGCGCATGGGCGTCCAGGTGGTGGCCGCGGTGCTGGGCGATCCGGAAACCGATCTGGTGGGTCAAACCGACCTGGAGGACGACCTGTCCCTCACCATCGCCGAGGCCGGCGCGGAAGTGGTGGTGGATTTCACGCATCCCTCCTGCGCGTTCGAAAACGCGGCCGCCATTTTGAAGAGTGGCGCCCGCCCGGTGATCGGCACCACCGGCTTCGACGCCGGGCAGATCGCCCAACTCCAGCAACAGGCCGAAGCCCTGGGACTGGGAGGCTTGATCGCCCCCAACTTCGCCATCGGGGCGGTGCTGATGATGCGCTTCGCCGCCGAGGCCGTGCGCTACCTGCCCCATGTGGAAATCATCGAGCTGCACCACGACGGCAAGGCCGAAGCCCCCTCCGGCACCGCCATCAAGACCGCCGAATTGATCGCCGAGGCCCGCCCCCAGGCGCCCCGGCCCCAGGTGGAGAGCAAGGAACTGGCGCCCGGCGCCCGGGGCGCGCGCGCCTGGGCGGTGCCGATTCATTCGGTGCGGCTGCCCGGCCATGTCGCCCATCAGGAGGTCATCCTGGGGGGCCTGGGGGAGTCCCTGCGCATCCGCCACGATTCCATCAGCCGGGAATCGTTCATGCCCGGCGTGCTGCTGGCGGTGAAAAAGGCGCCCAGCCTGGATCGGCTCTACTACGGGCTGGAACACCTCTTGTGACGACGGCTTCCGCCGCTCCCCCGGCTTGCGGTGAGCGGCCTCGCCGCCCAGCAGCGGGGCTACAAAATTCCCGCTTCATTTTTCCCGCGGGAGGCGAGGAATGAAGGCGCGGAAAATATTCCCGAAAAGATGCCAGCCGTCCGCCGCGAGGGATAAGGAGCGGAATATGAACAGGAAGGTCCACCATGAAATTCCGGCGATGAAATTCCAGCGATGAAATCCCAGCCATGAAATCCAATGTTTCTTACATCAATTTCGGCGCGCCCCCCGGCCGGGCTGGAGCAGAGGAAGACCAACAGGCCCCGTTTTCGCCCAAGGATTACACGCATGAGATCATCGAGTTCCTGCGGTCGGTGCATGGCAACATCCGCACCGACGACCATGGGGATTATTACTATGGCAAGGTCTCGACCATCTCCCTGCATTTTCTGCTCAACTCCTCCCTTCCCCCCAAGGAGGTGCTGTGGGGCTGGTACGATTATTTCGACCGCGAGCGTTCCGAATCGATCTACCAGACCCTGCCCCCATTCCAGGACGAGGCTTTTCTGCGCATCCTGGAGGGTTGCGAATTTTCCTGGCGTCCCGATGCCGTCCGGGATTCCGGCCTGGTCTTCCTGAGCCGTCACCGAAAAGAAATCTACCTGGGACTCGAGGATTCCCTTGTCCGGCGGTTGGAATCCCTCGATGGAATGGAACCCGAGGCCCAGAAAAAATGGCTGACCCCCCACAACACCTGGAGCGAATCTCATTTGCGCCGCCAGATTCGCCAACTGAAAACCCGGCCCCTGGCCCGGGAGGAACGGCGTGCCATTTACGACCGGCTCGAATCGGACTACCTGCGCGCGACCGCCCGTCAGTTGATGGACGAGGCCGCCGGCGAGGCCTTCTGGAAAAGGCCCCCTCCGGAACTGGAACCCGTACGGGCGCGGTTCAAGGCCTTGACCGCCATCCTGCGCGAAACCTCGATCCAGTTGGGGGTCTACCTGACCAAGGAAGCCTATGAGCGCAGCGGGTGGCGGGAACAGAGCGGGGAAGGCTCACGCCGGAGGCGGCGCGGCTCCGGAGACCGGCGGGAATATCAAAAAAACCACCGGGCGCCGGGCGCCGGTTCCATCATGGATCATTTCGAAATGCTCGGACTGCTCCCCACCGCCACCCTGGAGGAAGTCAAGACGGCCTACCGGGAAAAGGTGAAGGAGCACCATCCGGACCAGGGGGGCACCGTGCCCGGGTTCATTCAACTCCAGGAGGCCTACGAATTCCTGCTGACCGAGGTTTTTTGAGGGATTATCCGTGTTTTGAGGGCGCTTCGCGCTAATTTTTCTGTAAATTTCACCAGGGCCAGACACCCCCCCATTGATCTTCTCCGTTCCGGACGGTACGTTGGAGTTGAACAGGGGATTTCCAAATCATCCACCCAAAAAAAAATCAACGATCCACATCTCAAGGCTAGGGTTGTAACGGCATGGCGCGGCTGAAAGAGGAATGCGGAATTGTTGCCGTTTACCAGATGGGACGCGGTAAACAGGCGGATCAGGCCAACGTCTACCCGATGGTGGTGCGTGGGCTGCTGGAACTCCAGAACCGCGGCCAATTGAGCGCGGGCGTCACCACGTACAATCCCACCCGCGACCGTATCCTGCAAACCCACAAGGACCTGGGCACCGTGCACGAGGTGTTCCGGTTGCACACGCCTCACAAGAGCCGCCAGTTGATGGAGGAATACGCCGGCATCGCGGCCATCGGGCACAATCGCTATGCCACCAGCGGCGCCGCGGACAGCGCCAACGCCCAGCCTTTCGAGCGCGTCCATGGCCGCATGTGGAAGTGGTTCGCCATCGCCTTCAACGGCAATCTGGCCAATTACGCCCAACTCAAGACCGACCTGGAATCCCACGGGTATCACGTCACCTACCATTCGGACACCGAGGTGATGATGCACTACATCAACCGTGAGATGCGCGGCGACGAGCCGCCGGACTTCGTCAAAATGTTCGCCACGCTGTCCTCCATCTTCGATGGAGCCTACAACATCGCCTTCATCAACGCCGCGGGCGAGATGGTGGTGATGCGCGACCCGCTGGGCATCAAACCGTTGTGCTACGCCGTGCAGGGCGACCTGCTGGTGGTGGCCTCGGAAAGCGTGGTGCATCTCAACCTCAACATCGACAACGTGAAATCCCTGGAGCCCGGCGAGATGATTATCGCCAATCGCGACGGCTACCGGGTGGAACGCTATTGGCCCAAGCAAAAAACCCAGTATTGCTTTTTCGAATGGATCTATTTTACCAACCTGGCCACCCGGCTGGAAGGCCGGTCGGTGTATCAGGCGCGCACCGATGTGGGTGAACAACTCGCCGAGATGGAATTGATCCGTGAAAACAAACGGCTGGGTGGAAAACTGGGGGAACCGCTGGGCGAGATGGTGGTCTCCGTGCCGGAAACCGCCAACACGGCCGCCAGCTCCTTCGGCTACCATCTGGGCCTGCCGGTGGTCAACGGCCTGGTGCGCAACCGCTACGTGGGCCGCACCTTCCTCGACGGCGTGAACCGCCAGGACGCCGTGCGCATGAAGTTCACGCCGCTGACCGACATTCTGGAGGGGAAGCGCATCTACCTGGTGGACGACACCCTGGTGCGGGGCACCACGCTCAAGACGGTGGTCGCCATCCTCAAGGAACGCGGCCGCGCCAAGGAAGTACACGTTCGCATCGGCTGTCCCCCGGTGATGGCCCCCTGTTTCTATGGCATCGACATGCCCACGGTGAGCGAGTTGTTCGCCCCCGGCTACCTCAACGGCAAGGGCGGGAAACCCACAAACGGCCGGGGACAATCCGTCGACCCTTCCCCCGAAGCGCTCCAGGAAATGGCGGACGAATTGGGAGCCGACAGCCTGGGGTATCTCAGCCAGGAGCGGCTGATCAAAGCCGTCGGCCTTCCGCCGGACCAACTCTGCCAGGCCTGCCTGGACACCCGCTACCCCACCCCCGCCGGCGAAGCCCGCTACCAGGAATCCCTCGCCGCCAAATAGTCAGCCAAGCAGACGGCTCAGCAGGCCGCTCTACCGGGCTTCGGCGCAAGATACTTCTCCCCTCCGAAAATTTCCGGGGCGCGGAAGTGTTCCTCCATCCATTCCTTCAGCAAGTTTATCGTAGGGCCGAAAAATACTGGAACCTGGAATGCCGCTTCTCAGCATCGTCTTTCAGCGGCGCCTCCCACCCGGTCTACGTTGGCCGCGTACCCTCGGGGGGCGCCTACGCCGGCAGGCCTGGCCTTCGGTGGGCCCAGGGGCGGGTTGCTTCAAGTTGAGCGGCCAGCCGGATCAGGGTGGCCTCGTCTCCAAAACGCCCCGCGAATTGCACGCCGATGGGCAGCCCCTGCCCGTTCCAATGGAGGGGCACCGACATCGCCGGCTGGCCGGTCACATTGAACCAAGGGGTGAAGGGCACAAAAGCGTGCGCCCTCTCCATTCCGGCCATGGGGTTTTCAGCGGTGGAGTCGAACCAGCCCAGCGGCGGGGGCGGCCCGCCCAGGGTAGGACTGAGCACCACGTCGAACTCCGTCATGAAGCGCCCGAATTCCCGTGCGGCCATCTGCAAGGCCGTCACGGAAAGCAGGTATTCCGCCGCACTGAACTTCCGGCCTTGTTCGGCCAGGGCCCAGGTGAGAGGCTCGAACTGGTCCTCGGAAGGCTCGCGGCCTTCGGCCTGGGCGTTGCCGAAAATGCTCCAGGCTGTTCCGGCGGTCCATATCACCATAAAAGCCTTGCGGGTCTGTTCGGGGTCGAGCGCGGGGGCCTTTTCCTCCACCAGGTGGCCCAGGCTTTCGCACAGGGCGGCCGCATCCCGCAAGGCCGCGATGCAATCCTCGTGAACCTCCTGGTGGTAGGGCGGGGCGAACACCGCGATGCGCAACTTGCCGGGGTCGGCCCCCACTTCTTCCAGCAGCGGCCGCGCCAGGGGCGGCGCCCAATAGGGGTCGCCGGGTGTCGGCCCGGCGGTGGCGTCAAGCAGCGCGGCGCTGTCCCGCACCGAGCGGGTGATCGCATGTTCCACCGGCAGGCCGCCCATGACGTCGCCCAAAACCGGACCCCACGAATTGCGGGCGCGGGTGGGTTTGAGTCCGAACAGCCCGCAACAGGAAGCCGGGATGCGGATGGAACCGCCTCCGTCGTTGCCATGGGCCAGCGCCACCATGCCAGAGGCCACCGCTGCCGCCGATCCGCCGCTGGAGCCGCCCGGGGTGACCTCCAGGTTCCAGGGGTTGCGGGTCGCGCCAAACAGCTTGGGCTCGGTGGTGGGGAGGATGCCGAATTCGGGCGTGTTTGTCTTGCCCAATGTAATCAGCCCGGCTTGCTTCTGGCGCACCGTCAGATCGGAATCGATGGGTGAAACGTGTTCCTTCAGGAACACCGAGCCCGAGGTTTGGCGCACCCCCGCGAACGCAGCGCCAAGGTCTTTCATCAAAAAGGGCACGCCTTTAAAGGAGCCGTCGGGCAGTTCCGGCGATTGGGCCGCTTCCCGCGCCAGGTCGAACATGGGGGTGACTACGGCGTTGAGGTGGGGATTGAGCCGTTCAATGCGATCGATGGCCGCATCCACCAACTCGATGGGTTGCACCTCCCCTTTTTTCACCAGGTCGGCTTGGCCGAGCCCGTCCAGATCCAAAATTTTGTCGAAATCGGCCATCGTCGCTCTCCGGGTCGTGGGGTGCGATCACTGTGTATAAAAAAATCCAATTTTGCACCAACAATTGCCTAAGCAGAACGCGGACCGGCCTGCCGCGCCCATGGGTCTCCTTTCAGCGGCGTTCCCCGGTCGGCTTGCGTTTTCCGCGCCTCCTGCCGGAGCGTCCACTCCTTTGGCTGCGGATATGATGGGGCTTGGCGGGCGACCGGCGGCGCTCGGGTGGACGAGGGTGGTCCAGAATCGGCAGATCGGGCAATTGGGGCAGCAGGGACAGGCCCGCGTCCAGGAAATCGCCGCGGCCGTCCAACACCCCCCGCAGCGCGCCCAGCAGCAGCCAAGCCTCGCGGCTGCCCGCAATGGCGGCGCAAAAGCCGGCGTCCCGCGCGGCCTCCGGGCCATGGCCGGCCAATCGGTTGGCCGCCTGGAGAATGGCCAGCGCCGGGCCGACCTGCCCGTTCAACAGGCCCCAGGCCGCGAGCATGTCCGCCAGGCGGGGGTCCAGCTTTTGCTGCCGGTGGCGCCGGGAAATAACGTCCGCCTCCGGGGCGGCCGCCAGGAATTCCCGCAGTTCCTCCGGCCCCAGCGTCACCAGCAGGGCCAACAAGGCCACCGTGGGCGGGAGCGGCTCTTCCCCCTCCCTGGCCCACCGGTCCAGCTCCCGCAGGAGGGGACCCAGAATTTTGAGGGGGCTTTCCGGCTTGCCGGATTTGCCCGCGCCCGGGCCAAAGAACCAGGGAAACGGTTCGCGGCGCAGCAGGGGGCGCAACAATCCGAGGGGTTCCAGTTCCCGGCACATGGCCTCGGCATGGCCCCCCGTGAGCAGCCGCTGCAACTCGTCCGCCAGGCGATGCCGCGAAACCTCCCCCAGCAGCTTGGCGGCGGGAGGAATGGCCCGTTGGCATTCCGGGTCGATCTTCAGGCCCAGCCGGCATTGAAAGCGCACCGCCCGGAGCATGCGCACCGGGTCTTCCCGGTAGGAGTCCTCCGGGGGCTTGATGGTGCGGATGATTCCGGCCCGCAAATCGTCCATGGCGCCCACGAAGTCGTAGAGTTTTCCTTCCAGCGGGTCCAGGGTGAGGGCGTTGATGGTGAAATCGCGCCGCCGGACGTCTTCTTCCATGGTGCCGTAGCGGTTGTCCCGCAAGATCATGCCGTTTTTCAAGCGGCCCGGCTCGGCGCGGAAGGTGGCTATTTCCACCGACATGTCCGGGTAGCGCACCAACACCAGGCGAAAGCGCCGGCCGATGATGCGGGCGTTGCGGAACAGCCTTTCCACCTCCTCCGGCCGGGCCGAGGTCGCCAGGTCGAAATCCTTGGGCCGGATTCCCAGCAACAGGTCCCGCACCGCGCCTCCCACCAGCAGGGCCAGGTGACCATGGTCGGCCAGCCTGCGGCAGATATAGTGGACATTGGGATGGATGCTGCCGGCCTCGATGGCGTGATCGGCCACCTCGGCGGAGGCGTGTTGATCCGGCGGAAATGGCTGGCCCGGCCGGGCATCCTGGTCCTGCCGTGGAGCAGGGCCTATTTTCTTCGTGGAACGCCGCCGGGAAGGCTCGGTCATGAACGATGGGATAAGAATGAAGGGTGGCCGGGAAAAAAGGGAGCAGCCGCCGCGAATCGGATTTCACGGGACGTGGAGCCGCAAGGGTACCACAAATTTGTCACCGCCGGGGATGCGCGGAAAGACGCCCGATCTGTTGGGGGCGGGTCATTTTCAACCCTGTCGTCCTGAGCGGAGCGAAGGACCTGCTTTCAAACTCCCCAAACCATCGAAAATAAAGATGCTTCGCTCAGCATGACGGAAATGCGGGACGATGCGCCTTCCTTCGATTCATTGCCCAATAGCAGAACCACGAGGATGCTTCACTCCGTTCAGCATGACACAAGGGGGGGAGGAAAATCGTTTCCATAAAAAGCGCCACCGGCCTGGCGCCCGGCTTCCCGGCGCAAAACCGGCTATCCGGACACGGTGATGCCGTCCAGCAGCATTCCGGGAATGAACATGGAGGTCAGATTGGGTTGGTAGGCGTCTCCCAGGGCCTGGATGTTGTTCAGCAGGTGATAGAAATTTCCGGCGATGGTCACGCTGTCCACGGCCTGCTTGCGCTCGCCCCCTTCGACCAGGAAGCCCTGCACGCCGATGGAGATGTCCCCGCTGATCGGATTGCACCCCGCCCCGCCTTCCAGCCGCGTCACCAGCAGGCAGCGCTCGGGGATGGCGCAGAGGGCGTCCAGATCGTGCGGCCCGGTTTCCAGCACCAGATTGTGGGTGCGGGTGGAGATGCCGCCGGTATACCCGCGTCCGGCATGGCCGGTGGACTCCACGCCGGCCTTGCGGGCCGACTCGATATGGTAGAGAAAATTGGTGAACACCCCGTTTTCGATCAGGGGCAAGGGGCGGGTGGCGATGCCTTCCACGTCCAGGTAGCGCGAACCCGAGGCGCCCACGCGGTGGGGATCGTCCACCAGGGAAAGATCCGTTCCGGCGATGGTTTCACCCAGCCGCCCCTTGAGGCGCGAGACCCCTTTCTGGGCCGATTCGGCGGAGAAATTGCCCATGTACATGCCCAACAGGCGCGGGGCCACCCACTGGTCCAGCACGATGGGCATCCTTCCGCCGGGGATGGATTTGGCCCCCAGCAGTACCGCGCATTCCTCCACCGCTTCGCGGCCCAGCACGGCGCCCTGGGCGGCATCCCAGGCCCGGCGGCGCCAGCTTTTTCCGCCGCTCTTGAGTTGGCCGTTTTCCTCCATCAGCACGCTGCAATAGGCCGAAACCGAGTTGGAGCGCTGCCCATAGGAAAGGCCGTGAGGCGATGCGACCAGGTAGCTGCCGGAATTGCGGGAGACGATCATGTCGGGAACGGTTTTCACGCGGGGATCGGCGGCCTTGGCCGCGGCCTCGGCCTCCAGCCCGAAGCGGGCCAGGTCGTCCAGGGTCAGCGCCTCCAGGTCGGGGTTGTAGAGTTCCAGCCCGGCCGGATCGGGCACCGCCGCCGGTTCGCGGTTCATCACCACCTCGGTGGCGTCGGGCAGCGCGGCGTTCTCCCGGGCGGCATGAAAGGCGGCCTCGATCGGCCCGGGGGCCAGCCGCTCGGTGTAGGCCAGGCCGGTGCGTCCATCGCGCACCACCCGCAGCCCCAGCCCCAGGCTGGTGGATTGCTCCACCTTTTCCACCTTGCCGTTGAGAATTTCCACCGAGAGTTCCTCGGAGCGTTTGAGGAGGAAATCGGCGTCGGGCTCCTTGTGCTCCCGGGCCAGGGAGCGCGCGTAGTCGATGGCCTCGGCGGGTTCCATCATCGTGATTGAGCCGTTGGCCATGCTAGCGCCCTCCCACCAGGATGCGGTCGATCTTGAGGGAGGGCTGGCCCACCGTGGTGGGCACCCAGCCGCTGGACGCCCCGCACATGCCCGCGGCCAGTTCCAGGTCGTCGCCGATCATGGATATGAGGGGCAGCACCTCGAATCCCTTGCCGATCAGGGTGGCGCCGCGCACCGGTTCGGCGATCTTGCCCTTGCGGATGGCGTAGCCTTCCTGCACCGCGAAATTGAACTCCCCGGTGGCGGGATCCACCGAGCCGCCTCCCATTTTCTTGGCGTAGAGGCCGAAGTCCACCGAGGCGATCATGTCGGCGAACTTGTCCCCGCCCCGGTCGATATAGGTGTTCCGCATTCTGGAGACGGGGGCGTACTTGTAGGACTCGCGGCGGGCCGAGCCGGTGCGGGGCACGCCCACCTGGCCCGCGCCGAGCCGGTCGCTCATGTAATTTTTGAGGATGCCGTTCTCGATCAGCACCGTGCGCTGGGCGGGCAGCCCCTCGTCGTCCACGTTGAGCGAGCCCCAGTGGTTGCCCAGGGTGCCGTCGTCGATGGCGGTGAGGATGGGCTGGGCCACCGCCTGGCCGATTTTTCCGGCGAAGGGGGAGGAATCCTTGCGGATGGACTCGGTCTCCAGGGGATGTCCGCAGGCCTCGTGAAAGATCACGCCGCCGAAGCCGTTGCCCAGCACCACCGGCATCAACCCGCCCTCGATGTACCCGGCGCCCGCCATGCGCAGGGCGGCCTGGGCCACGGCTTCGGTGATGCGCTCGGCATCGATCTCCTGGAAGAATTCATAGCCGCCCAACACTCCGGGGCTTTCCCCGGCGCTCTGGGGACCGTCTCCTTTTTCGGCCACGGCGGCCATGCTCAGGCGGGCGTATTGCCGCGAATCCTCCACCCAGAGGCCCTCGCTGTTGGCGATCAGCACGGCGCGGTGCTTCTCGTTCATCGAGGCCCGCACCTGTATGATGTCTCCGCCTTGTTTCCGTGTCAGGCCGTCCAGCTTGCGGAGCAGCTCCACCCGGTCGCCGCGGGGCACCGATTCCGGCGCCACGCGCACCGTATGCCGGTCTTCCAGCGTTTCCACCCGGAAGGGATTGGGAGCGCCGCCGTGTTTCTCCTTGCGCGTCTCCTTGTGGGACGCGGCCAGGTTTTCGGTCAGTTTCAGCAATCCATCCTCGCCCGGATCGCTGGTGTAGCCATAGACCGCCTCGTCTCCGAACAACAGCCGCACGCCGATTCCGAACGAGTTGCCGGAGGTGACTTCCTCCACCTTTTTGTCCATCAGGCCGATGGAGGAAAGGCGGGATTCTTCCACGAACACCTCCGAAAAATCGGCGCCCTTGGCAAGGCCCAGTTCCAGCACTTTTTTCACGATCGATTCAGGGAGCATGGTTCGGCCTCTTCCGGGATTTTCGGGGATTCGTGACACTCCGCGCCGGGTGCCGCCAGAAATGGAGCGGCGGGGGGAAGGAGAAAAAACTGTAGCCCTCATGATAGCAACCGGATGGGGCAACTCCAATCTATTTTCCAGTTTTTACCTTCCCGGAGCAGGACGGGACTTATTCCCATCACCTGCCCGGAGAGCCTTTCGCGGAATTGATCGTTATACCTTTCAAGGAAGGCCGGGCAATCGCAAGATCGCCCGGTGAAGCAAGGCGAAGCCTCACCCCTTCCGACTCCCCACAAAAACGTGGGGAATCTCCCTCCCCCTCTCCATCCCTTCGGCAAGCTCAGGACAGGCTCGATGGAGATGGGAAAAGTGTAGTATTTACAATGATATATCCAAATAAGCCACTTCCTTCTCCATACGTCGTTTTAAAAAAAACGTTGCGCAGGGAGCGGGGATTGAGGCTTCCACGATAATCCCGAACCGTTCGGAAAACACCCCGCCAAAATTCCACGCAGATCTGGCGAAAACCTTTCCAGGACAGGCGCGGCGGGTTGTGCTATGCAGGTTGACCCGGTAAAAGTGCAATAACCGGCGTGGATGTTTGGTACGATGAAATGGGTTTTCCCCGTGAGCAAAAAGGGGCCACGGTCACTCCCCCGGAAGGAATACGGGGATCGTGAAATACGGATCGGAGAATACGGATTGGGGAAAGCAGTAAATCCATCTCCGAAATTTAGAACCTCCGGGCAGGATCGAACAGTGATTGGCTCCTTGCTGGAAACAAAACGATTGCTGCTGAAGCCATTGGGACCCGAGGATGCCCCCAGCCTGCTGCAATACGCCCTGGAGAACAAATCCTGGCTGGAACCCTGGGAACCGTCCCATCCGGCAAGTTATTTCACCCTGGAAGGCCAGAAACATATTCTCAATCAATGCCAGGAGGACCGCCGCATCGAAGGGGGCGTGCTGTTCGGCATCTTCGAACGCGAGGGAGAACCCGAAAAGCTGTGGGGACGCATCAGCGTTTCGGGCATCATGCGCGGCATCTGGCAGAACGGATTCGTCGGCTATTCCATCGCCGGGGGCCGGAGCGGGCGGGGATACATGACCGAAGCGCTCAATCGGGTGGTGCGGTTCGGATTCGACGATTTGAGCCTGCACCGCCTTCAGGCTTCGATCATTCCGCGCAACAAGCCCTCCTTGCGGGTCGCGGAAAAATGCAATTTCCGCTATGAGGGCCGGGCCTTGCGGTATTTGAGGATCAACGAGAAATGGGAGGATCACGATATCTTCGCCCTGACGGTGGACGAGGCGCCCCTGGATGTCCTCCAACCCCCAGACCGGCCGGAGCGGCCCCAGAGCACCGGCGCACCATAAGGGGCCGCACCGGTGACGTCCCGTGACGGCCTTTCCATTGGAAACCCCCATGTTTGAAATGATGAAGGAGTTCGCACCATGTTGAAACCGGCTGAGATTCACCAAGGTTCCTCCGAGAGGCGCCTTGGGATGGAAGTGGTCAATCCCACCGCCAAGAGCAAGAAGCTGGCGCATCCGGCGGCCCACGCCCCCCGTATTTTCGCCGATACGGCCACCATGGAGGAGATCAAACCCCTCAAGGAAGGAGGCATCGTCAACGGGGTGACCACCAACCCGACCCTGTTGAAGCGGGCCGGAGCCACCTCCTGGGTCACGGCGGACAAGATCCAAAAGGAAATCGTCAAATACATGGCCCCGTATCCGGTGTCCCTGGAGCTGACCGAGCTGGAACCCGCCAAGATGATCAAGCAGGCCAAGAAGCTGGCCGGCTTCGGGAGCAACGTGGTGGTCAAGGTGCCCGTGGGCGGCTACAGCACCGTGGAGCGGGACCGTTTGACCGGGCTCAAGGTGTTGCGCCAGTTGTGGGAACTCAACATCAAGACCAACGCCACCCTGATCTTCAACACCACCCAGGCCTTCTGGGCGGCCAACGCCGGCGCCAGCTACGTCTCGCCCTTCCTGGGACGGGTGGCGGATTACCTCTACAAGCACGACCAGGTGGAGCGCCATGCCGGCAACGCCCTGTATTACATAGAGAACCACAAGGCGCCCGAGGGCGGGCCGGAGCGGCAGGCCAACACCGCCTACGTGGCCGCCGGCGGCGACCGCAAGGACGCCGGGATTCGGTTGATCAACGAGATCGTGTCCGTGTTCAACACCTACCAGATCAAGACCGAGGTGCTGGCCGCCTCGTTCCGCAACGCGGTGCAGGTGATGGAATGCCTGCTGGCCGGGGCGGATATTCTCACCGTGCCCGCGCCGATCCTGATGGGCGTGGCCGATCACCCCTTGTCCGACGAGGGCATGAAAGCTTTCTACGAAGACTCCAAGGTATTCGACAAATAAGGCGCCCCCTGGTGGATCGGCCCCCCTGATTGAACCACCAGGGCGGGAGGAACCAAGGAGCCCCTCTGAACGGGCTCCTTTCCCGCCACCCGCCCCGACCTTTCTCCCGCAATCCGCGATGCCCCCTTCCGATTCACCCCCTCTGCTCACCATCCTGCGGACACGCTTCGGGTTGGACGCATTCCGCACCGGGCAGGCGGAAATCCTGTCCTCGGTGCTGGCGGGCAAGGACACGGTGGCCGTCATGCCCACCGGGAGCGGCAAGTCCCTCTGCTACCAGCTTCCCGCCCTGGCGCGGGGGGGCATCGTGATCGTGGTCTCGCCCCTCATTTCCCTGATGAACGATCAGGTGGCGGGATTGAAACGGCTGGGCCTTCCGGCGGGGTGCATTCATTCCGCCCAGACCGAGCCGGTCAAGAAGAGCGTTTTCGCCAACCTGGAGGCCGCGGACTCCTTCGTGCTCTATCTTTCTCCCGAGCGGGTGCAAAAGGCCGGTTTTTCCCACTGGATCCGGGGAAGGCCGATCACGCTGTTCGCCATCGACGAGGCCCACTGCATCTCCCAGTGGGGGCATGACTTCCGCCCGGACTACGCGGAGTTGTCCCTGCTGCGCCGGGAGCGCCCCGACGTGCCCCTGGCCCTCTTCACCGCCACGGCGACGCCTCAGGTGGTCTCGGACATTTCCCGCCAGATCGGGCTGCGCGACCCGGAGATTCATGTCCACGGCTTCTACCGTCCCAACCTTTACATCCAGGTGGCGGACTGCCGCAACGAGGGACACAAACTGGCGGTGCTGAGACAGGCGCTGCGCAAAACCCCCGAAGGGCGCGTGATCGTGTATTGCGGCACCCGCAGGGGCACCGAGGAAGTGGCGATGGCCCTCTCGGCGGAGTTTCCCGGCACCACCTATTACCACGCGGGCATGGACCCCGAGGAAAGGTCGCGCACCCAGGAGGCCTACCATCTGGGCCAGACGCGCATCCTGGTGGCCACCAATGCCTTCGGCATGGGAATCGACCACCCGGACGTGCGGCTGGTGGTGCATCACCAGATGCCGGCCAACCTGGAGTCCTACTACCAGGAAATCGGCCGGGCCGGGCGCGACGGAAAGCCTTCCACCTGCCTGTTGCTCTACGCCCGCAAGGACAAGGGGCTGCAATCGTATTTCATCCGCGAATCCGGCGCGCCGCCCCAGATCATCCACCATCGCTGGAACACCCTCAACGCCATGATCCAATTCGCCGAGGGCGGAGAGTGCCGGCATGGAGGCATCCTCACCTATTTCCGCGATACCCAAAGGATTTCCGCCTGCGGCCATTGCGACATCTGCGCCCCGGAAGCCTCGGCCGCCCTGGAACCCGCATCCCTGCGGGAGGCCGCGGGGGAGGCGGCCACCAGGAAAGGCGCCCGAAAACGGCGCGCCGCCGCGGACGATGCGGAAACAGCACCGGTGACCGACCCGGCGCAGTTGCGGCGCATGGAAGCCCTGCGCGCCTGGCGAAAGGATTACGCCAAGCAAAACGATGTTCCGGCGTTCGTGGTCTTCAGCGATAAAACCCTCAGGGAGCTGATCCTCAAAAATCCACGCGGCCCGAAGGAATTGCTGGAAGTCTACGGCATCGGCGAACACAAGGTGGACGCCTTCGGGGAAGCGGTGCTGAGCGTGCTGCGAGCGGAAGAAACGCCCTGAGCAAACCCTCCCGCCCAGGGCTCACGGACAGGCGCCGAGAATAGGCACCGATAACAAGCGCCCGCAACAGGCATCGCGGGGAAGGAGGGGCCATCGGTTGCTTTGGGAAACGCCCGGCAGCCGTTGGAAATAACCGGCCATCCGTGGTGTAATGAAACCGCCGCGAAGAAACCGCGGCCGGGCCGCCGCGGGCCCGAAACGATGGTGGCCGGTCCAGTGATTTCATCGATTATCCCACCTGCTTCCTTGTGCCCCCAAGCGGCTGTCAAAGGGCGGGGCAGGATAAACAGGGACTGGAAAAATCGGCCTCGGGGTGCGAGGAAATCCCTGGACGCCCCTGCCTGGAGGACTTTGGCGCCCCCGATTGCCGATCTCCAACGGCTTGCCTGAGAGGAAATGGAGTTGGACACGACCAGCGCGCTCGATAAATTCAATCCGGTGTCCGGCCAGACGGAATTGGAGGACACGGTCAGCAGCCTGATCCAGGGGTTTGGGTTGGTCTGCGCCCTGGGGGGCGTTCCCCTGCTGATCGTGCTGGCCAGCCTGAACGCAGGCGTCATGGTCATCGTTGGCGTGAGCGTCTACGGGGCGGCCCTGGTGACCCTTTACGCTTGCTCCTGCCTCTATCATGGGGTGCGAAACGAAAGGCTCAAGCAGGGCTTGAAGCTGATGGACCAGTCGGCGATTTACCTTTTGATCGCCGGCACCTACACGCCCTTGACGCTGGTGCCCCTCAACGGTCCGTGGGGTTGGTCCTTGTTTGGGGTGGTGTGGAGCCTGGCCGTGGTGGGAATTCTCGGTAAAATTACCGGGATTCTCGATTCCAGGCGGCGCTCGCTGCCCTTATATTTGCTGATGGGCTGGGTCTGCGTAGTGGGGGCGGCGCCCCTCTCCGAAATGATGCCCATGGGCGCTCTGCTGTTGATAATGATCGGCGGCCTTTCCTATACCCTGGGGGTGATTTTCTTCGTGATGGACCGTCTACCGTTCAACACGGCCATTTGGCACCTGTTCGTGATGGGCGGAGCGGTCACCCATTACTTCGCCATTTTGTTTTACGTCGCGTTTTGACCGGCCTGAGCCAGCCGGCCCGATTCTTTTTATACGGATCCATTCATTCGCCGTCCTCACCATTTAAAACCCGTAGTTTTGAACCCTCGCCGCTGATGGCGGGGTCATTCATTTTTTCGCGATGCTCCCCATGACGATTACCCTGCAACCGGTCAAAGGCACCCGTGATTTCTACCCCGCGGAAATGCGCCTGCGCAATTGGCTGTTCGACATCTGGCGGGAAACTTCGCGCCAGTTCGGCTTCGAGGAATACGACGCCTGCGTGTTGGAGAGCGAAGATTTATACATCCGCAAGGCGGGTGACGAGATCACGGAGCAGTTGTACGCCTTCGACGACAAGGGCGGCCGCCGGCTGGCCCTGCGCCCCGAGATGACCCCATCGCTGGCGCGGCTGGTGCTGCAACGAAAGAACGCGCTCTCCTTCCCCCTCAAGTGGTTCGCCATCCCCCAATGCTTCCGCTACGAACGGATGACCCGCGGCCGCAAGCGGGAGCACTACCAATGGAACGCCGACGTGGTGGGACAGGCCGGCCAGACAGCCGAAGTGGAGGTGTTGTCGGTGCTGCTGATGTCCCTGGAGAAGATGGGGCTCTCCCCGGAGCAGATCCGGGTGCACCTCAACGACCGGCGTATTTTGAACGCCATCCTGGAGCATATCGGGGTGCCCGAGGCGCTCCACCTGCCGGTGATGGTGGTGATGGACAAGCGCGACAAGATATCCGGCGAGGCCCTGGACACCCAATTGAGCGAACTGGGGCTGGAAGCGGAACAGGTTTCGCGGCTCAACGATTTTCTGCGCATGGAAACCCTGCAACAGATCGGCGAAGCGCTGGGACACGCCGGACATGCCGGGGACGCGGGATTCTCCGGTGCGCTCGGGGAGATGAGGCGGCTGATGGAAACCCTGGAGGCCGTGGGGTTCGGCGGCTATTGCCAGTTCGACATCACCGTGGTGCGGGGGCTCTCCTATTACACCGGAACGGTATTCGAAATCCGCGATGCCGGGGGCAAACTGCGGGCCATTTGCGGCGGCGGGCGTTATGACTCCCTGCTTTCCGCCTTTGGAGGCGATCCGGTTCCGGCCATCGGGTTCGGGTTCGGAGACGTGGTGATCCTGGAACTGCTGGCGGAGGTGGGCCTGCTGCCCGAATTGACTCCTGAAATCGATTATGTGGTCATTCCGTTTTCCAAGGACCAGGTCCCCGCCGCCCTCACGGTGGGACAGGCCCTGCGCCGGGCCGGGTTCCGCGCGGACGCCGATTTCGGGTTCCGCAAGCTCAAGCGGGCTCTGCAACGGGCCGGAGAAATCGGCGCCCGCAAAGCCGTGCTGCTGATGCCCGAGGAGTTGGAACGGGGCGAGTTGGTGGTGCGTGACATGGCCGCGCGCGAGGAAAAACGGGTGGCCGTCGAGGCCTTCCTGGCCTCGCCAGAATAGCCGGGCCTTGCTGGCCTCCGCCGCCCCTGCTGGCCCCCGTCTATCTTCCGAGGTCAATTTAGCGTGGGCGGGCGGTCATCCGGCGCGGGCGCGCCTTCCCGGTTGATAAGCATCAGTTCCAGCAACAGGGCCCCGCG
>JACZSY010000231.1 GCA_022573975.1 SAR324 cluster bacterium | reverse complement strand
AGTAAAACGCCGGGGGGGGGGGGGCAAGGGGCTAAAATTCTGGGGAGGATGGGAAAAGCTTTTCGCAGCTTTACGGGGGTGGTTAAAAGAATGCCGCACCAAATTGCCATGGGGGATTGCGAGCAGACTGGGGGGGGGGATTTCACCGGAGGTTACTCCGTTGGTGAAAAGGAACCGCGGGGCTATTTGGCTACCGATGGGTAAATTCCCCCGCGGCTTGCGGCGGGAATGGCGCCGATTTTTGAGTTTTCGACCCGCCGCCTGCGGTGAGGCCGTTCCTTTACTCACTTCCCGAAAATCACGTTGGCCACGGTGATGCCAATCAGCGCCGCGAAACCCCTGGCCGCATACGATGCACCGATCATGATTTTCCCCAGAAAAGGGGTGATCGTGTTTTGAATCTCGGAGGACGAATCTTGAGCCTTATCAATCAAATTGCTCACCATTTCCATATAGTCCGCCATTAAATAATTTTCGAGGCCATAAATGCAGCCCCCGGAAAACCCAATTGCGAAAATAAGCCATAATAATTTGCGAAACATCGAAGCCTCCGACTTTGGAAAATTGAAGGGGAAAAGCGATTCGATACTTCCCAGCTGGAGCCACCCATTCCCAATGGTCCTGTGTTCTTAGCATATTTCACCATAAAAAAAGTAACTCAAGTCCTGACATCCGGCGGCAGGAGGGGTACGGGGTTCCCGCCCCCGCCGGACCAGGCGGGCACGGAAGCCCGCCCACCATGATTTCCGGTTTTTCCAGACCGGAAGCGGATTGCATTTTTGGCCGATGTTGGCCTGGCCCTGGCTCCCGGCTTGAAAAACCGGCGGGTCGTTGCTATGCCTCCCTTCGGATGAATGCGTCATTTCCCGGCCGATTTTTTCACGGCCTGTCATTTCACGATCGAGGGAACCCCGATGGGTGAAGACAAACCCGCCGCCCTGGTCACGGGGTCGTCCAGGGGAATCGGGCGGAGCGCCGTGCTGGCCCTGGCGGGCGCGGGGTATGACGTGATCGTCAACCACAGCGCCAGTCCCGAAGCCGCCCGGGCCACGGCCGAAGCCGCGGAAAAACTGGGCGCGAGCGCGATGGTTCTCCAATGCGACGTGACGGACGATGGGGCCGTGCGTGAAATGGTGAGGGCGGCGGAGGCGCGTTTCGGGCGCCTCGACGTGCTGATCAACAACGCCGGCACGACCGGCGCAACCCCCCCGGAAGATTTGGAGGGGATGGCGGGGGAGGAATGGGACCGCATTTTCGCGGTGAACGTGCGGGGCCTGTTCCAGGCGGCCAGGGCCTGCGCCCCCTTGCTCAGGAAATCGAAAGGTTGCATCGTCAACAGCGCCAGCATTGCAGGGCTGCGTCCGGGGCCGCAACCGCTGGCCTACGCCGCCAGCAAGGCCGCGGTGATCAATCTTACCCGCACCCTGGCCGGCGCGCTCGCGCCGGAGGTGCGGGTCAACGCCGTGGCGCCGGGGTGGGTGGAGGGCGAGTGGATGCAGGACGCGCTGGGTGAAAACTACCAGCGTCTTTTCCAGCGGCGGGCCAGCCACACGCCGTTGCGGCGATGCGCCACGGCGGAGGACGTGGCCGAAACCATGATGAGCCTCATTACCGGCAATCGATTCGTCACCGGCCAGGTGATCGTGGTCGACGGCGGGTATTCCAGCACCACCTGATCCGTCGCTGAGTATATCCTCTGGCTTGGATGGGAAACAGGGACGAACATGATTGAGGGCATGCATGATTGAGGGAGTAGTGCCATTCCCCCCGGAGTTCGCGGAGGACTACCGGCGGAAGGGATATTGGCGGGACCAGTCGCTGGCCCAGATTTTCTCGGAGCGGTTCCGGCAACATGCGGACCGGATCGCCCTGGTGGATGGAGACCGGTCTTTCAGCTACGCCCGGCTGGACGCCTTGTCGGAGAACCTGGCCCTCAACCTGCTCGACGCCGGCATCCGTCCGCGGGAGCGCGTGGTGGTCTCCCTGCCCAATGTGGCCGAATTCGTGATTCTCTATTTCGCGCTGCAAAAGATGGGGAGCATTCCGGTGGCGGCCTTGGTGACCCACCGTTACCAGGAAATCAGCCAATTCGTGGAATTGGCCGGAGCCGTGGCCTGCATCGCCCCGGAGCGCCACGGGGACTTTTCGTTCGCCCCCCTCATCGAGCGCATCCGGGCGGAAAGCGCCACCTTGCGCACGGGCATCATCCTGGGGCAGGCGCCGCAAGGCTTTCTTTCCTTGCGCTCCCTGATCGAAACCCCCGCCGGGCGGAAGCCGGAGGAATTGGAGCGGATCGAAATCGATCCCCAGGACCCCGCGGTGTTCCTCCTTTCCGGTGGAACCACCGGCATTCCCAAACTGATCCCCCGCACCCACAACGATTATGCCTACAACTCCATCGCCGCGGCCTCGGTGACCGAGGTGGGGCCCGATTCGATCCTGCTGCTGGTGCTGCCCATCGCTCACAATCTGCCCCTCGGCTGCCCGGGCCTGCAAGGATTCCTGCTGAACGGGGCCAAGGTCGTGCTCGGCGCCAGCGCGCGGCCGCGGGACGTGTTCGAGCTGGTGCAGCGTCACCGGGTGACCCATATTCATGTGGTGCCGGCCTTGTTGATCCGCTGGATCGACGATCCCGCCCTGGCCGAATACGATCTTTCCTCGCTGCGCATGATCCAGAGCGGAGGGCAGCGCCTGCAACCGGAAATCCGGCTGAAAACCAAGGCCTTGATCCCAAACGTGTTCGTGCAGGAAAATTTCGGCATGGCCGAAGGCATGTTGATGTTCGTGCGGGTCGGCGATCCCGAAGCGGTGCGCCTGGAAACGGTGGGCAGGCCCATGTGCCCCGATGACGAAATCCGCCTTGTCGACGAGGAGGACCGCCCCGTCAAGCCGGGGGAGGTGGGCCAGTTGTGTTGCCGGGGGCCTTACACCCTGCGCGGGTATTTTGGCGTTCCAGAATACAACGCCAGGGCCTTCACCTCCGATGGCTTTTACCGTTCCGGGGACCTGATGCGCCAGCATCCATCGGGCAATTACATGGTCGAGGGGAGAATCAAGGACCTCATCAACCGGGGCGGGGAAAAAATCAGCGCCGAGGAAATCGAAAACCTGATCCTGACCCATCCCGCGGTGCGCAATGCCGCCTGCGTGGCCATTCCCGACGAGCGGCTGGGAGAGCGAATGTGCGCCTGCGTGCTGCTCAAAACCGGAGCCCGGCTGGACCTGGAACAACTCACCGGTTTCCTTGCCGAAAAGGAGATCGCCAAGTATAAATTGCCGGAGCGGCTGGAAATCATGGAAGCGTTTCCCGTGTCCACCTTTGGAAAGGTCTCCAAGAAAGACCTGGTGGAAATGGTGGGCAATATTCCCCCACCGGAATAATTCACGGGTGAACAGTTACACCCACCCGAAAAAATTCATGCGAATCATCGACCTGCATTGCTATCCGAACACCGAACCCTGGATCGCCTGCCAGGGGCCGTATGTGGAGGCCCTGGCCCAATATTGGAAGCGCCCGTGGAGCGCGAAAAGCGAGGCCGAGGTGATCGAGGATTTTTCCCAGGCCGGCGTGCAGGCCGTACTGGTGGCCCTGGACCTGGAGACCACCACCGGCACCCCGCCCTGCAGCAACGCCTACGTGGCCGGAATGTGGAAGCGCCACCCCGAACGGATTATTCAGGCCTGGGCCGCGGTGGACCCCTTCAAGGGCGAAGCCGCCATCGAGGAAGCCAATACCGCCATCCGGGAGCTGGGAATGCTGGGCTTCCATTTTCATCCCATCATGGGCCATTTCGCGGTCAACGACCCCCAATTTTACCCGCTCTGGGAAACCATCGACGGTCTGGGCGTGCCGGTGATGATCGATGTGGGCACCACCGGCATGGGAGCCGGCATGCCGGGGGGCTTGGGCGCGAAACTCCGCCATGCCCACCCCCTGGCCGTGGACGACCTGGCCGCGGACTTTCCCAACCTGAAAATCGTGGCCGCCCATCCGGGGTGGCCCTGGAGCGACGAGATGACCGCCGTCGCCCTGCACAAGGGAAACGTGTACTGGGAACTGTCCGGCTGGGCACCCAAGTATTTCCCGGAAGCCCTCAAGAAGGACATTGCCAGCCGGCTGCAGGACAAGATCATGTTTGGCAGCGACTACCCGAGCATTCCCCATGAGCGGTTGTTGCGGGAATGGGATCAACTGGGGTACCCGCAAGCGCTGATGGAGAAGATTTTTCACGGCAACGCCGAGCGCATCCTCGGCCTCTGAAGCGGGCGTCCCAGCCGGCAAAAGGCGCGGGGGGCCGGGGATCCCTTGCGAAGGCCCGGATCATTTGTTTTTCTGCTTGGCGTGCCGGATGAACCAATCGTTCGCCAGGCGTTGCGCCTCGGCGATTTCTTCCCGGGTCATCCGCTTTTCCAGCGCATCCCTTCCCTGGGTGGCCTTTATCCGATGGTCCCCTTTCCCCAACCCCGACGCCAGGTTCAGCCATTTATGCGCCTGGACATAAACCTGGGGCACCCCGTCGCCCTTGAGGTACATGTCTCCCAGGATAAACTGCGCCTCGAAATTTCCCTGCTCGGCGGCCTTTTGGTACCATTTGACCGCTTCGGCATTGTCCTGCCGGACGCTTTCCCCATCATGGTACAGCCTGCCCAGCACCAGCTGGGATTCCGCATTTCCCTGGCCGGCGGCCAGCCGATGCCATTTGACCGCCGCGGCATAATTTTGTGGCGCGCCCATTCCTTGCAGATAAATATTCCCCAGCGCGGCCTGGGCATCGACGTTTCCCTGTTCCGCGGCCTTGTGAATCCAATTCAACGATTCCGCATAATCCCGCGGCACCCCCTGTCCGGCGGCGTAGATGTCTCCCAGGTAGAGTTGGGCTTCGGCATGCCCCTGCTCCGCCGCCTTGCGATACCAACGCACCGCCTCCACCATGTCCAACGGCAACCCCGATCCCTTCTCATAGATCACGCCCAGGTTGATTTGCGCCCGGGCGTGGCCCTGCCCGGCGGCCTTGCGATACCATTTGACCGCTGCTTCGTAGTT
Organism: SAR324 cluster bacterium; assembly: GCA_022573975.1. GTDB lineage: Bacteria > SAR324 > SAR324 > SAR324 > JACQKK01 > JACZSY01. The sequence goes on along the minus strand of JACZSY010000231.1, from coordinate 2,235 downwards.
TTGCGCGACGCCCCGGCCATCCTCGTACAACGCCCCCAGGTTGTTTTGGGCGTGGGGGTTTCCCTGTTCGGCGGCCTTGCGGTACCACTTGGCCGCCGCTTCATAATCCTGGGGAACGTCCTTTCCCTTGGCCAAAATTGAACCCAGCTGGGTTTGCGCCCCGGCATGGCCCTGTTCCGCGGCCCGGCGGAAAAATTCGATCGCCTTGGCCATATCCCGGGGCAGGCCTTTTCCCGCGGCGTGCATTGAACCCAGATAGGTTTGGGCCTGGGCATGGCCCTGCTTCGCGGCCTTGCTGAACCACAGGGAGGCCTCCCCTGTGTTCTGGGAGACGCCCTGGCCGTTGTAGTACAAATTCCCCAACCGGGTTTGGGCCTCCGCATTGCCCTGGCCGGCGGCCTGGCGGAACCACTGGGCGGCCAGGGCAAAATCCCTGGGCGCGCCTTTTCCCTTGGCATGCATTTTACCCAGGGAAAGCTGTGCCCCGGCATCGCCTTGTTCCGCCTTGGTTTTCAGCTCGGACAGCTCCTGCGCCGCCGCGGCCGGGAATGCGAGCAACCCTCCGATCAACACCGTGGCCGTCCAAATTTTCCAGCCGCTCATGGCACATAGGCTCCCAGGTTATTTTTTTAAAAATAAAATTTTTTTAAAATGACCTGAACATTTGAATAGCATGGGGGAATAACGGTCTCAACAGGGCCGGGCGGCCGCCCCTCCCCTGCCCGTGGGCGAACCTGACAATTTCACGGTGTGATGGTTTCAGCAGGGTATGGTTTCACTGTGATAAGGTTACAGTGCCCTTCCTCGGGGCGGTGCTAGGTTCAGGCTCGATGAACCAGGATGATGCCACGGGAACCCCGCAGCTTTTCGGTGATGACATGGAATATGGAGAAACCGGCGCGACGATGCATGAGGCGGCTTCGATCGAAGGCTTCCGGTTTCCGCCCGGCCGCCATTACGACCGCGAACACCACCTGTGGGCCATGGCCGAACCCGGCGGCCGGAAAGCCCGCCAATTGCCCGGCCCAATGCCACGGACGCCCTGCCCGATGGCGAGGTGGGTCTGGACGGCGCGATGGTGGACATCATCGGTCACCAAGACACCATCCGCGAAGTCTATCACCTGGACGCCGGGCCGGAGGATTATGGGGCCATGCTGGCCGAGCTGGCCCGCCATGGGGTTCCCGCCGTGCCCCACATCGTGCTGGGGCTGCATTTCGGACGTTTGCTGAGCGAATGGCGGGCGCTGGAAATAATCGCGGCGCATCCGCTCAAACTGCTGGTGCTGGTGTTGCTGATGCCGCTTTCGGGCACGCCGATGGCCGCCGTGGCGCCGCCGCCGCTGGAGCAGGTGGGCGAATTCTTCCGGCTGGCCCGCCGGCGGCTCCCCGCCATCCCCATCATGCTGGGCTGCGCCCGGCCGATGGGAAGCTACAAACAGGCCGTGGACCGGTTGGCCATCGACGCCGGTTTCAACGGCATCGCCTACCCGGCCCAGGACATCGTGGAATACGCCCGGGAAAAACGGCTTCGGCCCGAATTTCACAACACCTTGCTGGAGGGATAAGCTTTTTCCCGGTTTCGGAGCGGAGGGTGAAAAAACGATGCCCTTCCATTTAAGCTTTATCTTATTTGCATTTTGTGGTTCTCTATTTCAAGCGGCTGAGAATGAGATTTCTTTTCGAGATTAATCTCGAAATTTATCTCGAAATTTATCTCGAAATTATTGTCAGTGACTGCTATGTTTAAAATCCAATTTGGACGAACCGCGTTCCATGCCTATACAATTCAGTACGGTGCAATGCCCGCGGGAGGTTGGGCGAGTGGAGGGTTCTAATAACCAGAGGGTAGATGTGAACGGTAAAGTGAAGTGGTTCAACGATTCCAAGGGCTACGGATTCATCACTCCGGATGATGAGTCGAGAGATTTATTCGTACACCACTCGGACATCCAGATGGATGGTTTTCGGACCATTCGGGAAGGACAAGCGGTGGAATTTGAAGTCGAAGAAGGACCGAAAGGCCCCGCCGCAAAAAGCGTTAAAATCATTTAAGCTAATAAACCTTTTTCCATTCCGCCCTGCTTTCCATCCAGAAAGCAGGGCGGAATCCGCCAAGGCTGCCTGAGGGACAAGACAGCGAACGCCATGGTTCGTCTTTTTCTCGCTGTTCGGGGGGGGGCAATCACCCCGCTGGGAGGTGAAAAAGCGGGAGGAAAATCTCCCTGCCCCCATC
>JACZSY010000420.1 GCA_022573975.1 SAR324 cluster bacterium | reverse complement strand
CGGAAGGGGGAGGATTCGGGCGCCGGGCCAAAGGCCGGAAGGGGGAGGATTCGGGCGCCGGGCCAAAGGCCGGAAGGGGGAGGATTCGGGCGCCAGGCCAAAGGCCGGAAGGGGGAGGATTCGGGCGAAGCTTCCCCCCCCCGCTTTACACAGTACGAAACCCCTCATCCCCGCAGTTCGGCGTCCAGTTCCTTTTTCAGCCGCTTGACGATGCGCCCGCGCACCTTGGCCACCTCGCCGTCGGTGAGGGTGCGGTCGTCTGCCTGGTAGGTGAGGGCGTAGGCCAGGGATTTGCGGCCCGGCCCGGCCTGCTCGCCCCGGTACAGGTCGAACAGCGCCACCTCGCGCACCAGCGGCCGTCCGGTCTGGGCGATCAGCGCGCGCACCTGTTCGGCGGGCACGTCCTCGGCCACCACGAAGGCCAGGTCCTCGTAGATCGGCGGATGGCTGGAGAGCGCCTCCATCTGACGGTCGTCGCGCCAATGCCGCAGCAGGGCGCCGGCATCCAACTCCAGGGCGCAGACAGGCTGGGGGGGCAGGTCGAAGGCCGCGGCCACCCGGGGATGCAGTTCTCCCACCGTGCCCAGGAGCTCTCCCCCGGCCAGCACGCGGGCGGAGCGGCCGGGATGGTAGGCTTCCTCGTCCCCAGGCTCCCAGGTCACCTGTTCCACCTCCAATCCCGCCAGCAGGGCCTCGGCCACGCCTTTCACGTCGTAGAAGTCGAAGCCGGGCGGCTCGGCTCCAGCCAGCCAGGAGGCCGGCTCGCGGGGGCCGGTGAGCAGGGCGCAGAGGCGCAACGGCTCGTCGGGCAGCAGGCTGCCCGCTTGGGGATGGAACACGGCGCCCAGTTCGAACACCGTCACGCGGCGGGTGAAGCGCAGGTTGTTGCGCACCGTGTTCAGCGCCTCGGCCAGCAGCCGCCGCCGCAGATGTGTTTTTTCGGCCGAAAGGGGGTTTTGCAGGGCCAGGTAGGCTGCCTCATCCACCGCGCCGCCCTCGGGATGCAGCTTGGCCTCATCGCTGAGGGAGATCATGGAATAGGTGATGATCTCGTCCAGCCCGCTGCCGGTGAGCAGGTCCCGGATGCGCTCGGCGCCGTCCAGGGGCCGGTTGCGCTTCTGGGGGGGCATCTCGTCCCCGATCAGCGTGTGGGGCATGCGGTCGTAGCCATGAATGCGCCCGATTTCCTCCACCAGGTCCGCCGGAATGGAGATGTCCATGCGGTGGGAAGGCGCGGTCACCCGGAGCGGAACGCCTTCCTCCGCGGTTCCCGTCACGGTGAATTCCAGCGCCTCCAGGATGCGCGCCATCTCCCCGCGCTCCATGCGGATGCCCAGCAGGCGCTCCACGAAGTCCGGCTCCAGGTCGATGGTGGTGGGTTCACGAGGCCGGGGAAACAGGTCGGCGTATTGCGGGCGCACGCTGCCTCCGCACAGTTCGGCGATGAGGAAGGCGCAGCGCAGGTTGGCGGTCAGCGCCAGGCCGGGATCGAGGCGCTTGCCGAATCGGTCGCTGGCCTCGCTGCGCAGCTTCAGCAACTGGCTGGTGCGCCGGGTGTTGAGGAAGTCGAAGTTGGCCGATTCCAGCAGCACCGAGGTGGTGTCGCCGGTGATTTCCGAATTGAGGCCGCCCATCACCCCGCCCAGCCCCACCGGCCCGCCGCCGTCGGTGATCAGCAGCATCCGGCCGTCGAAGGTGCGCTCCACGCCGTCCAGGGTGCGCATCTTCTCCCCGTCATGGGCCGGGCGCACGCGGATCAGGGGCACGCCTCCCTTGCCGCCCGCTTTGCCGCCTCCATTGCCGCCTCCATTGCCACCTCCAGCCACCGCCGCCCTCGGGACGCAGGGTGGCATGGTCGAAGGCATGGAGCGGCTGGCCCAACTCCAGCATCACGTAATTGGTGGCGTCCACCACGGCGTTGATGGGCCGCAGGCCGGCGTGGATCAGGCGTTGTTGCAGCCAGAAGGGCGAGGGGCGGACGATGATGCCCTCGATCAGGGTGGCCGTGTAGCGCCCGCAGAGATCGGGGTCGGTGATTTCCAGCCGGATGAAATCGGTCTCCGCGCCCCCGCCGGTCATCTTCTCCCGGCCGGTGGCCAGCACGGAATCGCGCAGGGATTTTC
>JACZSY010000230.1 GCA_022573975.1 SAR324 cluster bacterium | reverse complement strand
TCCCGCCAGCGTTCGAAGCGGGTCAGGCGGTCTTTTTCCAGCCGGTGTTGGAGGTCTCCATGGGGCGGATCGGGCGTGTCCATGCGGGAATAGCGCAGCACCGACTGTGAGGTCAACCGCCGCCGCATTTTCAGGTAACGGTGAAAGCGGTAGACCACCCCGAACACGTTGAGCCGGCCGGTGGGCGTCTTGTCGATGGTCCGGTTTTCCTCGATCATCAGATCGGTGGGATAGAGATAGTGAAAGATGTTCTCTTTGTAGTGGTCGAAGAGGAAATGGTATTTCCGGTCCCGCAGGATGTTCACCACGTTTTCTTCGATGCAGTCGATGGCCGAGAAGATGGCGTCGGAGAGGGGCTTGACCGAATCGCTGGTCAACGGGGAGTAGTCGATGATGCCGTCCAGGTAACCCGCCTGGCACAACTCATAGGCCGAAACGCCGATGTATTTGGCGCATTCCTGCCAGCTCAGGTTGTAATTGTAGGCGATGTCGCTCAACCCCTGGGGATGGATGGTGTTGAACACCCCATCGCGAACCGAAAACAGGATGTTGGTGGTGGCCAGCGGAATGGCCCCGCCGCTGTACCCGTTGCCGAAGACGATGCCCACCGTCGGCAGGGGCATGCTGGACATTTCGGTGATCAGGTGGGAAATGGTGTGGGCTTGGTTGGCCCGGTTGGCCTCCTCCCCCGCGTCCGCGCCGGGAGTGTCGATGAAGGTCACCACCGGAATGCCATGGGCCGAATAAAAACGCATCAGTTGGGTGGCCCGGGTATGATGCTGGGGCATCCACACCCCGTTCTTGTGCTTGCGGTTCTGAGCCAGCATGACCACCCGCCGCCGCTTGCCGTTGCGGATAAAATCCATCTCCGCCAGATAAAGAGGCCCCTCATTCACCTCCTGGATGACGATGCCCCCCAGTTGGCGGATCACGTCCATCGCGCTTTTGCGCTTCGGGTTTTCCGAGGGAGAGACCGTTTCGCGGATATAGCCGTCCACGTCCAGGCGCTTCAGCCGGCGGATGCATTTGCGGATTTCTTCCCGGGAGAGAATGCCTTCGATACCGCTTTCGGAAAGGATGCCGGGAAGCCGGGCCGAGGACAGCGGAAAATCGCTTGCGATGCGCTCGGCTTCGACGAATGCCAGACGGGGTTGGCGCTCGGTTTTCGGCATGAATCTTTCAAACGTGGAAAAACGGCCACCCTTGGCCTGCCACGCCCCTCGATGCGGCGATTTATGAAATGATGTGAAAGTATTCAATGTATAATATCTCACATCGCCCGTCCATTTTTCCAGAAATTCCATTGTTTCGGAAAAACGGAAAAACCATTGCCGGAGGGGCGGGTATTTGAAGCTGGCTGTGATACAACCCCTTATGGATTCATTCGGAACAATTGGGTTTTTCTTGATTGGACGGCCCCAATAATTCCCGGCGCCACCGCCGGGGCCGGCGCTTTTCCCGCGGGCCGGTGCCTTGGATGCGGTTTGAATCTTTTGCCGCGGGGCCATTCCCGTGGCGAGTCGTGGCGGAAAACCGGAGCAGGGAAGCTGGAGCGAAGAAGCCGGATTTTTGACACCTCGCTGCTGGCGGTGACGCCGTTCATTCTCCGTGGATGCAACAAACCGGATATTTTCCAATGACCCCCGGCGACATTTCCTCACCCAAACCACCCCCGGCGGACGCATCCGGCGCGGGCGGTGACCTTTCAAACGGTGACGTTTCAAAGGGCGGCGTTTCCGGGAAGAGGGGAAAATTCCTATTGCGGCTGGTCACCGCCCTGCCGGCCTTCGGGGTGATGGTGGCGTTGATCGTCTGGGTTCCGGGGTGGCTCGTGTCGGTGCTGGTGGCCGCGGTCTCGATGGTGGCCACCGAAGAATACCGCCGCTTGGTTGGGCGGGGCAGCGGGGTCGAAGTGCCTGCTTTTCCGCTGCTGGGGGGGGCGGCGCTGATCGGATTGGGCGGGGTGAGCGGCCAACCGGCGCTGCTCGGGGCCTCCCTGGCGGCCGCCTGCGTGCTCTATCTGGTGGCGGTCTGGTTGCTTCCCCGGGACGGTGGGGAACAGGCCCTGGACCAGGCCGTCTACGGGTTGGCCGGACTGGTGCTGGTTCCCTGGCTGCTCAACCATGCCCCCTTGGTGCTGCCCCTTCCCCAGGGCGCCGGATTGCTGATCTTCCTCATGCTGGCGGTGAGCGCCAACGACTCCTGGGCCTACCTGGCCGGCACCGCCTTGGGAAAAACCCCGCTCATCCCCAGCGTCAGCCCCAACAAAACGGTGGAGGGCGCGCTGGCGGGGCTGGCCGCGGGCGCGATCTCCGGACTGGTGGCGGGTTTGTGGCTGGAAGGCGCCACAACGCCGTTGGCCGGCTTCATTTATTGGGACCTGATCGCCATCGGCGTGGTGCTCGCCTTTGCCGGCCAGGTGGGCGATCTGTTGGAATCCAAGCTGAAACGGCTGGCGCGGGCGGACGATTCGGGTGGCGTGGGACTGCCCGGCCACGGCGGGGTGCTGGACCGGGTGGACGGATACCTGATCGCCGGCCCGATGTTCTATTATTATTACGCGTATTATTACGCGGGCACCTTTCCCTGGTAGTCCGGGAAAGTCACTGACCGGCGGCTTTTCCGGCCCAAAACTGAATGACCTCACCGCAAGCGGCGAGGTCTCACGCCCCGGGCTTCTTTTTCGCCGCCAGCGGCGGGGAATGGCCCCGCATAAAAAATTCACCGGGAACCGGCCACCGGAATACGGCAACCTGGAAAGACCTGGGATGAACGAGAAAACACTGACCGTGCTGGGCTCCACCGGCTCCATCGGGGTGAGCGTCCTGGACGTGGTGGCGCGGCACCGGGAGCGCTATCCGATCCACGCCCTGGCCGCCCATTCCAACGTGGAGCGGATGGCCGCGCAGATCGAAACCTTCCGCCCCAAGGTGGCGGTGATGTTCGACGGTGAGGCTGCCCAGCGGCTGCGGGAACTGCGGCCCCGCAATGGCCGCACGGCTGTGCTGGTGGGGATGGAGGGCCTGTTGGAGGTGGCCTCGGCGCCCGAGACCGATCATGTGGTGGCCGGGATCGTGGGCGCGGTGGGGCTGCTGCCCGCCCATGCGGCCATCGAAGCGGGCAAGGAGGTCTCCCTGGCCAACAAGGAGGTGCTGGTGCTGGCCGGGGAACTGATGGTGTCGCGCGCCCGCGAAACCGGGGCCGTGCTGCTCCCCATGGACTCCGAGCACAACGCCGTCTTCCAGTGCCTGGGCGGCTCCACGACGGCCCCGGGCGTTGAGCGGGTGGTGCTCACCGCTTCGGGGGGGCCCTTCCGCGACTTGGCGCCCGAAGCCTTCGGGGCCATCACCCTCGAACAGGCCCTGGCCCATCCCAACTGGAAAATGGGCCCCAAGATCACCATCGATTCGGCCACCATGATGAACAAGGGCCTGGAGGTGATCGAGGCGCGCTGGCTGTTCGGACTGCCCCCGGAGAAGATCGAGGTGCTGATTCACCGCCAGAGCATCGTGCACGCCCTGGTGGAATTCGAGGACGGCTCCGTGATCGCCCAACTGGGCCTGCCCGACATGCGCACGCCCATCGCCGCCTGCCTGGCGTACCCCGAGCGCATCGCGCTGCGGCTGCCCCGGCTGGACCTGACCCAGGTGGGCAAGCTGGAGTTCGAGGCGGTGCCGCGGGAGCGTTATCCGGCTTTCTTCCTGGCCCTGGAGGCCATGCATGCCGGGGGTGGCGTGCCGGCCCTGCTCAATGGCGCCAACGAAACCGTGGTGGCGGCCTATCTGGACCATGCATTCCCATTCACCGAAATTGCGGCTATCCTGGAAAAGGTGATGCGAAAAGCGGGCGCCCTGGCCAAATCCGAGGCGCCGCCCCCGTGCCTGGCGGCCATCCGCGGCATCGCCGACGCCATCGAGGCGGACGCCCTGGGACGGTCCCTGGCCGCCGAAACGATGGCGGAAACCCGATCGCGAAAACCCGATCCCGGAAAATAAGGTGTCCCTGTGCTGACCTATATCGTCACCCCTATTTTGGTGCTGGGCTTCCTGGTGCTGATCCATGAACTGGGCCATTACCTGGCGGCCCGCCATGTGGGGGTGCGGGTGGAACGTTTCGCCATTTTCATTCCGTTGCCGCTGGGAAAATATTTCCCCGCCAGCATCTACAAGAAAACCATTGGCGAGACCGAATTCGTGGTGAACTGGCTGCCCCTGGGGGGGTACGTGAAGCTCTTTGGGCAGAACCTGGACGACGAGGACCCCACCGACCCGGCCAATTATGCCTCCAAGACCAAGCTGCAACGCGCCTACATACTCATTGCCGGCCCCTTGATGAACCTGGTCTGGGCCGTGGTGTTCATCACCGCGTTCTACATGGTGGGCGCCGAGCGGCCCGATTTTACGACCCAGATCGCCGAGGTGCGGGAGGACTCCCTGGCCGCCAAGGCCGGATTTCAGGTGGGCGACAGGGTGGTCCGCATCGGAGAGACCGGCATCACGGCCTGGAGCCAGGTCGAGTCCGCCCTGATCGGTGAACTGAGCAGCCAGGACTGGCTGCGGTTCACGGTGCGGCGGGGTGACGCGGAACGCCTGATTCGTATTTCCAGTGAAGACTTGGCCGCGGGCAATCCCCTGGGAATGCGTTACGAGAGACATCCCGTCATCGCCCCCTTTGGCGAAGGCTCGCCGGCCCGGGCGGCCGGCATGGAAACCGGGGACCGGATCGTCGCGGTGAATGGACACCCGGTAAGATTTTGGAGTCAATTGCCGCCCTTGATCCAGCAGGCCAAGGGCGCCGGGATAACCATCACCGCCGAGCGCGGCGGCGAAAGGCTGAATTTTTGGGTGCAACCCCGGCTGGACGACTCCGGCAAACGCTGGTTGATCCATGTCAGGCCCGTCAACCGGGTGGAGCAGTTCGGCTTCGCCGATGCGTTCAGTCTCGGCATGAACGAACTGGCCGCCATCACCCAAGGCACCTTCAACGTCCTGGGCCGGCTGTTTTCCGGGCAGGCCTCCCTGAACACCATGGCCGGCCCGGTGCGGATCGTGAAGATCATCGGCCAGACGGCTCAATATTCGCTGGTGGATCTCATCAAGCTGATGGCCATCATCAGCCTCAGCCTTGGCCTGATCAACCTGTTTCCCATTCCGGCCCTGGACGGCGGGCACCTGATGCTGTTGGTGGTGGAAGCGGTGAAGCGCGGGCCGTTGAGCAAGCGCCTGCGGGAACGCGCGCAATTGGTCGGGATTTCCCTGCTCCTCTTCCTGTTCATCACCATCACCATCAACGATGTCGGCCTGTCGTTCTGACCCCTGTTCCGGCCCATGTTTTCCAACCCCCCGGGCCGCAGCGGCGTTTCACGGAGCGGCCGCGGGGGCTTCGGAGCGGCCCGGGGGCATCTTCCCCGCCATGGCCGCGAAGGAGAAGCGAGATGAAGGCGCGCCTGGATATCATGCTGGTGGAGCGCGGGCTTGCGCCCAGCCGGGAGAAGGCCCAGGCGCTGATCCTGGCGGGCAAGGTGCGCGTGGAGGGAATGGACGCGCCCAAGGCGGGAAGCCGGGTCGGCGAGGGGGCCGAAATCGTGGTGACGGGCAAGCCGCATCCCTACGTGGGACGCGGCGGGGTCAAGCTGGAAGCGGCCCTGCGCGAGTTCGAGGTCGATCCCGCCGGCCTGGTCTGCATGGACATCGGGGCCTCCACCGGGGGATTCACCCATTGCCTGCTGCTGCATGGCGCCAAGCGGGTGTATGCGGTGGACGTGGGCTACGGGCAACTGGCCTGGGAGGTGCGCAACGATCCCCGGGTGGTGGTGCTGGAGCGCACCAACATCCGCAAGCTGACGTACGAAACGGTGGGCGAGGCGATGGATCTGGTGGTGGTGGATGTCTCCTTCATCGCGCTGGCCAAGGTGCTGCGGGAGGCGGCGCGTTTCCTGGGCGGCAGAGCTGCTGGCGGGTCCCCCGGCGGACGGGTGATCGGGTTGGTCAAGCCCCAGTTCGAGGCCGGCCGGGAGCATGTGGGCAAGGGTGGCGTGGTGCGGGACGAGGCGGTGCACCAGGCCGTGCTGGAGCGGGTCAGCCAGGCCGGCGCCGAGTTGGGATGGGAAACGCTGGGCCAAATGCCATCGCCCATCGCCGGGAAAAAAAGCGGCAACCGGGAGTTCCTGGTGCTGTGGGGACAGCCCGATCCGTCCGCCTCCCCCCCCGCCGGGCAACCCGGGCCGGAGAAGCAGGGCCATCAAACCCCGAAGCCCCCCGCGCCATAGCGCCCGGCCGTCCTGGCTGAAGCCCGGCGCGGTCACACCCGGCGCCCATAAACACCGCGCCCATAATTACCGCGCCGGCAAAAACCATGCTGGAAAACCCATGCTGTTAAACCGATGCTGTTAAACATCTTAGCGCCCTCAATCAGCGAGCGGTGTTGATGACCGAACGTTCCTCCATCCCCGACTACGACCGGTTTGGGCACCGGCATTCGGCCAGGCTCAGGCCGTTGCGCCATTGGGTGGTGTATTTGCTGGTGCGGGTGTTGCTGGCCGCCACCGGGCCGCTGTCCATTGGCATGCTGCAACGCATCGGGCGGGGGTTGGGATCGGTGATGCACCTGTTTTCCACCAAGTTCCGGCGGCTTTGCCTGGTGCAACTGGAAATGGCCATGCCGGAATTGTCCCCGCGGGAGCGCAAGCGGATCGGGCGGGATGTGCTGCGCCACCAGGGAATGACCCTGATGGAAACCCTGGCGCTGGCCCGCTTCCGGCGCGAGGGTGGGCGCTGGGTGCGCGCGGAGGGGGAGGATGCCCTCACCGGGGCCCATGCCGAGGGCCGTGGAGTGCTGCTGGTGACGGCCCACACCGGCAACTGGGAACTGTTGCCCATCGTGCTGGCCCGGCATGGCATCAAGGCGCTGGCCATGGTGACGGCGATGACCAATCCCCACCTCAGGAAGCTGGCCGAATCCGTGCGCGATTTCGAACACCTGGAAATCGCCGAGCGGGGCGACCCGGCTTCCCCCCGGCAAATGCTGCGCGCCCTCCGGCGGGGCAATGGGCTGATCATGGCCAACGACGTGGACATCGACACCCATGGCGTGTTCGTCGATTTTTTTGGCATTGCGGCCAACACCCCCCGCGCATCGGCCAGCCTGGCCCTCAAGCTGAAAGCGCCGCTGGTGACCTATTTCGACCGCCGCCTGCCCGACGGCACCCATTGCATCCGCTTCGAGCGGGTGCCGGTGACCCCGGAAATGCTCGCCGCCGAGGACCCGGTGCAGGCCTTGACCCAGGAAGTGACACGGCGCATGGAGCGCCATATCCGGGAGTGGCC
>JACZSY010000229.1 GCA_022573975.1 SAR324 cluster bacterium | reverse complement strand
GAAACAACAAATCCAGAAGAAATTAATTAGAAATATAACGGAAATGTCGGTTAAACTTTCAAGGGTGATGAAAATGGAGAATTTTTTTTCAAGTACAATTGGAGTTTTGTTTGTAATAGCCTATGTAGGCAGCTTGCCTTTGGCTATTATCTTTGGAGATAAGTGGGACGTTGTAATTTCTTTATTCATTCCAACGTATGGGTTTTGGGTAATGCTCGGAAGTTTAATCAATTAAAAAGAGATATACTCTCAAAGAAGATGACCCCAGCCCAAGTTGCGGAGGCTCAACGATTAGCAAGAGAATGGTTTCAGAAATACCAAGCAAGGAAAAAATAATCCTGGCTCCCACCTTTCCCATTCCCTTTGTCTGCTGCTCCCCATATCCTCCTAATTTATTCTGTGCTTAAAACGTCCTGGTTGAGCCTGTGTGTGTTATTGGGAGGTTTTGAGGGGAGTTATCTTAGTGGCATCGGCGTTCCCGCCCCCCCGGTCTCATAAGACTCCGCCTCGCAGGGGCTCCATCTCTCACGGGCAGGGACGCCCGTGCTACCTGGCCCCCACTCCCACGTCATGCTTCAAATGTTGTCCTGTTACCGTTTCGTTATCAAATTACGCTATCCTGTTCACAGGCTGTCCCGATCACCGTCACCATTGACCCAACCGCCATGACCACTCGCATTTTGATCATCGAGGACGATCCTGAAATCGCGGGATTGGTGGAATTTCACCTGATCGACCAGGGCTATCGGCCCGACCGGGCCGGCGACGGGGAGTCCGGTTTGGCTCAGGCCCTGGACGGCGACTTCGGGTTGATCATCCTGGACCTGATGATCCCGGGCATCGACGGGCTGGAGGTCTGCCGCCGCCTGCGCGGGGAGGGCCGCCGCACGCCGATTTTGATGTTGACCGCCAAAAGCGAGGAGATCGACAAGGTGGTGGGGCTGGAACTGGGCGCGGACGACTACCTCACCAAGCCGTTTTCGGTGCGCGAATTGATGGCCCGGGTGAAGGCCATCCTGCGCCGGGCGCAGGCGCCGCCCGAAGTCCCCCAGCAGGTCTCCCAGACGCTGGAATACGAGGGGCTTTCCATTCATCTGGAAAACCGGCGGGTCATCCTCAACGGGCGGCCGGTGGAGTTGACCACCAAGGAGTTCGACCTGCTGACCATTTTCGCCACCCACCCGGGCAAGCCCTACACCCGGGAGCAACTGCTCAATCAGGTGTGGGGCTATTCCTATTCGGGGTATGAGCACACGGTCAATTCCCACATCAACCGGCTGCGGGCCAAGATCGAGGCCGATCCGTCCCATCCCCGGTTCATTCGCACGGTTTGGGGCTTCGGCTACCGCTTCGTGGAGCGCGAGGAGCTTGGATCATGAGATTCCTCTTTTCCAGCCTGTTCGGGCGGATTTCGGCGATCTTCCTGGTGCTGCTGCTGGCCCTGAGCCTGGCCCAACTGGTGTTGAGCGTGCAGTCGGCCCGCAGTTTTTCCCATGAAGCCGACCAGAGCCTCAACCGTCACCTGGCCCGGAACCTGGCCCAGCGGTTTCAGCCCGCCTTGACCGATGGGGTGGATCACGAAGCGGTGGCCGGACTGATGCGCGATATGCAGGTCTTCAATCCCCGGGTGGAGAGTTACCTGCTGGACGCCCAGGGCGGAATCCTGGCCTATTCACAAGGCGGGCGCTCCCTGGAAGCCAGGCGGGTGGCCATGGAGCCCATACTGCGCTTCCTGGATGCGAAACGAAAACTGGTGCTTCCCCTCTATGGGCAGGACCCCCGGCACCGCTCCGAATTCCGGCCCTTCTCCGCCGCGCCCCTGCGCATCGCCGGCCGGCTGGGTTATCTTTACCTGATCCTTGGGGGCGAGCAATATCAATCCATCGCCTCGATGGTGGAGACAAGCTACATCATCCAAAACAGCTTCATCTCCCTGGGCGCCACTTTTTTCCTCATCGGGCTGGCCGGATTGCTGGTGTTCTTCCTGCTCACCAAACGGCTGCGGGCCATGATGGGGGTGGTGCGGGCCTTCGAGGCCGGGGACCACGCCCAGCGGGTGCGCGACGACAGCCAGGACGAGATCGGGCAACTGGCGCGGGCCTTCAACGAGATGGCCGGCCAGGTGGAGGCCACGCTGGAACGCCTGCACTCCTCGGACGCCATGCGGCGCGAACTGATCGCCAACGTCTCCCACGACCTGCGCTCCCCCCTCACCTCGGCTCAGGGCTACCTGGAAACCCTGCTGATGAAGGAACATCAGTTGCCCGCGGCCAAAAGGCGGGAATTCCTGGAAATCATCCATGCCAACATCGCCAGGCTGGGCAAGCTGGTGACCGAGTTGTTCGAATTGTCCAAGCTGGAGGCGGGCCAGGTGCAGCTCAGTTTCGAGCCGTTTTCCATTTCCGAACTGGCCCAGGACGTGATCGTCAAATTCCAGCCCCAGGCCAGGAATGGCGGCATCTCCCTTTCCTCCAACGGCTCCCGCACCCTGCCGTTCGTGCGGGCGGACATCGGGCTGATCGAACGGGTGCTGGTCAACCTGATCGACAACGCCTTGCGCCATACTCCGCCCGAAGGCCGGGTCGAGGTGGAAATGACCGCCCGGGAGGATGGATTTGGGGAGGATGCCACCGGGGAGATGGCCACCGGGGAAATAGCCACCGTGAGGGGCGGCGTCCGCGTGCGGGTCGCCGATTCGGGGCGGGGCATACCCCCCGAGGCGCTGCCCTACGTCTTCGAGCGCTTCTACCGGGCGGACAAGAGCCGCTCCCGCGGCTCCGGTGACGGTGGGGGATCGGGCGGTGGTTCCGGCCTCGGCCTGGCCATTGTCAAGCGCATCCTGGAGCTGCACGGCTCCCAGATCGAGGTAACCAGCACACCCGATGTGGGCACGGTGTTCACCTTCGATCTGCCCCTGCATTCCCATCCCGCGCGGGAATCCGGCGGGAGACGGGCTTCCTGACTCGCCGCCCGGCCCCCTCCCTCAGCAAATTTTAAGGTCAGGGGACAAACTCGTGACTATTTCGTGAATTTCCCCTGGTTGGTATTGGCCTCCATGGCGGCCCGCAACCGGGCCGCCCGCGTGGCGGGCGCAAACATTACGCCACGCGCAAGCAAAAAAACGCCAACCCATATTCCGGAGGACGGATCCATGAAGAAATTCAACCTGGTTTTGCTGCTGGTGGCCCTGGCCGCCATGACCTTCGTGCTGGCGGGTTGCCCGAAAAAAGGCATGATGGGGCAGACCGCGCCGAGCATTTCCATCAGTCATATTGGCTGATTCCCCATTGGGAATCGGTGTTGACCGGGATCGAGCACCTCCGCCCATTTTTCAGACTACACGCATGCGGGGTGCTTGAACTCCCAGGCCCCACCGGCCCCACCGAAAGATTCCCGAAAGATTCCCGCAACATTTCCGCACTATCCCCACACCATTCCCGTCAGCATTCCCACACCGCCGGCCACCAAAAAGCGAAGTGACCCGGGCCGGCCGGTTTCAGCCGTTCTCACACCATCGGCCGTCGCCAAGCCTCCAATCGCCCGCTGCCCGGATCGATTTGGGCCGTTCCGCATCCCGCACTTTTCCATCTTCTCCATAAAGGTGTATGCTATTTCAATAGCTTACATCATCCACGGACGGCCCTCGTTCTCACGCCGGAGGTCCGTCGCGGCCGGGATTTCGAGAGACACGAAAAGATGGCGGTGAAACAAAAGATCGTGGTGGCCTGGAGCGGGGGCAAGGACAGCGCCATGGCATTGTGGCGGCTCCAGGGCGACGAGCGTTACCAGGTGGCGGGCCTGCTGACCACCCTTACCGAAGGCTACGACCGCATCCAGATGCACGGCGTGCGGCGGGTGCTGCTGGAGGCCCAGGCCGAGTCGCTGGGCTTGCGCCTGATCGAGGTCTGGGTGCCCATGCACGCCGGCAACGACGCCTACGAGGCGGCCATGAAGCGGGCCCTGGGGGACCTGCGGGAGCAGGGGGTTTCCGCGGTGGTCTTCGGCGATCTGTTCCTGGAGGACATCCGCGCCTACCGCGAAAAGATGATGGCGGGCTCCGGGCTCGCCCCCATGTTCCCCCTCTGGCGCGAAGACACCCGCCTGTTGTCCGGCGCGTTCCTCTCGGCCGGGTTCCGCGCCACGGTGATCTGCATCGACCCAAGCGCGTTGCCGCCGGGATTCGTGGGGCTGCCCTATGACCGGGCGTTCATCGATGACCTGCCTGAAGGAGCGGACCCCTGCGGCGAAAACGGGGAGTTTCACACCTTCGTCCATGACGGCCCCAACTTCCGCTATCCTCTTCGCACCATGCTTGGCGTGAAGGTCGAGCGGAGCGGTTTCCACTTCGCCGATCTGCTGCCCATCGCGCCCGGACATGCTCCGTCCGGGGACTCTGTAGCCCCGGCGCCCGCGAATAACAAAATCCTGGAATAATCTCAGTTCCCTTGTATCCGGGTTTTTCTTTCCCCAAAAAATTCCCAGCCTTTCAGCGAAAATTTTCGCCTCCTTTTATTGCATTAATTCCGCAATATGGTAATTTATGCATATATTTGCATATAAACACCGTTCAGTGCGCATTTTTGCCGAAGAGGAGGCCGGTGGAAGAAAGTGTTCATGCCTTCCGGGAAGCGGCCTGGTTGTTGTTTTCCGGTGACGCGGATTTATGGGAAATCGTGTGGCTTACGCTCCGGGTGAGCCTGACGGCCGTGGCCTTGGCGGCCCTGGTGGGGCTGCCCCTGGCCGGCGTGCTGGCCTTGTACCGCTTTCCGGGCCGGCGGGCGGTGGTGGTGGGGCTCAATGCCCTGATGGGGCTGCCGCCGGTGGTGGCGGGGCTGGTGGTCTATCTGGCCCTGAGCCGTTCCGGCCCCCTGGGCGGCCTGGGCCTGCTGTTTACGCCCACGGCCATGGTGGTGGCCCAATTCGTGTTGGTGACGCCCATCGTGACCGCCCTGGCGCGCCAGGTGCTGGAGGACCTGTGGCGCGAATATGGCGAGCAACTGCGCTCCCTGGGCGCCAGTCCGGGCCGGGCGATTTTCACCCTGCTCTGGGACGGGCGCCATGCCGTGGCCACCGCCGTGCTGGCGGGATTTGGCCGGGCCAGCGCGGAGGTTGGCGCCGTGCTGATCGTGGGAGGCAACATCGCCCATGTGACCCGGGTGATGACCACGGCCATCGCGCTGGAAACGAGCAAGGGCAACCTGACCCTGGCGCTGGCGCTGGGGCTGATCCTGATCGCCCTCTCGGTGGGCGTCAACGGCCTGGCCTTCCTGCTGCGCGACCTCACGGAGACTCGCAATGCCGTTTGAAAACCCAGCGCCTGAAAACGGAGGCCGCGACGGCGGGAGGGACGGGGCTGGGGAAAACGAAGCGGGGACGCCACGGGCCCGGAATGGCGCCCGGGCGGCGCACCCTCCTGGCGGCGACATCCTGCCCCTGCGGCTGGAAGGGGTATGCTACGCGCCCGAGGGCCGCACCCTGGTGGGCGAGCTGACCCTGGAACTCCGGGACGGAGGACCCACCGTGGTGCTGGGAGCCAACGGAGCGGGCAAGAGCCTCACCCTGCGCCTCTGCCACGGATTGCTGGAGCCCACCGCCGGCACGGTGCGCTGGATGGGCCCGGACGCGGCCCGGGCGCGATGGGCGCAGGCGATGGTGTTTCAGCGCCCGGTGCTGCTGCGCCGCTCGGTGCTGGCCAACGTGGTCTATGGCCTGGCCCTGCGAGGGGTCTCCCGCCGGGAGCGCCCGGCGCTGGCCATGGAAGCCCTGCGGGCCACCGGGCTGGAGGCCATGGCCGGGCGGCAAGCGCGGGTGCTGTCGGCCGGGGAAGCGCAACGGCTGTCCCTGGCCCGGGCTTGGGCCTTGCGGCCGCGGGTGTTGTTCCTGGACGAACCCACCGCCAACCTGGACCCGGCCGCCAGCCGGGCCGTGGAGGAAATCATCGCGGCCATCGGCGCCGCCGGAACCAAGATCGTGATGACCACCCATGACCTGGGCCAGGCCAGGCGGTTGGCCCATGAGGTGCTCTTCATGCACCGGGGCCGCGTGCTGGAACGCTCCCCGGCCCCCCAGTTCTTTCAGCAACCCAACAACGAGGCGGCGCGCGCCTTCCTGAAAGGAGAATTGCTATGGTAACCCTTCGCGGCAAGCAACCGCGCCCAAAATCCCGCCCCCCTCCGGCCTGTTGGCTGGGGGCGCTCCTGGCCGTGCTGCTGAGCGTGCTCCTCACCTTGCTCCTGGGGACGCCGCTCGCGCGGGTCGCCCTGGCCCAAGGGGCAAGGCATATCACGGCGGCGTATATCACGCTGGCCTCCACCACCTCCACCGAAAACTCGGGGCTGTTCGCCCACATCCTGCCCCGCTTCACCGCCCGCACGGGCATCGAAGTGCGGGTGGTGGCCAAGGGCACCGGACAGGCCCTGCGCCTCGCCCGCGATGGAGACGCGGACGTGCTGCTGGTGCACCACCGCCCCTCCGAAGACCGCTTCATCGCCGCGGGATACGGCATCGAACGGCGGGACGTGATGTACAACGACTTCGTGCTGGCCGGCCCCCTGGCGGACCCCGCCGGGGTGGGGGGAAGCAAGGACGCCGCCCGCGCCTTCGCCCGCATCGCCCGTCAACAAGCCCCGTTCGTCTCGCGGGGGGACGACAGCGGCACCCACAAGGCCGAGCTGGCCATCTGGAAAGCCGCCGGAATCACCGCCATGATCGAACCAGGGAAGCGCCCGGGCCGCTGGTACCGCGAGGCCGGGGCGGGAATGGGCGCCACCCTCAACATCGCGGTGGCCATGGACGCCTACGTGCTGGCCGACCGGGGCACCTGGGCCACCTTCGGCAACCGCCGCGGCCTCAAAATCATGGTGGAGGGCGATCCCCGCCTGTTCAACCCCTACGGCGTGATGCTGGTCAATCCGGCCCGGCACCCCCACGTCAAGGCCGCCGAGGGACGCGCCTTCATCAAATGGCTCACCGGCCCCGAAGGCCGCGCCGCCATCGCCTCGTTCCGGGTGGGAGGGAAGATGCTGTTCACCCCCGTGGAGCGGTGAAGTGCGATTGGGTTCGTTCGGCGGAGGCGCTTGGGAGAGCGGATAGTCGGATATCTATTTGATATGATTATTATTATTTATATGGAAATCGGAGGAATTTGAGGTGGGGTGAGGTTCGCCACCCTGGCGCCGGTCTGCCCCTGCGGGGACACCCGGTGATCGATGCCGGGAATGGGATTGCCATCAAGGAGGTGGGTCCTGGTTACCTTTTCATCATAGACACCGGATGTTCGTACCAGGGGTATTACTGTGACTTCGACCGAGAATTCTCGTTTGGAGCGCCGTCGGACAAGATTCGCCG
>JACZSY010000228.1 GCA_022573975.1 SAR324 cluster bacterium | reverse complement strand
CGCGCCAATGGCCAGCTTGTGTCCAGTGCGAAGTTTGATGAAACGCGAGGTTTTCATCGAGGGCGACCCCTTTGCTTCGGTGTATTCCGTTCTGATCGCGGGAGTTCCAGGACGGGTGTGTGACGTGTCCCCCGTACGGCTGGCGTCCCCTCAAAAATCGGCCATCCTCTCCGCAACCGGCCGGGTACTGGAACCATGCTACTAAAAATCGGCTATATTTTCCAGGCCGGATACAAAAACAGGGCTTTTTTTGTTGCTGCTGTTGACAGGCACAACCCAATAACGTTGAAAACAAGAGGGATGCGGCCCCGGCCGGTGGCCCCATCACTTCACATTGAAAAGGATCGCCTGCCAGGCTTCGTTCCGGCAATCCTGCCCGCGGGGAGAAAAACGATGAAGGTATTGCTGACCAGCGACACCCATCTGGGATTGACCAAGGAACCGGAATTGCGGCGGATGTTCAAGCGCATGGCCACCCTGGAGGCCGATCTGTTGATTCATGCGGGGGATTACTCCGGGGGCTTCACCGGACACAAGCTGGTGGCCCTGACCTGCGCCATGCTGCGCGACGCCATGCCCGCCGTGCCGGTGCTCACCGTGATCGGCAACCACGATTACTGGAGTGGCATGGGGCCGCCCAGGGGCCGCGGCCGGCGTGGCGTGGCATACGCCAAACCGTCCCGGCAGCAATTCGACGACAATTTGGCGGGACTGCGGAAGGCCTTCAAGGAGCATCGCTTCTGGTTTCTGGACCAAGACGGGGTCTACCGGGACGAGCGGTTTCCGGGCTTGGTCATCGCCGGGCATTCCGGCTGGTACGGCCACCGCATCGACACCAACGACTGGGAATACCTGCCCAGGGATTTCGACGGCATGGACCCCCAGAGCCACATGGCCGCCCAGGCCCATGCGGGCCTCATGCGCAACCTGGGGCAACTGACCGATGCGGACACCAACAGGATCTTCCTCAGCCATTTCCCCGTGGTCGAGCCGGAAGATTATGGAGCCAGCCCAAACCTGTTCCCCCAGTTGGAGGCCAACCACGGGATGAAGCGATTCATCCAGGGCCATTTTCACCGGCGCCATGAAGGCCCCCAACTCTGGGAGGCCGGCTCGGATTACGGCAAGCCCCGTTACGTGGAAATCACCTTGTGATCCCGGCGGGGAACCGGGTCTTCGCCAGGGCGGCCAAGTTTCCATTTTTCCATTGCGGGGGTAGAATGACCCATTAACGGCAATTCCAGCTTCGCACCGTATTTCCTAGTGTTCGATTCCCCTTTTTTCAGCAAAGGCCACCGATCCGCCATGACCGCCCCCGACCCCTTCAACGCCCGGCACACTCTCGGCACCTCCGGGGGAGACGTCACCATTTACCGCCTGGACGCGCTGGAAAAAGCCGGCCTCTGCACCCTGTCCAAGCTGCCTTATTCCATCCGCATCCTGCTGGAAACGCTCTTGCGCAACGCCGGAGGCAAACTGGTCTCCGAGGACGACGTGCGCTCCCTGAGTGGCTGGTCCGCCGAGGCGGTGCCCGCGGGCGAGGTGCCGTTCATGGTGGGACGGGTGTTGATGCAGGATTTCACGGGCGTGCCGGCCATCGTGGACCTGGCCGCCATGCGCAACGCCATGCAGGCGCTGGGGGGCGACCCGTCGCGGATCAATCCGCTGATTCCCACCGATTTGGTGATCGACCATTCGGTGCAGATCGACCATTTCGGCTCCAGGGACGCGTTGGAACGCAACGAAGCGCGCGAATTCGAGCGCAACACCGAGCGCTATGAGTTTCTCAAGTGGGGCCAGTCCACTTTCGACAACCTGCTGGTGGTGCCGCCTTCCACGGGCATCGTGCACCAGGTCAACCTGGAATACCTGGCGCGGGTGGTGCAGACCGGCGGGCGCAACGGGGAGACGGTGGCCTATCCCGATACGGTGATCGGCACCGATTCGCACACCACCATGATCAACGGCCTGGGCGTGCTGGGCTGGGGCGTGGGGGGCATCGAGGCCGAAGCGGCCATGCTGGGCCAGCCCTATTACATGCTGGCGCCCGAGGTGGTGGGCGTGCGCCTGGAGGGCGAGCTGGCCGACGGCGTGCTGGCCACCGACCTGGTCTTGCAGGTGACCGAGATGCTGCGCGAACTGGGCGTGGTGGGAAAATTCGTCGAGTTCTGCGGCCCGGGGCTGCGTCATCTCTCCCTGGCGGACCGGGCCACGCTGGCCAACATGGCCCCCGAGTACGGCGCCACCATGGGCTTTTGCCCGGTGGACGAGCAGACGATGGCCTACCTGCGCATCACCGGCCGCGAGGCGGGACAGATCGATTTGATCGAGCGCTACCTCAAGGAGCAGGGGCTCTTCGCCGGGGAGAACGCCCCCATCCCGGAATTCACCCAGACACTGACGGTGGACATGAGCACGATCGGCGTCAACCTGGCCGGCCCCAAGCGCCCCCAGGACCGGGTGGCCTTGGGCGAGATGAAATCGCGCTTCCGCCAAAGCCTGAGCGACCCCATCGGCCAGCGGGGCTTCAACCTCTCCGGGGAGGAACTGACCAAGACCGCCCGCCTGGAACTCGGCGGCGAAGCGGCCGAGATCGGCCAGGGCGCCGTGGTGATCGCGGCCATCACCAGCTGCACCAACACCTCCAACCCCGGCGTGATGCTGGGCGCGGGGCTGCTGGCCAAAAAAGCCGTGGAACGGGGCCTCGAGGTGCCCCCCCACGTGAAGACCTCCCTGACCCCCGGCTCGCGGGTGGTGACCGACTACCTGGAAGCCGCCGGGGTGTTGCCCCACCTGGAACAATTGGGCTTCCATGTGGTGGCCTACGGCTGCACCACCTGCATCGGCAACAGCGGTCCCGTGATCGAGGCGGTGGGAGAAGCCGTGCTGCGCGAGGACCTGGTGGCCGCCGCGGTGCTGAGCGGCAACCGCAACTTCGAGGGCCGGATCAACCCGGTGGTCAAGGCCAACTACCTGGCCTCCCCCCCCCTGGTGGTGGCCTATGCCCTGGCCGGCACGGTGGACATCGACCTGGAAAACGACCCGGTGGGCGCCGGGAAGGACGGCAAGCCGGTGTACCTGAAGGACATCTGGCCCACTTCGGCGGAAATTCAGCAACTGATCGCCGATTCGGTGCGGCCGGAGATGTTCAAGAACCGCTATGCCAACGTGATCGAGGGCAATCCGCTCTGGAACGAGATCCCCGTCACCGGCGGCCAGTTGTACCCATGGGACGAAAATTCCACCTACATCCATCAGCCTCCCTACTTCGACGGCCTGAAACCCCAACCCGATTCCGTGGGGGACATCCGGGGCGCGCGGGTGCTGGCCCTGCTCGGCGATTCGGTGACCACCGACCATATCTCTCCCGCCGGCGCCATCGCCACGGACGGGGCGGCCGGCAAGTACCTGCTGGGCCGCGACGTCTCCCAGAACCAGTTCAACTCCTTCGGCTCGCGCCGGGGCGACGACCGGGTGATGACCCGGGGCACCTTCGGCAACATCCGCATCAAGAACCTGCTGACCCCCGGCGCCGAGGGCAGTTGGACCCGGCACCTGCCCAGCGGAGAGAAAATGGGCATCTACGAGGCCGCCAAGCGCTACGAAGCCGAAGGCGTCCCCCTCATCGTGATCGGAGGCAAGGAGTACGGCATGGGCTCCTCGCGGGACTGGGCCGCCAAGGGCACCCTCCTGCTGGGCGTGCGGGCGGTGCTGGTGGAGAGCATGGAACGCATTCACCGCAGCAACCTGGTGGGCATGGGCGTGCTGCCGCTGCAATTCGCGGAAGGCGAAAACCTGGCCACCCATGGCCTGACGGGAGAGGAACTCTACTCGATGGAAGGCATCAGCGACAACATGGCGCCGGGAGCGGAAATCACCGTGGTGGCCACCAAGGACGACGGCACGGAGGTGCGCTTCGGGGTGAAATCGCGCATCGACACCAGCGTCGAGGTGGACTATTACCGCAACGGGGGCATCCTCCAGACCGTGCTGCGCCAAATGGTGGCGGAAGGTTGAGGGAGTGGAATTTTCCGCGAGCCTCAACTCCCGGCCTTCGGCCTCCCTCCCTCTCCATTCCATGGAGAGGGAAAAAGCGTCGTATTTACAAAGATATAGACCTGGGAGTCACCCTTCCCCCGGTGATGTTGAACAGCCAAATAGGGAAGGGCCGGGTACAGAAATGGGGATTACCCCGTCCGAAACCTCCGCTCCCGGAAGGGTTCCCTCAAACGCTTATGGCACGCAACGGACTTTTTCCACCCGGCGATGACGCCCCCCGCGGTGCCCCCCGCGATGCCCCCCGCGATGCCGGCGAATCGCGCTTCGACGCCATGCTGGAGGAGCGCTTCTCCGCGGAGGGACGCGAACGCTTCGCCCGCGAAATCGCCAGCCACGACCGTGCGCGGGCCCCCTCGGCCTTCGACCCAGGGGTGATCGAGAAGCGGCTGCGCTACCGGGGGGAGATTCCCGACGAGGTGAAAACCCTGCTCAGCGGCTGGATTCCGGGCCTGGTGGCCCATGCCGCCGAACAGGGGCTGGGCCTGCGCGACCCCCATATCGACATCGAGGTTTTTTCCAGGCGCGCCTACGAGGCCGCCCACAAACCCATCCCCGCCGGTGTGAGCCTGCCGGCCTCGTCGTACCGCTTCGATCCCATCCCCCACCGCTATTCGGTGAGCGTGGTGCTGCCGGAGAAACTCTCCAGCACCGAAACCATGCTGACCATCCTGCGCTCGGTGCTGGCGCGCATCTTCGGCGACGTGTTCCTGCGCGAGGAAATTTTCTCGCTGGAGGCCTACCGGGAGGACGCGGAACCCGAAGAGGCGGACAACACCGTGGGCATGGCCGAGCAACTGGCCCTGCTGGCCGAGCTGCCCCTGGACAACCCGGAACTGGAATCGGCCCTGTCCGGTTATGCGCGCAACGTGGGCATCAATTACAAGAAAAATCCCGATGCGGCCCGCAAATCGTTCTTCAAGGAGGCCATCGCCGATTTCGAGCGCCAGCGGCTGCCCCCGGAACGCCAGGCCCTGGTGGAAAGCGTGGTGGCCGATTACCTGGCCACATTGCGCAAAGACCCTGGGCCGGAATTGGCGAGGCTGGCCGAGGATGTGGACCAGCTGAACCGGCAGTTGACCTTCCTGCCCCCATCCGACGGCCCCGATTACGACACGCTGCGGCGGAACAATCCCCTGCACTTCCTGCGCTCGGTCAAGCTGCGGATGGAATTCCTGCTGGAGGTGCTCTCCGGGTTGATGGAGGACTTCGAGGACATGGAGGCGCCGGGCGCATCGTTTTCCCCCCTGGCCGAAGAGCGGGTGGGCGGCAACCTGGCGCTGCTGGCGCGCGAAGGGCTGGCCCGTCCCTACCTGGTGCCCGGCGCCCAGTTGAGCGAGGAACTGGAACGAAAGCGCAACGCCTTTCCCTTCGAAGTGCAGGCGCTGATGTCGCGCTCCCCGCCCCCGGACAATCCCGCAAAGCGCTTCAAGACCCTGCGCAAGAAGATGGAAAACTCACTGCATCAACGCCTCTACCACGCCCTGGTGCTGCTGCGGCAATGGATCCGCCAGCGGGAAAGCGGCCGGGGCGAGGCCTTCGCCAAGAGCGCGGGACACGAGACCCTGAAGGGGCTGGTGGCCAATTTCCGCTTCCGCCGCCCCCTGCTGGAATCGCTGTTCATCCGCATCGGGGTGGTGCTGGACGTGGCGGAGCGGCAGACCGCTCCCGGCGGTGTTGGGGGTAGCGGCGGCCGGGCGCGTTTTCCCACGGGCGCTTTTTCCCGGGCCTGGGGACAGTTCGCCGCCCACGCCCTGCTCTCGGGGTACATCGCCGCCACCAACGCCCTGGGCGGCTTCGACCCGGAGCGCTACTGGGAGCAGGTGATGGCGCCGCATCGCGAGCGGGCCGCCAGGGAAGACACGGGCGGAGAGACGGCCCGGCTGACGGTGGTGCTGCACGCCCTGTTCTCCCAGGCGGGGGGGGAAGGGCTGCCGGTGCTGGCCGAGGTGCTGCGCCAGGGCGCCCCGTCCTTCCGCTACGCCGTGGGGCTGGCCCTCAAACCGCCTCCCGAAGGCAAGACGCCCGCCCAATGGCTGGAACGCCTCGCCGCCGCGGCCGGGGCCGTGCTGAAAGCCCGCGAAAGCTCCCTGCAATACGCCATCGTGGTGGAGGGGGAACCGGCGGGGAAGTGATCGGCTTGAACGGGCCTCGGTCTCCCCAAGGTTGCCGGATCATGTTTCAACCTTTAACATTCAAGTCTCACCACTTCCCCGATCCGCCAACCACCCGACCATTCCCCCATGACCGAACAACCCATGCCATCCCTGACCGGCACCGGCCAGGACCGTTTGACCTTCGAGGACATCGACCAGCAGTACAGGCTGAAAATCCGTTCCTTCATCCGGCTGAGCATGAGTTCGGTGTTCGGCGCCCTGGAAAAAGAGGTGGACATGGGGCGGATGCGCGCGCTGGGAGTGATCCCGGTGATGTTCTTCCTTCAGTTCAGGGCCGAGCCGCCGCCCCTGGCTTTGCTCAGCCGGGTGGAAACCAGGTTCGAGGTCTTCCTGCGCCGCGCGCCGCCGCCGGGTGCAGCTGGGGAAGGGGATGCCGGGCCGGGCCGCCTGTTGCTGGACATGCGGGTGGACATCCTGGGCCAGGCCGGCTCCGGCGATCCCGCGGCGCTGGGTGGCGGGAAGCGCTCCAGGGAAATGGTCAAGGCCGGCTGGATGCGCGGCGTGCATGTCATCACCCGGCCCCTGGCGCCCCCCGGGGAGCGGTTTCCGCCGGACACGCCCGAACCCTTGCGCGGCCTCGCGGTGGCGCCCCTGGAAGAACCCTACCCCACCGTGGAGGGCCTCGACGTTCCGCCCGGGGGGTTCCAACGGGCGCACCCGGGCCAGTGGCGCGAGCAGCGCTCGGTGTGGGGGATGCAAAACACGGACGTCAACCAGCACGTCAACGTGCAGGAATACCTGCAAGGGCTGGAGGACCATTTCACCCGGCTGGTGTTCGGGGCGGGCCGCTCCGTAGGCGATCACCGCATCGTCCGCACGGACATCCTCTTCCGCAAGCCCTTCTTCCGGGGGCAGCCCCTCTGCCTGCGCGGCGATCTGTACCTGGACGGCGACCGCAGCGTGATGCTGGGCGGCATTCACCCCGTCGATCCGGAGGGGGGCATCGTCGAGCGCCCGTCGGTGTTCACCCGCATGGAAGGCGAATTCTCCACCGTCCCCTGAACGGGCGGGGGCGCCGCGCATCGGGGGGGGCAACGAGCCTCAACTTCCGGCCTTCGGCCCGGCGCCCGAATCCTCCCCCTCCGGCCTTCGGCCCGGCGCCCGAATCCTCCCCCCCCGGCCTTCCGC
>JACZSY010000227.1 GCA_022573975.1 SAR324 cluster bacterium | reverse complement strand
TTTGGCGCCCGGCAAATCCCCCCGTTTCCGCAGGGTGATGCCAAAGAAGTAATGGAAATCCACAGGAAGGTCCGTATTGAGGGCCTGGATTTCGGCGAAACTGGCGGCCGCGCGCTTCCAGTCCTTCTTCGCGTAGGCCTTGCGGGCTCTCAGCAGCAGGCGGTCCGCCTCGATGTCCGGCGGAAGTGGGTTCTGCGCCATGAGCGATCCGTGGCTCGACCCCAAGGCCAGGGCCATTCCCAAAATCAATGAAAACCGGACCCAGGTCATGTCTCACTCCTGTCGAATTTTATCTGCGATCATATTTCCATGAAGGATAATGCGGAAATTCTTACCCCATTGTGTAAGAGAAATTGGGGAATTGGTCAAGTTTGGGGGTTTGGCCTTCGGGGTTGGGATGGCCCCGGGAAATAACGAGGAAAGGGATGGCGGGGAAAGGGGGAGGCGTTTTCCTTATTCCTTCCCCCCATCAACCACGATCACCTCCTCGCCGATCAGGTAGGGCGAATTGGCGCGGTCGATGAATTTGCGTTCGTCGGCGCGGATTTCCCTCCCCGCCTCCGCCGTTTCCGGGGTGGTGTTGCGAAACCACAGTTCCAGCTGCCGCCGGGAGGCGAACCACAATTCCGCCATGCCGTCGTACTTTCCTGATTCGTCATCCGGAGGCGGCCCATCAGGGGGCGGCACGGGGTGGGTTTGAACATAGCGGCGGATGCCGAAGGCCGGTGCGTGCCGCGCGATCAACGGCGCATGATTATCGCGCCAGTATGCGGCGAAGGCATCCGCCGTCCAATCGGGATGCCTGCGGATAAAGAAGGTCAGCTTGATCATGGGCTGGATGTCCTGGAGGGGGAGGGAATTGCAGGTCACAGGCGCGGCAGGTTCTTTTTCAGGCTATCCCATATTATACTTCCTTCTGCCCGACCTGCGGGGCCGGTTCCCGCGCGGCGTGGATGGCGCCACGGGCAACGACCCCGACGCCAACGCGAGGACCGCCAGCAATACGGGCGGCAACACCCGGGATCTGGTGGGGTCGGTGCAGGGGGATGAACTTGGCAGTCATCAGCACAATGTTGAATATAGTACATATGCGACCGGAAATTCGGGAATCAACTTTGCAAGTATTGCCGATCTCGGGGGTGGATGCTGTACTGTTTTCACAACTCCGCAAGGCGGCAACGAAACCCGCCCCAAGAACGCCAATGTGAACCATATCATCAAATTATAATTGCCATGGTTTCGAGATGAAAACGAAAGCCTTGTTGTTCTCTTTTATTCTGGCGGTGTGTCTGGCCGCTCCAACCATTTCCCTCGCCCAGGAAAGCCAAAAAGCCGGAACCCGCGGCCAGCGGGGCATCCGGGTGGAGGAGAACACGACGCGGGCCAAACGGCCTGTCTCGTCGAAGGGCCGGTCCTACGCGCTGCTGATCGGGAACGATGCGTATGAAAAGACCACGGGCGGGAAATGGCCCGACCTGAAGACGGCCGTCAACGACGTGGTGGTGCTGGCCCAGGTGCTCAAGAAGCGCTATGGCTTGCGCCCGGAGAACCTCATCCTGGTGCGCAACGGCACCCGGCAGCAGATCATCAGCGCCTTCAACCGGCTCAGCGAGATGGCCGATCCGGAGGACAGCGTGCTGATCTACTACGGCGGGCACGGGCAGTACATCAACAACCGGGGCTTCTGGGTGCCGGTGGACGGAAAGACCCGCGCCAACTACATTTCCAACGCGGACATCCTGGCCTCGCTGGGGGAAATCAAGGCGAAACACAAGCTGTTGATCTCCGATTCGTGCTTCAGCGGCCAGTTGTTCGCCAAGACCCGGGGCCCGGCGCCGGCCCAATCTTCCGCCCTGCTCACCAAATCGGAAATCGCGGAATTGTCGGAGTTGAAAAGCGCGCAGGGGTTCTCCTCCGGGGGCGTGCAGCCGGTCAGCGACGGCGGGGCGCAGTGGGACGGGCATTCCATCTTCGCCTACCACCTGATCGGACGGCTGCGGGCCAACCGCAAGCCCTACCTCAGCGCCAGCGCGCTGGGGGCCGTGGTGGGACTCCAGGTGGCCAACGACACGCGCGATTTCATGGGCCAGGACGGCGCCCAGACGCCCATCTCCCGGCCCCTGGCCAACCAGCGCCACCAGGGCGGGGAATATTTTTTCACGCCGGTGGACGTGGAGATCAAGACCATCCCGGTGACCTTGTTCCTGGCCCGCGCGCCAAACCCGGATTTCGATCCCTACGCCAAAAAAGCGGTGCAGGCCATCCAGGCGGCCATGATCCAGCGCATCCGGGACAATTACCTGGAGGTGAAAGGCGTCAAAATCGTTCGCGGGGAAATGGACATGGACCTCCTGCCGCATTTGGCCAATGGAAAAGCGGCCACCGGACTGGTATTGTCCCTTGAGGGAGGCCGCAAGAAACAGGCGGGGATGATGTGGCAGGGCGTGTATTCGCTCCGCATGCAATTGCGGGCCTTCCGTTACCAGAAGAACAGGTTCCGCAAGGCCGGAGCCGTAAAAATTAAACGCCAGTTGTTGCCGGTCATCCAATGGAGCGACGACCCGAAAGCCATCGAAGACAATTACGAGAGAATCGCGAAAAAGATGGTGCGCAAATGGCCGGTCAATGAAATGAACAAGTTCCTGAGAGCCCTCAATTGAGGGGACGGTAAAACATTTTTGATTAAATCTGACATGATGCGTATACCCTCGGGAATTGCGATGTTGCTTATGGCCGTGGCCCTGGTCTATCCGGCGGCCGGGTTCGCGCAAGAGGCGCCCAAATTCTTTCTGAGCAATTTCGAGGGAAAGCGCTTCGACTCCCGGAAGCATCAAGGCCCCTACGTGGTGAGCTTTTTTTTCGTGAACTGCCCACCCTGCGTCAAGGAAATGCCGGCGCTGCAGGAATTGATGGAAATGGACCTGCCGGGGGTGCCCTTGCTTTTCATCGACCCCGTGAAGGACGACACCCGGGAGTCTATCAAGAGGTTTGTGCGGAAAATCAATGTTTCGCTCACGTACGTGTACCACGATGCCTTTGGAAGGGTGGGCAAGAAGTTCAACGGCGGAAAATTCTTTCGGGAATTCCCGACCATTATCGCCGTGAAGGGCAATTCGGTGGTCTTCCGGCTGGTGGGCAGCCAAGAATTCAACGATCGACTAAAACGTAAATTCATTCGTCTGGCGACACCTTGAAAGGGAGGGCCCATGTTCAAGCAAATCTCCAAACTGATGATCGTGTTGTTGTTTTTGCCGCAAACCATGTCCGCGCTCCACGCACAAGAGGCGATCAAGAAGCTCGACGCGGCCACCTCTCCCCTCACGGCGTTGGGAAAGGGAATCAAGACCACGGAAAAAGCGATCATCATGAACACCTTCCGGGACAATCTTTCCCGGTTTTATCAATTGCGCTCGCAAAAAGAATTCAACGACGCCGCCAGGAAGTTTTTCGAAGAGACGGAGGCGGAGTTGTGCACCGAGGAGCGGTGCATCCAGTCCGTCCAGGAGGCCCTCCAGTTGGATCGAATTTTCAACCTTTCAATTATCAGGGAGGGCGACCTGACCCAAATCTCCATCGACTTGACCCGGGGGGAGGACAAGTTTCTGAAGGAGGCCAGTTGCTTGAAATGCTCCATCCCGCAAATGCAGCAACGGCTGGAGCAGCTGGTCGTCGCCGTGGTGAGGGACGATTTCGGCCAGCAACAGCTCGATAAAATGCTGGCGGCGACCCGGCCTGTGACTCCAGTGGGCGGGGTGGACAAAAAAGAAGAGGGAGGAATTTCAATCTGGTGGTGGATCCTGGGAGGATTGGGGGCAATCGCGTTGCTGGCCGGATCGTCAGGCGATGAATCCAGTTCATCCTCTTCCAGCGGCGGGTCTTCGGGAGGAACCGTGGGATTTACCTGGTAAAGCCAGAAGATCATTTTTCAGGTGGTCAAGGGTTCGATCCCATGAAAAATAGTAATATCAATCAAATACATAAAACCCTCATTAATGCATCCGCCGTCCAATCGGGGCGCCTGCGATTGAGGAAGGACAATTTGATCATGGGCTGGATGGCTTGATGAGGGCGATTCCGGCAGAATCGGCCATAATTTTCCGGATTTCCCGTCGAATTTGTTTTTAATAATTATATCAGATGGTTGGCGTTATCCTGCGCCTTTCGCCAATCGAACCCAATTCATCCCCGGCGGCGTTTCCCCGTACTTTCCCCGTGTTCTTCCCGCGTTACTCCATCCATTCCAACCCAGGCCGGTGGTTCCGCCATTCGGTGGCCCCCTGGTAGGCGTTGGCCACGCGCAGGGCCATGGCTTCGCCGAAAGGGGCGGCGTTGATCAGCAGGCCGATGGGCAGGCCCTGGGAGGTGAACCCGCAGGGCACGCTGATGCCGCTCCAGCCCAGGGCGTTGCCAAAAGAGGTGTTGCGGGCGTAGAGGCCGCTCATTTCGGCGAAGGCCTCCGGGGAGGCGTCCAGGGTCTCCACGGGCAGGGAGGGCTGGGCCGAGGTGGGCGCCAGGATGGCGTCCAGGTGATGCCATGAATCGGGCCGCCGGGGGTCGTCCATGCCCGCGCGCTCCTCGGCGAACATGCGGGTCAGGCGGAAGTAGTCCGTGGCGCTCAGGGCCAGCCCGGTCTCCAGCCGTTGGGCCACCGCCCAGTCCATCTGCCCGCGCCGTCCGTCCGCCAGCCATTCGCGGTGATGGGCCAGGGATTCGGCCAGGGTGAACAGCCGCCGATTGTCCTCCGCCATCAAACGTTCCACGGCGGGCAGTTCCACCGATTCCACCCGCGCCCCCAGCCCCGCCAGCACTTCGGCGGCCTTGCGCGCCGCCGCGGCCAGTTCAGCATCGGCGCCTTCGAAGAAGACCGTCTCGCCGATGCCGATGCGCAGGCCGTCGACTCCCAGCCCCAGGCCGGCGGTGGGGTCGTGGGGCGCCACGCCGTGGGTCGTGTCGTCGTGGGGGTCTTCGCCCTGCATGGCATCGTAGACCAGGGCGGCGTCCTCAACGGTGCGGGTGAGGGGGCCGACGGAGTCCAGGGTCCAACTGAGGGGGTACACCCCGTGGCGGCTGATGCGGCCCACGGTGGTCTTCAGGCCCACGCAGCCGTTCAGCGCGGCGGGGATGCGCACCGATCCCCCGGTGTCGCTGCCCAGGGCGGCGGGCGCCAGCCCGGTGGTCACGGCCACCCCGGAGCCGCTGGACGATCCGCCGGGTGTATGCGGGATGCGGTGCCAGGGATTGTGGGGCGTGCCCAGGTCGTGGTTGATGCCGCTGCCCCCCAGGGCCAGCTGCACCGTGTGGGTCTTGCCCAACAACACCATCCCCGCCCGGGAGAGCTTGGCCACCGCGGTGCAGTCCTCCGCCGCCACGTTGTCCGCCAGCAGGCGCGTGCCGGCCATGGTTGGCTCGCCGCGCACGTCGTAGATGTCCTTTACCGCGTAGGGGATGCCGTGCAGGGGGCCGCGATCCTGCCCGGCGCGCAGGGCGATTTCGGCGGCGGCGGCCTCGCCCAGCGCCCGCTCCCGGGTCACCCGCACGAAGGCGTGCAATGCCGGGTTCAGCCTTTCGATCCGATCCAGCAGGGCCTCGGTCACGGCGATGGGGCCCAGCGAGCCGTCCCGGTAGGCGCGGCCCAGTTCGCCGATGTTCAACTCATGGATGGGGGTGGCGTTTTCGCTCATCCTGCCTCATCTCCCCGCCAGATGTTCACGGCCTGGGCGGCGGCCTCGCGGGCGCGGGCGGCGATCTGCTCATCGGTGAGGGTGCTCAGCGGGTGGGTGATCACCACCGGCTCCAGCGCCTCCATGCCCAGGGCGGCGCCCTGCATCCTGGCCTCGTGGAGGAACTCCCCGGTCACCACCACCGCCGTGGGAACCCCCGCGCGTTCCAGGGCGGCCCCGTCGCGCATACAGCACGACGTGCACGAGCCTCAGTCGCCGATGGCCGTGAGCGCCAGGTCGCTGGCGGCGGCGATTTCGGCGATCATCGCGTCCTCGGCGGCCAGGGAGAAACTGGGCTTGGTGTAGTGGCTGACCACGGAAAAGCCGTGCTCGGCCTGCAACAGGTCGACGGTTTCGCGCAGCAGCCGCCCTGCGTTCCACTTGGAGTTGTCCAGCACGCCCAGCCGCAGCCCGGTGAGCTTTCGCGGGCGGGGAGAGATGGGAGCGGGCTTGGCATCGACGATTCCACGGGGGTCGTAGACGGGCAGGCCGCCATTGGCGGGTTCGGTGGTAATGGGATCGTCTGTCATGGGATCGTCCATTTCGATTGCTGGTTTTTGAAGTGCCCGTGATGGGGTGTCCGGGTGGCCTTTGCGTCCCCCTTCGATGCGCCGTCACAGCGCGCAGGATTCATCGCCGCAGAGCGCCGGGTTCTTGACCGGGATGCCCTCCAGCGGGCGCAGCACGGGCGCGGTCATGTGGCCCCAGCCGGGAATGAAGGCTGAAAAGCGCCCGGCGTCGCCCCCGGCCACGAACAGGTGGATCTCTTCGGCCCGGGGCACCACGGGAATGCGGGCTTCGGGCTCGCGCCGGTACCAGCGGGGCAGGTTGCGGTTGTAGATTTTACCGTAGCGCCCGTGAAAGCTGATCTCGCCGAAGGTGTTGCCGGCGTTCATCCACAGGTAGTTGCGCACGTCGGAGCGCGTCCAGCCCTTGTCCGCGATGGTGGCGGCATGCTCCGGGCCGATGACCACGGCGCACGACCCGCTGGAGACCGCGTTGTTGTGGGCGATGGTGCTCATGGCCGATACGATGGAGTCCAGGATGCCTTCGGGGTCGTTGGCCACATGGTTGGTGACGCTGTGCGGGGCTTCCGCTGCGATGGCGAAGACCGTGCTGTCTTCGGGGGCGTATCCGTGTTCCACGTGGTAGGGCGCCCATGGGCTGGACTCCTCGTTCTCGGCGATGCAGTAGCTGTACTTGCCCGGATGCCCCAGCGTGCTCTTGTCCAGGCCGCCCGGCGTGGCCCCGCCCACGTTGAGCAGCACCAGCCGGATGGCCCGCCCAATGGTGGCGTTGGCGCGGTTGCCCGGCCCGAACACGTTGTGCCCGGCGTTCATGCCGATCTCGTTGCGGATCGGGCCGTTGACCACCACCAGCGGCGCGGCCACGTGGGTGGTGGCCTGCACGCCGTTGAGGTTGAAGCGGGGGTCGCACAGGGCCAGCAGGGCCGCCTTGACCACCGGCGCGTAGGCCGGCAGGCAGCCCGCCAGCACCATGTTCACCGCCAGCACCTCGCGGGTCAGCCCGCCCCCCCGCGGCGGCACGCGCGCCTCCAGCCGCTCCGGCGCGCCGCCCAACGCCGCCACCATGGCGTCCACCTTCTCCGGCGTGGGCGGCACCACGGGCAGGCCGTCGGTA
>JACZSY010000226.1 GCA_022573975.1 SAR324 cluster bacterium | reverse complement strand
CTCGGGAAAAGCGGGAGAGGGGCGCATCCGGCGGCCCTCCGGGGGGAAACTTTGGAAAGTTTCAACAAACTTTCTCATAGCAAAAACAAGTATTTCAAACTCTCATTCCAAATATCTTATTGAAAGTTTTAATCCATTTTTTCCAAAAAATGGTCTGGGGGCGTGGGGGATGAAATCCCCCGCGCTTTCGGTTGGTCACTGGCCTGTTGGCGAACCCGGAGTCCCCCATCGCGGAGTCCCATCATGCAACCTCCGGCAACCGGCGGGGACAAGTGCTTTGTCCCGGCGAAAGCCCCGCGCCGGCCCCCGGAACCGGCGGGAGGCCGATCGCCCGGTCAACCCTTTGACCCACCGGGATAGGACCGCGGCGATCCGGAGGCGGGTGGCTCAGATGGCGGCCTGTTCCGGATCGGTCTTGGCCGGTTTTTTTCCTTTCGCGGAGGGCTTCCTGCCGCCGGTTTTGCGCGCGCCGGCCGCGGATTTTTTCGCGGGTGTCCCGGAATCGTCCGTTTTGGCGGATTTTGCGGTTTTTTCGGTTTTTGCGGTTTTTTCTGTGGCGTCATCTCCCGCCGCTGGTTTGGCGGCCTTGGCGGAGGGTTTCCGTCCTTTCTTTTCAGCGCCGGATTTCCCCGCCTTTTTCCCGGAGCCGCGGCCCGGCGATTTTTCTTCGGCCGCGGCCGGTTTCTCCGCCGCCCCGGCGGAAGCGTCCCGATTGGCTGGGGCAAAAAGGGTGTTGCTGTCGAACAAGACGGAATTGGGCGCCACGCTGGCCTGCAATGCATCGAACGGCTTGGAACGCACCCTGGCCGGGGGCAGTTTTTTCACGGCTTCCGGGTCGGTGATGATGTGCTCGCTGCGGAACTCCATCTGCGCCCCGGATCCATTGTCCTGGGAGGGCTTGGGAGGCGCCGCCGAGGGCGTTTTTTCCGGCCTTGCTTGCCGTTCGCGGCGGGGAGGCCGCCCGGATGTACCCTGCCCGGCATCGGGCCGCCGGGGTTCCTCTTCGCGGACATCGGCGGCCGCGATGGCGCGCTCCGGTTCCGCTGAATCCTCCGCGCCCTCTCCAGCGCCCTCTCCAGCGCCCTCTCCAGCGCCCTCTCCAGCGCCACTGTCCACCTCATGGGCGGGGGCCGCCTCGCTTCTTTCTTCTCTCGGGTATTCGGAACCGTCTTCCCGCTGGCCACGGCCTCTCCGGCGCCTGCGCTTGCGCCCGGAACTCTCTTCCGCGGCTTCCGCGGCTTCCGCGGAATGCTCTTCCTCCCGCTGATCCTCTTTCCGGGCTACGGGCGGCAGTCTTTCGGTTACCCCCTCAAGGGAGATCGCCGAGCCTCCCGCCATTTCCGGGTCCGCGGTCAGGTTCACACGGATTTCGAATTCCAATTCCAGATCCCTCAAGGCCTCCCGCTTATGATTGAGCAGAAAATTGGCGACATCGAGAGGAAGCTCTCCGATCACCTCGCTGATTTTCCCCTCGGCGGCCAATTCACGGATTGCGCGGAGCACATCGTTGGCGGCGCTGGTGATGGTGGGGATGTGACCGGTTCCTCCGCAATTGGGACATTGAATTCTCAACCCATGGGAAAATTCCGTATCGATCCGCTGCCGGCTCAATTCGAGCATCCCAAACTGGGAGATGGCTCCAACCGTCGTCCGGGCCTTGTCGTTTTTCAGGAAACCGGTGATCGCGGTTTCGACTTTCTTCCGGTTGCGGGCCTCGTACATGTCGATGAAGTCCACCACGATCAAACCGCCCAGGTTCCTCAGCCGCAACTGACGGGACACTTCCTCGGCTGCCTCGAGGTTGGTATTGAGCGCGGTGTCCTCGATATCCGAAGCCTGATTGGATCGGCCGGAATTCACGTCCACCGACACCAGCGCCTCGGTGGGTTCGATCACCAGGGAGCCCCCCGATTTGAGCGGCACCCGGCTGGACCCCAGCGCTTCGATCTGCTCTTCCACCCGGTATGCGGAAAACAACGATTTATCCCCCACATACAATTTGAGGCGTTTCTGGTACTTGGGCATGGTGGACTTGAAATAATCCAACGCCTCCTTGAAGCCCTCGGCGTCATCCACCCACACCTCCTGAATGTCATCGGTAAAATAATCCCGCAGGGTGCGCATGATCGTGCTGGGTTCCTGGTGCAGAATGCCCGGCTTTTTCAATTGTTCATCGCGCGACTGGATGCCCTTCCATTGCTTGCGCAGACCTTCCAGGTCCTTCTTCAACTCTCCCACCGGCCGGTCCATGCCGGCGGTGCGGAGAATCAAGCCCAAATCGTCATTGCCGGCCAGGGCCTCCATGGTTTCCTTGAGCCGTTGGCGGGTGTCGCGATCCTCGATTTTCCTTGAAACGCCCGAGCGGTCGCTGTGGGGACTGATCACCAGAAAGCGGCCCGCCAACGAGACGAATGTGGTCATCGCGGCGCCTTTGGTGCCCATGCCCTCCTTCAACACCTGCACCATCACCTGCTGGCCCTCCCTCAGCACCGATTGAATCTTCGGTCTTCCCTTTTCCCCTCCCCTGGGCTTGAAAAGGTCGAAATTGACATCGCTGATGGACAAAAAGCCGTTCTTGGGAACACCGTAATCCACGAACGCAGCCTGAAAAGCCGGATTGATTTTTACGATGGTGCCCCGGTAAATATTGCCAACTCTGCGCTCCCTGTCGGTTTGCTGCATGTGCAGGCCGACCAGCAGATTGTTTTCGGAAATTGCGATCCGTGTTTCGCCTTCGTGAATGTTGACCAACATAATCTGTTTGGCCATAAGATTTTTCCTCTTATCGAAATGCTTGTTTTGGCAAGGCCGGAAGGCCGCTCCGGCACTCGTGCCCCGCGGGGCAATTCCCACGGCGATATTCACGGCGATTTCCACGGCGATATTCACAGCGATACTCACTGTGATTTTCACTGTGATTTTCACTGTGGGAATCATCGTGCCGGGGGAAAGGAATGCTCGGTGGAACGATGAACACATCCGCCGAAGAAGGCAGGATATCGCCCGGGATTGGATGGGCGGCGCGCGCCGCGGCGAAAATCACCGCGGTGGACGCCGTGGCTGGGCGTATTCGAGTGGCGGCGGGGAAATATTCCACCCGCACTCTACCGGGGCCACATCTCCCTTTCATTCCACCTGGGAAGATGGGCGCATTCAAAAGAACACCAGATTCCCTTCCCGTGTTCAGAATTACCGTTCCTTTTGGCCGTATCCGTCTTGTCAACAAGCCAATGCTAATAGTTCGCCGTGATCGGCGGATGAAATTTCCATCGCATCGCCGGCTCATGCCAGTACGAGGATTCCCCAGAGGCGTGAATCTCAACCTCCGCGATGTATTTTAAACAGGTCTGAATTTGTTTAAACACCGGTGGGGACAACCCTCAATCCCTTCTCCCTGCCATCCTGGGAACAACTCGCCTCTATCCAGGGCCTTCCGGAATTTTGTCCTGCCCGATGGCAAGCGGATGCTGGATATGTCAGGCACACCGGCCTCGGGGATGCGGCCCGGTCGATCCGGGGAGCAGGCTGTGCGTAATGGAACCGGTGTGGATGGCCGCCTTGACGGCGTTCCTGGCGGGAGAAACCATAACAGGTTGAGTCGGCAACGATGAAAAATCCTCTGCTCTTATCCCCGAATAAATTCTTGTTGTAATGCTTGCATGTTCCTTAACCATCTTGATCGAGTTGATGATGAATTGTCAATGCAAATAAAGGATTGGGATGCACGGGATGCAAAACCCTATCCGCCGCGAAGAAATCCCGTCCGGAAAGCGAAAATGAATATCCACCCGGCGGGTTGGCGGGATAACTCAGCCCGAAGGCGCCGCGACCGAGGCAAACCGGGCCGGAGATCGAGGAAAACAGCCCTTATTCCTCCGGCTGTATTTGCGCCATGGGGTTGCGCGGCAGCGATTCCTCCGGCGGGGCGTCACGCATCATCGAGCCCCCAACACCCCGTTGCCGAACCCATCCGATCCCACCCCGGGGAGGAACCGGCCGGCGGCCTTTCGGCGCCAAACCCCCTGCCCAAGGGTGGGGCAACTGTGGTATGGGTGCAAATATTTCCTGGTACATCCATATTCTTCCGCCACCGCAACCCATTGATGGGGAGAACCCCCGCCGCCTCCCTCCACTGAAATCGCCATGAACGCCGAAGACCTTTGTTATACGCCTGCCATCGAGTTGGCCCGCCTGATTCGGGAGAAGGCCATTTCACCCGTGGAGGTAACCCGTACCCTGCTGGAGCGGATCGAGGCGATCAATCCGAAGCTCAATGCCTATTGCACGCTCACGGGCGATGCGGCGATGGATCAGGCACGCTCGGCCGAAAACGCCGTGATGCGGGGCGGGGTCCATGGCCCGCTGCTGGGCGTGCCCTACTCGGTCAAGGACCTGCTGATCACCAAGGGGGTGCGCACCATGCGCGGCTCGCGCATCCACGCGGAGTTCGTGCCCGGGGAGGACACCCCGCCGGTGGAGCGGCTCCGGGCGGCCGGGGGAATCATGCTCGGCAAAACCGCCACGCCCGAGTTCGGCTGGAAGGGCGTCACGGACAGCCCCCTCACCGGGATCACGCGCAATCCCTGGAACACCGGCATGACCCCGGGGGGCTCCAGCGGCGGCGCGGCCGCGCAGATCGCCTCCGGCCTTGGCCCGCTGGCCATCGGTACCGACGGCGGCGGGTCGATCCGCATTCCCGCCGGGTTCGCCGGCGTCTTCGGGCTCAAGCCCAGCTACGGCCGGGTTCCGGTGTATCCGGCCAGCCATCACGACCTGCTCTCCCATGCCGGCCCATTGACCCGCACCGTGGCCGATGCGGCGCTGATGCTAAAGGTGATGGCCGGGCCGGACCCCCGGGACCGGCTCTCCCTCGAGGCCCCGCCCGAGGATTACCCCGCCGTGCTGGCGCGAAAAATGGGGAGCGCCCGCTTTGCCTGGAGCCCCGACCTGGGCTATGCCCGCGTCCATCCCGAGGTGGCTCGCATCTGCAGCCATGCCGCCCGGGTCTTCGAGGAGCTGGGCTGTACGGTGGAGGAGGTCAACCCTGGCTTCGGCGACCCCGCGCCGTACTTCGGCACCCTCTACCGGACGGCCCTGGCGGGCGGTCTGCGCGACGCCTTCCCGCAATGGAAGGACAAAATGGACCCCGGTCTGGTCGACCTGTACCACAAGGGGGAGGGCGTCACCGGCGTGGAATTCGTCCAGGCCCAGATTGCCCGCCATCAGTTTTGCGACCGGGTGCGGCGCTTCTTCGAGGACTACGACTTCCTGCTCACCCCCACCCTGGCGGTGCCGGCCTTTCCGGCGGGGCAACTGGCGCCCGACCCGGAGGAAACCGACGACGAGGCGATGTGGGCCTGGACGCCGTTTTCCTACCCCTTCAACCTGACCGGGCAACCGGCGGCCTCCCTGCCCGCCGGGTTCACCAGCGACGGCCTGCCCGTGGGCCTGCAGGTGGTGGGGCGGCGCTTCGACGACGCGGGCGTGCTGCGGGTCTCGGCGGCCTTCGAGGAAGCGCGGCCCTGGGCCGGCAGGAGACCGGCCCTGTGACCGGCCCTGTGACCGCGGCGGGAGCCAAAGCGGAGGGATTCCTCGACGGCGTGCTGGTGGTCTCCATCGAACAGGCCGTGGCGGCGCCGCTGACCACCTGCCGCCTGGCCGATGCGGGGGCGCGGGTGATCAAGGTGGAGCGCCCCGGCGGGGACTTCGCCCGCCAGTACGACACGGCCGCCAACGGAGAGAGCGCCTTCTTCGTCTGGCTCAACCGGGGAAAAGAATCGCTGGAGGTGGACTTCCGCCAGCCCGAAGGCGAGGCCCTGCTGCACCGCATCATCGCCAAGGCCGACGTGCTGGTGCAGAACCTGGCCCCGGGCGCGGCGGAGCGGGCCGGGTTCGGCGCGGAAGCAATGCGCCGCCGCCACCCCCGGTTGATCACCTGCTCCATCAGCGGCTACGGCGAGGAAGGCCCCTACCGCGAGATGCGCGCCTACGACATGCTGGTGCAGGCGGAAAGCGGACTGGCCTCCATCACCGGCACCCCCGAGGCGCCCGGACGGATCGGGGTCTCCGCCTGCGACATCGGCACCGGACTCAACGCGCTGAGCGCCATCCTGCAGGCCCTCTACGCCCGGACGCGCACCG
Source organism: SAR324 cluster bacterium (assembly GCA_022573975.1). Classification (GTDB taxonomy): domain Bacteria; phylum SAR324; class SAR324; order SAR324; family JACQKK01; genus JACZSY01. Next base: position 1,220 of record JACZSY010000226.1, on the reverse strand, counting down.
GCGAGGGAGCCGCCCTGAGCGTGTCCATGTTCGACAGCATGGCCGACTGGATGGCGGTGCCCCTGCTGCTGCACGACCTGACGGGGCAGACCATGGCCCGCACCGGCCTCAGCCACCCCCTGATCGCTCCCTACGGTGCTTTCCCGGTGGCCGGGGGGGGCAGCCTGCTGATCTCCATCCAGAACGAGCGCGAGTGGCGGCGCTTTTGCGAGGGCGTGCTGGAGCGGCCCGGCATGACCGGCGACCCGCGCTTCCGCAGCAACGTGGAGCGCCTCGCCAACCGGGAGGCCCTGGACGCGGAGATCGGCGCGGTCTTCACCGGACTGCCCCGGAGCGAAGTGGAGGCCCGCCTGCGCCAGCACAGAATCGCCTTCGGCGCCATCAACACCGTGGCCGGGCTGAGCGCACACCCACAACTGCGCCGCGCCACGGTGAACACGCCCTCCGGCGAGATCCAACTCCCGGCCCCACCGGGTCGCGAGAGGTGCCGATCAGGGTTTCAATGTGTCGCAGCACCGGCGTGGTGACTGTCCCGTCGGTGGTGCCCAGACCCTGTACGAACCCGCCGCCGTACACCGTCGCCGGCTCGCCGGGCATGACAATGTTGGTCTTCAGGGCCGTGAAACCGCGACTGACCACCTCTCGGCCCAGGTCGGCGACGTCCTCCATGGTACGCAAGGGCGCACAACCAATGAGCTCGTGCGCCCGGGCCCGGGAGGTGCCGCAGTGGGACCAGTAAACCCGGACGCTTTCCCGGGTCGGTCCTCCAAACAGCTCGGTGACCGAGATGCCCAAGGCCTTGGCCTTGATATCCAGCATGGCGCAGTCCAACCCGGCGATGGCCTTGGCCGCGATGCCCCCGGGACTCTGCCGCGAAGCACGGAACATGTCCCAAAAGCGCATCCCGTAGGCCGCCGGGTCCTTGCCGATTAGGACCGGCGTCAGGTCTTGGATCGTGCCCACCACACCGTGGGGAGTCCGGCCGTCGCTGCACTCGCCGTAGCCGGTGATTCCCTCGTCGGTCTCAACTTTCACAAAGGTCCAGGACCGCCATCCCGCGTCAACTATGAACGTCTCGACGTTGGTGATTTTCACGCTGGCCTCCCTTAGCTAGCGGTTAATCGGTCATCAAAGCCTACTGCCTAGTGCATCATACTACCGTTGGCCCACCACCGGCACAAGAGTTTATGTACGCGAGGGAATCTACATTCCTTGTATAA
>JACZSY010000225.1 GCA_022573975.1 SAR324 cluster bacterium | reverse complement strand
TTCTCCTTGGTATATGCACAGCTTTGGTTGAGCTTCAATGCACTGTACCAGGAGGAACGGCCCCCATGGAGAGGGTCAGACCCGCAGTTCGCAGTTCAAATCCGCGTCCATCGGCGGTTAATGCAGTTGCAGTTCTTGGCGGCCTCTGCGCCTTTGCGAGAGACTTTCCCCCTCTCCATCGAGCCTGTCCTGAGCTTGCCGAAGGGATGGATAGGGGAGGAGGCCGCGGGCCGGAGGGGTGAGGCTTCGCCTTGCTTCCCCTGGCGGCCTGGCGATTGGCCTGAGGGTTTCATTCCCTGCCCGGCGTATGGCCTGCCGGTTCAAACCTTTTAAAAATAGGCCTTCAGGAAAATTCCCGCTTCGGAACGCATTGGGACATTGAAACCGCTGATGGTTTTTTCATATTGGAAATAAATCAAATAGGGAAAGGCCAGCGGGCCCTTTTCCAATTTGGGCAGGTTTCCCAGACCCAGTTTGAAACCGAACGCATTTTCCTTGGTTTTGTCATTTTGCCGATCGGGCCCGATGCTGGAGGCCCGTTGTTGGAGCATGCGCCAGCCCAGGCTGGTGAAGACCGGGCCGAAATCCTGTTCCCATTTCATCCAGAACACCATCTTGTTTCCCGGGTGGATGGTGACGGAATTTCCATCCAGGTCCTGAAAGGTCTCATCCAGCGCCCCTTTGAACTCGCCGGAAAACTCCAGTTTTCCCGGAACCGAGAGAAAGAAGCGATCATACTGGACGAACGTGAAAAACGCCCGGAAAGGGTTGTCCAGGAAGAGGGTTCCCCTTCCGGCATAGGGGCTTTCCGGGCTGCCCAGGGGCAGGGAAAATCCATAACCCCAGGACAAGGCTTCCACATCCCTGAAAAAAACGCGGTGGAGGCTGGAAATACGAAGGCTTCCCGGGCCGGAAATGGAACGGCTGGACAACCGCTCGATTTGTTGGTCGACGTCTGCCCCGCCCGAAGCCTTGGAAAGGGAGGATTTTTGTTCGATCCAGACGTAGGGCATTTCCAGGGTGACGTTCCAATCGTCGCTGAACCCGATGCGGAACAGGAGATCGAGACGCCGGTACTCCCGTTGCACCGCGCCCTCGATTTGGGCGCTGTCCGCGCTGTCCAGCACCAGCAGCTCCAACAGGGAAGCGGTTTTTCCCGTCCTGCCGATGCCCTCTCGCTGGGTATGGGCGGCCCAGCCGGCCTGGAACATCCACCGTCCCTCCGGTATCACCTCCTGGTTTTTTTCCATTCCCTGGGCATGGGCCATCGATCGCGCCGTTACAAATACGCTCAGCACCACCAGAAAGATTGCCGCGGCTCGGGTCATAATGTCAGCCAGCCCTTTCCGATCATGTCCCAAATGATGTTTTCGATGGGGAATCCCACCACGTTGGTGTAGGATCCATCGATCCTTTCCACCATGGCCCCGCCGATTCCCTGGATGCCATAAGCCCCCGCCTTGTCCAGGGGTTCGTCCAGACGGCTGTACCATTGAATCCATTCCGGCGGCAACCGCCGGAAGGTGACCCGCGTTTCCACGGCGCCCGAACACCGCTCCCCATCCCTGGCATCGAGAATGACATAGGCGGTCAGCACGGTGTGCGTTCTCCCGGACAATGCGGACAGCATGCGCCTCGCCGCTTCCGCTTCCCCGGGCTTTCCCAGCATCTCGCCGTCCAAAAACACCGCGGTGTCTCCCGCCAGCACCAGATGCTCCAGGTGGCCCGCGCGCGCGGCTTCCGCCTTCAGCCCCGCCACCCGGAGGAGGTGTTCCGCGGGCGGCTCGCCGGGGAGGGCGCTTTCATCGGCCGAGGGCGCGATCTGCACGAACTCCAGGCCGAAACGTTCCAGCAACTCCCGTCTGCGGGGCGAGGCCGAGGCCAGGCAAAGGGGGCGGGTCAATTTCATGGGGGCCATCCCCCCGGGGTTTGGGGGAGGTGGGCCGGGGTGGAGCCAAGGGGCGGGGTTGCGGGAAAAACAGGGAGATACGGCGGGCAGTTCATCGCTCAGCGCCTTTTTCCCTTGGCGGCCAGCCCCGGGCGCCGGTAGTCCCCGAAGGCCTGCTTCAATTCCCGGCGAAAGCGGGCGGATTCCGCATCCAGGATGCTGGGTTTGCGCATGGGCGGGTCCAGCGGTTCGATGGTCTTCGAATAAAACTCCAGAATTTTCCTGCCGAGAGGGGCGGCAACGCGTCCGCCGGACTCTCCGTGCTCCACCAGCACCACCACGCTCAGTTTCGGGGCTTCGGCCGGGGCGAAGCCGATGAAGATGGAATGGGGCAGCAGGGACTGGTCCAGATTCTTCGAATCTTCCCGCGGGGCGTTGGTCTTCCTGCTCACCAACTGGGAGGTGCCGGTTTTTCCCGCGACGGTGAACCGCCGGGAGCGCGCCCTTTGAGCCGTGCCTTGCCGGCGATTCACCGCATCGGTCATGCCCTTGCGGATGATTTCGAAATAAGCCGGATTGATGCGGAGCGGCCGCGAACCCTTTGGCATCTCCCACTGGGCGCCCGGCGCGCCCGTGTCTTCCTTTTTGAACAGGGTGGGCGGAACCCAGACCCCGCCGTTGGCGATGGTATTGACATAAGCCGCCATTTGAATCGGGGTCACCGTCACGAATCCCTGGCCGATGGACACGGGCAGCGTTTCCCCATCGTACCATTTCTCTCCCAAGGTCCGTAATTTCCATTGTCGGGTGGGAATCAGGCCGGTTTGTTCGCTTTCCACTTCCACCCCGGTGCGGCTGCCGAACCCGAACATGCGGGCGTATTTGGCGATGTTGTTCACGCCCATCAGCAACCCGGTGCGGTAAAAGAAGACGTTGCAGGATTGTGCTATGGCCTGGGCCAGGTTGAGCTCCCCATGCCCGGAGCGTTTCCAGCAATACCGGACTTCCCGGCGTAGTCTGAAACTTCCCTGGCAGACGAATTTGGTGTCCGGGGCGATCACCCCCATGTCCAGCGCACCCGCGGCCAGCACCAGCTTGAAGATCGACCCAGGCGGAAATTGCCCCTGCACTGCCTTGTTCAACAGGGGACGTTCCTTGCCCTGGGTCAATTCGATCCATTTTTTGTCCCCGATGCCGCCAACGAACAGATTGGGATCGAAATCGGGGAAGCTGGAAATGGAAAGGATCTCACCGGTGCGGGGCCGGGAGACGATCACCACCCCTTGCTTCCCTTTCATCAAGCCGGCCACAAACCGTTGCAACCGCATGTCGATGGTGAGAAAAATGTCTTTCCCCGGCCGCGGAGTGACCGGCTTGCTGAGGGTGCGCAACTCCCTGCCCACGTGGTCCACCTCCACCTGGCGGCCACCGTCGAAGCCGATCAAGACATTGTTTTTCAGGCTTTCCACTCCCGACCGGCCCACGATCCGCCCCGACCGCTTGCGGTCCGGAGGCAGCTTGGAAAACTGTTCCTCGCTCACCATCCCCACATACCCCAGCAGGTGGGAGGTCAGCGAGGCATTGGGATAAAGGCGCATGGGTTCCACCGTGACCCGGATGCCGGGCAGGTCTTCCTGGTAGGCGTCCACCAGGTCGGCGGTTTTTCTCCCCACGTCCTGCAACAGTTCGATGGGCTTGAATTTGAAGGAGGAGCGCCTTTTATTCATTCTCGCCTTCAACCGGGCCAGGGAGATGCCGGTGATGCGGGAAAGGTTGGCAAGGGATTGGTTCAGGTCGGGCGTGTCCTCCGGGATCAACTCGATATTGAAGGAAGGCCGGTTGAAGGCCAGCAGTTGGCCGTTGCGGTCATAGATGAGACCCCGCGGGGCTCCCTGGGGAATTTTCCGGATGCGGTTGCCTTTGGAAACCTCCCGGTAATACCCTCCCTCGATGATTTGCAGGAACCACAAGCGGAACACCAGCACCAACAGACACAGCACCGCCACCGCCCCGATCAGGACGATGCGCTGTTTGAAAAGCTGAATTTCCTCGGTGGTGAGCGGTGTGAATTTCATCGGGTCCTCATGGAAACATGTACTGCTCTGGCGCGGGAAAAACCGGCGCGAACAAAAACCAACCTGAAAAAAACCGGTGGCTGGCAGCGGAGGTTCAAAATGGCCGGAACCGGCCGGCCCAGGTCATGGCGTCAGTCTTCGGGCGGATACAACGCCCATTCCAGCCGGGAGAGCAGGAACCACACCGGAGGCGTCAGCAAGCAGTTGAATACCGCGCCGGGAGCCACTTTTCCCAGCATCCATTCCCACCACGGCACCGATGGATCCAGGTATTCAAACACCGAGACCGATATCAATCCTTCCATCAGGGTCAAGATGAACACCCCCACCACCGCAAAAATCAGGTTTTTTTCGAACACGGACATTCCGGCATACCGGGCCGCGAAAAACACCAGGAAAAAACTCACCGCATAGACCCCGAGCAACCCATGTGAAAACACATCGTGGGCCAGGCCGGAGAGGGTGGCGTAGATGAACAGCCACGGCCCAGCCCGGCGCAGGCCGATCACCAGCATGAACACCAATATCAAGTTGGGCTTGAATCCGGCGACGGCGATCAGCGGGGCCAGGGAGAGTTGGAGCCACAGAGCCACCAGGCCGACAGCGGACAACGCCAGCAATCTCATTTTTCCGTGAACATCGGGAAGTTCGGATTCTTTTTCTCCCGGATGATCACGAACACCCCTTCAATCTTGTTGAAATCCACCACGGCCCGGATATCCGCCTTTTGGAACAATTCATGACGTTCCCGGGTCACATTGACCACCGTTCCCACCAGCAGGCCCTTGGGAAAGATCCCGGCCAACCCGCTGGTGACGACCCGGTCTCCCTCCCGGATATCGGCCAGCATGCGGATGCGGTTTATTTTCAGCGCGTCCCCGATTCCGAACACCACGCCCCGATCCTCGTTCTTCAATTCCAGCCCGCCCCCCTTGCCGCGCATCACCATCCGCTCGCGGGAACGCTGCACCAGCACGGGAAACCGATGACGCCGGTCCACGATCAACTGCACCACCGCGCTGAAAGGCGAGACGCTTTGGATGCGGCCCACCACGCCATCGCGCAACACCACCGGAAAATTGCGGCGGATGCCGGAATTCCGGCCCTTGTTGATCAACAACACGTGATGAAAGTTGTCCGAGGATTCCCCGATCGCCTCGGCGAACACCTTGCGTTCGGGCTGTTCTTCCAGGAATTTGAGCTGCTCGCGCAGCAGGTTGAATTGAATGGAACTGTTCACGGAATGGTTCAATTCCTCCCGCAAGGCTTGGGTTTCCAGGCGCAAGCGGTCGTTTTCGGCCTTCAGGTCGACCAGGGCCACGTAATTCCGGTACAAATCGGAGATGGAAGCCCGGGTGGCGGCGAAGGCGGTTTGAAAGGGATACACCACCGTTTGAAAACCCTGGTCGATCCAATGGGCGGTGGTGGGATTGCTCCAGCGCAACGATAGCAGCGATACCACCACGATCATGGTGGCGGTGACCGAGACCAGATAAAAATTCCGCTGGAAAAATCGGACCATGACTCGGCGATATCAGGTGAATCCTGTCAGCATGAAATGACCGCGATGGAATCACGGCGCTGAATTTACGGCGCCGGCCAAGGGCGAAAAGAAGCCCCCCCCGCATTCCGCGGGCGTCCGGCGCCGGCCGCGGGGACTCTTTGCGTGGTGGGTTCCCGGCCCCTCCCCGGTCAAGGGCCCTTTTTCCGCCGAAGGGAGAGTACTCCTCCCCGGATCGCGGCATTCAACGGGTCGCGGGCAGGTTTGAACTTCAATCCGGTGCGATCCATCAGAAACTCCGGCAGCCCCGCCAGCAACGCCCCTCCGCCCACCACCGCCACTCCCTCCTGGGCGATGTCCGCCGCCATTTCCGGGGAGAGTTGTTCGAACACTTGCTGGATGATCATCACCAGCGGTTCGCAGGCATCCACCAGCACGTCCCGGATTTCATTATCGTCCACCCTGAAATTTTTCTCAACGCCCGATGCGGTATCGGTGCCGGTGAGCATGACGGCTTCGGGTTTTTGTCCGGGATACAACGAGCCCAGGGTCAGTTTCAGGTTCTCGGCCTGGCTGGCGGTCAGCCTGACCCTGTGGCGGTGCTCGATGTAGGCCGCCAGGGCGCGGTCCAGCTCCCCCCCTCCGAACGGCGCCCAGCTCCAGGCGGTCAACGCTCCCATGGCGAAGGCGGCCACGCTGGTTTTTCCGCCGCCGAAGTCCAGCAGCATCCGCCCCGCGATGCCCGACAGGTCCAGACCGCATCCCATGGCCGAAGCCAGGGTGGAATCGACCAGTTCGATTTTGCGGATGCCGAAACCATGCAGGGCTTCCTTGTGCTTCCCACGCTCGTTTTCGTCCAAATGGGGCGGCACCACCAGGGAAATCCTGGAGCCGGGCAGAAAGGAACGCAGCCGGTTGAGCGGGGCCTGGCCGATCAACTTGCGCATCACGGCCTTCATGGCCAGGGGTTCCACGATCCGCCCATGGGACACCGGACGGATCCAATGGGCGCCGGTGTCATTTTTCCATTCGAGCTCCGCCGCTTCGGTGCCCACGGCCAGCAACCGCGAACCGGGCAGGCTGGGGGGCGGGAGGGGCGCCTGGCCCGGAGGGGTGCGGCGGGAAGAAAGGGCGATCAGGGAAGGCTCGCGCAGAATGCACTGGCCATCGTCATAAGCCAGCACCGCGTGGGCGGAGCCCGCATCGACCGCCATTTCCCGTCCGAATAAAAATCGACCGTTCACATGCGCCTCACGCGGATATTTCCCACCCCTGTTTTCCACCCCTATTCCTGCCCCATGCTGATTTCCCGTCCCCCGATCCATCCAACCCCGGGTGAGTTCAACTCCAAATGATCTCAACTCCGGGCGATCTTCACTGCGATAATTTTCCAACCCATTGAAATACCAAAAACTATCAAAGGAAGCCCCAAAGGGCAAGACAAGGCTTGGCGCGGGGCATGGCCCAGCCAATAGCGGGCGCGCGTCCCATGGCCAAGGAAACCGCGTGTTTTCTCCCCCAAAAAGCCCGGCGGCGAGGCGCGGGATTTGGATAAAACCCCAAAAAGACGGTACCTTGAAAAGACGGCACCCAAAACGCAGGACGCCATCGCGGACGGTGCGAAGCCATTTCTTCCCACCCAATTCGCCAACAAAAAAACACTTTTCCTGTAATATACAAGATGCTCATTCGCTCCACCCGGGATACCATGAGAGAGAGAATTTCAATGGGATTCATTGAGAAAATGCCCCCCCGCCCGTTCCGGGGTAGTGGGTCAGTTTGAAAAGATAATTAAACCAACACCACGTCATGCTGAGCGAAGCGAAGCATCTTCTTGTTTTTTTATGATTTGGGGTTTTTGGAAGAAGGTACTTCGCTTCGCTCAGTACGACGGGATTCAAACTGC
>JACZSY010000224.1 GCA_022573975.1 SAR324 cluster bacterium | reverse complement strand
TACATGGCCGAATTTGCACGAGAATTGCTGACCGTAAGTCTCGAAGAGGAAATGCAAAAGTCATACCTCGATTACGCGATGAGCGTCATCGTTGGTCGGGCTTTGCCAGATGTTCGAGATGGTTTGAAACCCGTGCATCGCCGCGTATTGTATGCGATGAGTGCGCTTAATAATGACTGGAACAAACCCTACAAGAAATCCGCACGTATCGTCGGTGACGTCATTGGTAAATACCATCCGCACGGTGATACGGCTGTCTACGACACGATCGTACGCATGGCACAGCCGTTCTCAATGCGTTACATGCTTGTAGACGGCCAGGGCAACTTCGGCTCGGTGGACGGCGACCCCCCGGCGGCCATGCGGTATACCGAGGTGCGCATGACACACCTGGCCCAGGAGGTGCTGGCCGACCTGGACAGGGGCACGGTGGACTTCCAGCCCACCTACGACGATTCGCTGATGGAGCCGCTGGTGCTTCCGTCGCGGATTCCCAACCTGTTGATCAACGGCTCCACCGGCATCGCGGTGGGCATGGCCTGCAATATCCCGCCCCACAACCTGCGTGAAACCCTGGACGCCTTCCTCTACTACATCGATCACCGGGACAACCCCTCGCTGGCGGAGATGATGGACCGCATGCCCGGGCCCGACTTCCCCACCGGAGGCTTCATCATGGGCCGCCAGGGCATCTACGAGGCGTACACCACCGGACGGGGCGTGATCACCATGCGGGCCAGGGCCACGGTGGAGGAAATGAAGGGCGACCGCGAGATGATCATCGTCGACGAGTTGCCCTATATGGTCAACAAGGCGCGGCTGATCGAGAAAATCGCGGAACTGGTGCGCGACAAGCGGCTGGAGGGCGTCTCGGACCTGCGGGACGAGTCGGACCGCAAGGGCATGCGGATGGTGATCGAGATCAAGAAGGACGCCCAGGGCGATGTGGTGCTGAACAACCTCTATAAGATGACCCAGCTGCAAACCTCGTTTGGCATCATCATGCTGGCGGTGGTGGACGGGCAGCCCAGGGTGTTGACCCTGACGCAGTTCTTCGGCCATTTCCTGGACCACCGCATCGAGGTGATCGAGCGCCGCACAAAGTACGACCTGGGCCGGGCCAAGGCCCGGGCCCATGTGCTGGAAGGCTTCCGTATCGCGCTGGCCAACCTGGACACGGTGATCGACCAGATCAAGGCCGCCGATACCCCGGCCGACGCCAGGGCCGTGCTGATGGCCGAGCACGGGCTTTCGGAAATCCAGGCCAAGGAAATCCTGGAAATGCGTCTGCAACGCCTCACCGGCATGGAGCAGAAGAAAATCCAGGACGAATTCTCCGAAGTGATGAAACGCATCGCCGGGTTCCAGGCCATCCTGGCCGACCGGGAACTGGTGCTGACCATCATTCGCGAGGAAACCGGCGAATTGCGGAAAAAATATGCCGACGACCGCCGCACCGAGATCATGGGCTCCGCCGAGGACCTCAACACCGAGGACCTGATCGCGGAGGAGGACATGGTGGTCACCATCTCCCACGCCGGGTACATCAAGCGCGCCCCGATTCACATCTACCGCACCCAACACAGGGGAGGGAAGGGCAAGATCGGCATGACCACCAAGGAGGAGGACTTTGTGGCCAACATGTTCGTCGCCTCCACTCACGACGTGTTGCTGATCTTCAGCTCGTTCGGCAAGGTCTACTGGAAGAAGGTGTTCGAAATTCCGGTGGCCGGCCGCACCGCCCGCGGCAAGGCGGTGGTCAACCTCGTGCCCCTGGAACCGGGAGAATCGATCCGCACCTATCTCCCCGTTTCCTCCTACGAGCCGGATCGGTTCGTGGTGATGGTGACCGAAAAAGGCATCTTGAAAAAGACCGAATTGCAGGCCTACAGCAACCCCCGGAAGGGGGGGGTCAAGGCCATCAATATCGATGACGGCGACCGCCTGGTTACCGTCGCCCTGGCCACCGAGGATCAGGACGTGTTCCTGGCCACCCGCAAGGGGCTTTCCCTGCGGTTTCCGGTGAAATCGGTACGCGCCATCGGCCGGGTCGGGCGTGGCGTGATCGGCATTCGGCTCAACAAGGGGGATGCCTTGGTGGGGATGGAAATACTGAACGATGCCAGCGCCATTCTCACGGTCACCGAAAACGGCTACGGGAAGAAAACCAACGTGTCCGATTACCGCGTCGCCAGCCGGGGCAACAAAGGCATCTTCACCATCAAGACCTCCAAAAGGAACGGCCTGGTGGTTGGCATTCAGCAAGTCGACAAGGATCAGGAAGTCATGTTGATCACGCAGATGGGCAAACTGATTCGGATGAACCTGAAATCGTTGCGTAATATCGGCCGACTCACCCAGGGTGTGCGAATGATTCACATGGCGCCTGACGAAAAGGTGGTTTCCATCGCAAAAATCATGGAAAATGATGACGGCCTGGAGGAAGGAAATGGCGAAAACGCTCCCACCAACAGCGGTGCAAATGGCGGTGGAAATAGCGGTGGCAAAGGAAACGGCGGCGGCAATGGGGAAAAACCGCTCAACTGAGACCCGCCCCGTTCCGCCGCCCCTTGGCCCGTCCCGTATGCCGGGCCGGAGGGCCCATCCCCGCGGATGGGGGCCGGCGCTGGTTTTGATGCTGGTTTTGGCGCTGGTTTTGCCGGCGCTGTTCCTGGCGGGTTGCGGCGTCCAGGGAGAAGGCGACCGGCTGGCCGCCCAGGCCCGCGCGCTTTGGGAGGCGGGAGTTTACGGAGACGCGGCCCGCAATTTCGTTACTCTGGCCGATCTGTATCCAAACTCCCCCCTGGCGGAGGAATCTCTTTACCTGGCCGCCAGTTTGTACCATCACTACATCCGGGATTCCGAACAGGCCGCCCGGCTTTATCAGAACCTGGCGGTTTCTTTTCCCAAGGGGCAATACTTTTTCGAGGCCAGGGAAAACCTGGCCATGGTTTATGAAGACAGTGACCACAGCCGTCACCGGGCCCTGCAAATCTACCAGCAGTTGTTGCTTGCGCCGGAAATGGCCGGGCGGGCCGATTACCTGCGCTTCAAAATTGGAGAACTGAACCTCCAATTGGGAAAAATGGACCAGGCGCGGTTGGAATTCCGGGATTTACTGATCAAACGTCCCAATTCGAAATTCGCTCCCAAAACTTATTACCTGGTGGGATACAGTTACTACCTGGAAAAGCGGTTCAACCTCGCGCTGGCGGTGTTCCGGGGCACCGCCCGGAAGTTTCCGGGGACGCCCATCGCCATCCGCTCGGAGTTTTTCGTGGCCGACACGCTTGAAGATCAAGGGAAAATGAAGCTGGCGCTCAAATCCTTCCGGGCCTTGAAAAACCGTTACCCCTTCCCGGATATCATCAAAAGACGCATCCGCACCCTACGGGCCAGAATCCGCAGGGGGGTCCGCTAACCGGAGCAGAATCCATGACGCCATGGCCGGTTTCCGGGGAAGTGGCGGAGCCGCGGGAGTTGTTGAACCTGCCCCCTGACAGCATCGAGCCCAACCCGCTCCAACCCCGGCGGAACTTCTCTCCTGAGACGATCGAATCCCTGGCCCGATCCATCGAATCCCAGGGCGTGCTTCAGCCCCTGGTGGTGCGCTCCAAACCGGGAGATCCCAACCGCTATCAACTGGTTGCGGGCGAACGGCGCCTGCGGGCCATGCGCCTGCTGGGCCTGAAGGCCGTTCCGGCGGTGCTGCGGGAGGTTCCCGATGAAAACCTGCTCGAAGCCGCGCTGGTGGAAAATATTCAGCGCGAACCTCTCAATCCTGTCGAGGAAGCGGAGGCCTACCGCGCCTTGCTGGATCGGTATGGGTATACCAAAGAGGCGCTGGCCGGGCGGCTGGGCAAGGATCGATCCACCATCGCCAACATGGTGCGCTTGCTGGCCCTGCCTCCATTGCTGAAAGAGGACCTCGCGGCTGGCCGCCTGAGCGCCGGGCATGCCCGGGCGTTGTTGAACCTGCCCGGAGCGGACAGGCAGATCGCCCTGCGCGGCGTGGTGATCGAGCGCGGGCTGTCGGTGCGGGAGACCGAACGCATGGCGGCCCGCGCCAAGCGGGAAAACCCGGCGGCCCGCGCCAAGCGGAAAAACCCGGCGGCTCCCCACGGAGGAATTGCCGGAGAAAACCCCGGGGGGGGAAATAAGGCCCAGGACGGGGCGCGCTTGCAGTTTGACGCGGTTCGGGAGATGCTTGAACACCGGTTTTCCACCAGAATTCGCATTCTGCCCCAGGAGAGTCCCTCGAAAAACCTGGAACTCCAGGGAGGGCGGATAGAGCTGGAATATTATTCCATGGAGGATTTCAACCGGATTTACGACCTGTTGACCGGCAGGAACGGAGATTCGGATGGGGCGAACGATCCCTGACCCGGAACGCCACAAACCAGGCGGCGCCTCTTTCCGGCGCCTGTTTCCGGTACTTTTTTCCGGCGCCCGATAAGGGCGGCCACCATCGACGAACGCCATGGCCAAGAAGCTGCGAAACGTGAAGACCACGAGTTTTCTAGGTGAAAACACCGAATTGATCGGCAATCTGACCGTGGAAGGCGGCCTCCGCATCGATGGCAAACTGAAGGGCACCATCAACAGCGCTTCCATCGTCACGCTCGGGGACAAGGCGTATGTGCAGGCCGATATCCGCGCCCGAGCCATCATTTCCAGCGGCCATATCGAGGGCAATATCATCTCCGCCGAGCATGTCCAACTGACCCTCCCCGGCTCGGTGAAAGGGGCCATCCAGACCCGCGAGCTGATTCTGGAAAAAGGGGTGTATTTCGACGGTTCCTGCAAGATCACCGAACCCTGACCCGTCCGCCATGCACCTCGTCGTCGGCACCTCCGGACACATCGATCATGGAAAAACGACGCTGGTCAAGGCTTTGACCGGCATCGACACGGATCGCTTCGCCGAAGAAAAAGCCCGCGGCATCACCATCGACATCGGCTTCGCCCATTACACCGACGAAGGCGGAAATGAGATCGCCTTCGTGGACGTTCCCGGCCATGAGCGCTTCGTCCACAACATGCTGGCCGGGGCGGCGGGCATGGATGCGGTGCTGATGGTCATCGCGGCGGACGGTGGGGTGATGCCCCAAACCCGCGAACACCTCCATATCTGCGACCTGCTGGGCATCCGCCAGGGGATTATCGCCCTCACCCGCACCGACCTGGTGGACGAGGAACTGCTGGAACTCTGCGCGGAGGATGTGCGGGAGACCGTGCAGGGAACCTTTCTGGAAGACGCCCCCATGGTGCCTGTCTCCTCCATCACCGGAGAAGGCATGACCGAGTTGCGCGCCGAACTGTCCGGTTTGACCACCCGTATTCAAGGTCACAATACCGACCATCCCTTCCGCTTTCCGGTGGACCGCTCCTTCACCATCAAAGGATTCGGCACGGTCATCACCGGCACCGTGGTGGCCGGGAAGCTGAACAAGGATTCCGCGGTCACCCAGTACACCAAAGGGGAGCCATTGCGCATCCGCGGGCTCCAGGTGCACGGCCGCGCGGTTGACGAGATCGAGGCCGGCCAACGCGCCGCGATCAACCTGACCGGAATTTCCAAGGAGGACATTCAGCGCGGCGATCAACTGGCCGAACCCGGATCGCTGCTCACCAGTTACCTGCTCAACGTGGAATTGAAGCTGTTGGACGATATCCCCCGCGACCTGACCCAGCGCACCCGCATCCGCCTTCATCTGGGCACCCAGGAGGTGATCGGACGGATCACCCTGCTGGAAGGAGAGCGCTTCCGGCCAGGGGAAACCCAGTTGATCCAGTTGCGGCTGGAAAAAGAGGTGAGTCCGCGCTTCGGAGACCGTTTCATCATCCGCAACTATTCCCCCATCGTCACCCTCGGCGGAGGCCGGGTGATCGATCCCGCGCCCTACAAATCCCGCCGGCTCAAGGGCGGCCTGGCCGAGCGGCTTAAATTGCTGGCGGGCGACGACGAACCGGCGCTGGTCGAGCAGGTGATCTACCTCCAGGGAAACCGTGGGGTCAAGGCCCGTGAGGGATTTATCCGCACCGGGATGAGCGCCAAGCAGTTCGACCGCGCCATCGCCGGGCTGTCCAGCCAGGGGAAGATCTTCAACATGGACCCCGCGGAAAAGAAATACATGCACGAATCCACAGTGGACAGGATTGGTGGATTCACCAAACGAATTCTCTCCGCCCACCATAAGGCGCATCCCGAACGCGACGGAATGAGCCGGGCCGAACTGGCCGGGAAAATGTCCGCGCTGTTCACCGACAAGGAGGTGGGGGCGCTGCTGGGGCGGCTGGCCAAAAAAGAGGTGATTGAACAGGACGCGCAGATTTTCCGGCTGGGCGGACACGAGAAATCCATCTCCGGCCAGCAGGAGGAACTGCTCGCCCGATTCGTCGAGGTGATCGAAGCGGGGGACTTGATGCCGCCCCGCAAAACGGCCCTCTTCGAGGCCTCGGGAGTGGACACTAAAACAGGCATGCGGCTGGTCAAGCTGGGGGTCCATGAAAAACGCCTGGTGCGGGTGAAGGACGACCTGTATTACACCCCCAAAGTCCTGGCCGGCATCGAGGGTCGACTGCGCCAATACCTGAAGGAACACGGAGAGATCACCGTGATCGATTTCAAGGACCTCACCGGTGTGACCCGAAAACACGCCGTGGACCTGCTGGAGCATTTCGACTCGGCCCGGGTGACCCTCCGCCTGGAAAATCACCGCGTGCTGCGCGAGGCGAAAGGGTGATCCGCTCCGGCGGCCCCCCCTTGGGCAACCAATGAACGACCGGCTCACCGAAGACTCCCTGCTGGCCGCCAATGAGCGGTTCTACCGCACTTTCGAGCGGCTGGACTATCCCGCGCTGGCCGCCCTGTGGGAGGAAAGCGAGCGCACGTTTTGTCTCCATCCGGGCTGGATGCCCCTCTTCGGCCCCAAAGCCGTGATGGACAGCTGGCGGCGGATCATCGCCAACACCGCCGAAATCCACTTCACCCTCACCGGAGCGCAGGCCCTCATTTGCGGAGAAATCGGGGTGGTGACGGTGTTCGAGTCCATCCAGAACGTCTCCGGCGACGAGCGAACCTCCTCGGGAACCTTCGCCACCAATTTGTTTGCCTACGAGAAAGATCAAGCGCGTTGGATGTTGTTTCATCACCACGCCTCCCATTCCGCCTCTCCCCACGAGATGGAGGAAGGCACGCTGCTGGTTTGAGGGCGGGGAACCGTTGTTCGGCCTCTCGCAACTGCGCAAAGCACCGCCAACAGCGAACTGCTTTGGAACCGCCGATGGACGCAGCGAACCGCGAAGGGGTCTCGCAGAGGCGCGAAGGCCGCCAAGAATTGCAACTGCAACAGCGAACTGCTTTGGAACCGCCGATGAACGCCGATGGACGCGGATTCAACTGCGAACAGC
>JACZSY010000223.1 GCA_022573975.1 SAR324 cluster bacterium | reverse complement strand
TGAGCGAAGCGAAGCATCTTCTTGTTTTTTTATGATTTGGGGTGTTTTGGAAGAAGGTACTTCGCTTCGCTCAGTACGACGGGATTCAAACTGACCCACCACCCAAAATACCGCTGGCTTTCTAAATCGCCTTCACTGTTTTAGAATGTGGCTTGGGTGTTTCAATTCGGGTTCAAGGAGGGAACCCCCGGGGAAATTCTGTCATCCCTCCAACCATGGAATTCCAACATGGCGCTATTTAACAAAAGCCAATCACAACCCTCGAACAAGGCGGATGGAAAATCCGGGCCTGGCCAAACCACCAAACGCACAGGCTTGGCCAGCCTGATCGAAACCACGGTCCAGCTATCCGCCAAGCAAGTGGCTTCCCTGCGCAAGGGTTTGGAGGAAGGCGAGGCATTTTACGATAAATACAACAATTCGCGCCTGAAGTTGGCCTTTTCCTCGTTCGACAAGGAAATGCGGCTGGCCGTCTACGAATTGCTGTTTTTAATGCATGTCAACCACCCCAAGCTGGCAAATTGGGCCTATGGAAAAAAGGAATGGGTCGTTCTCAAGGGAATTCGCCGTCAATTGCCGGTCAAGGCCACGGCGGATTTGTATCTCGAAGGGGCTCCGGCGGGCGTGCAGATGATCGGCAGCCTCCCCGATCTTTTCCGCTCGGAGTATGAAAGCTATATCAAGGGCGTTTTCGACATGCCTCCCTATGGCGAGGAACAACCGGCGCTCCACCCGATCGTGACGGTGCAATCGGTCGGTTCCATTGGCACCATCGGCCATAAATCCAAGGATTCCGATCTCGATCTGCAAATCGTTTACGACCTGGTGCCCTTTGTCCGCGATACACGGGAATGGAACGACGATGTGTTCAAGGCGGCCCTCAATCACGAGCACAAATGGTGGAGCAATCAACTGCGCCGCCAACAAAAGATCACGCCCGAGCAACTGAAAGACCCCGAGGTGAAAAAAAAGCTCACCTCGAAGGCGGCGGAGCGAATCATTCGCTCCTATCCCGGCCTGTATAAATACCTGGTGCAGGGAGACCAGGAATTCGCCACCATGCTGCTCCGGCCCGGCGCGGACAAGACGCTCAAAATTCAGGTGCTGCACGAGATCCTGAACCTGATGAAACGGGCGGAAAAACTGAGTTGGGCCGGCGAATTGCGCCAAAAGGAGGCCTTGCTGAAAAAACGGCTCAATAACATCCAGGAGTACATCAACAACAAATTTCCCGAGGCCGAGATTTACCTGTTCGTCTACACCACGGAATGGTTCAGGCAAGGAAGCTACAGTTCCACGTTGGAATTCAAGGAATCCTCCGGTTCCGCCTATGAAATGATCCTCAACTACGAAACCCTGATGCCCGGGATCCAGTTCACCCCGTTGGTGCCGACGCATTTCATCATGCCCGTGGAGGTCAATAACGACCCGGTGCTTTTTTCCCGTCTGATCGATTACATGCGATTTCAGGTGATCGATCTCTATGCGGGCAGCATCCACCGGTTCGTGGACCTGGGCCATACCCCGAACCTGAAACAAAAATATGTCGCCGAACACGGGGGCGCCATCTATTGGGAGGCTTTCAAGGCCTCCTCGGGGAACCTGCCCAAGGCCTGGCTCAACCTGCTTCGATTTGAAATGCTGCTGGACGAACATTTGGCGATGACGATCATCCAGATCGTAAAAGACCCCAAAGGCATCAACCATATAGCGTCCCAGAAAATTCCGGGCGAACTCCATCAGGCGGTTGAGAAACCGCAAAAAAAGGACGCCATGTCCATCCTCCGGGGGGGCAAGGACAAGCCTTCCCCCGCCACGCCCACGGTGGCGGAAGCACTCAACAAACCCCGCAACGAAGCCCAGCAAATGCAGGCCATGGCCAACCTGCAATCGGGTTTGCCGCCCTGGGCGGTGCTGGAAATCGAGCAGAAATTTCCAACATTGCTGCAGGATTCCTGGTGGCTCCGCTTCAAGGCGCTCAAAGTGGGATTTTGCGAAGAAAAAGGTGTTTCGGGCATCGAGCAGGTCGAGCGGGACCGGATTTCCAAGGCGATCGATTTGGCCTTTTGTCTCCATGTCCGTATATCCGACGTGATGAAACCCCAAAAAGCGGGGAAAAAAGAACAGCAGCCCCCATCTTTCAGGGAGGAGGTGCTGCTGGAGTTTTTGGATCGGGCCTTCCCCCCCTCGACCCCCCGGCGAATCAACCTGGAAACGCTGTTCGCCGGAGGGGTGCGCGGTTTGATTCTGTTCGAAAACGAATTGCGGGACCTGTTTCAACGCAGCATGTCCCGGGTGGAACAGAAAATGTCCCGGATCGGGGTATTCAAGCACACGGGCGACAAACAGGAAGTGGAATTGTGGCTCAATTTTTATCTGGAACACTTCCATCCCGTTCCCGAATCGGTGCCCCGGGTGATCATGAAACACCTCAAGATCGCCAGAAACGGCATCGAGGTCAGCTACCGCCCCGGAGACGGTTGGGCCTTCCTGGCCTTTCAGCGGCAAACCTTGCTGGAGCGTTCGAAGGAAAGCGGCGGAAGCATCAGTTATCTCCCGGAAAAAGTGCTGCTGCTGGAAAAATCCGGATTCGCCAGCGGCATGGCCCACTGCATCCTGAATGGATATTACGGCATCGTGGACCGGGATACACCCAATGAGCGCACCACCGAAATCGAGCTCAATGACAAAAAACTGGACCAGGGGAACAATATTCACAACGACCTGGCGGCGTTGAAAACCGAGCAGGTCAACACCCTGATGAAACGGCTTGCGGCGGCTTTCTCCTACCAGCCATACGATTACATGGAAATCCTCAACAAGGACCGGATCGTGACCGCGGTATTCGTGATGGTAAACCTGTGGCGTTTCGGCCAGGTGTCGATCATCCACCGGGACAATATCTCCACTTGGTACTGTCACGAGTTCGAGGTGCCGGGGTTGTTGAAAAACGCCTTGGATTTGACCCGCGACTACGAAAAATTGACCCGCTACAAGCCACTGCTGGCGGTGCTCTCCGACTTCTTCCGCAAGACCGGGATCGATTCCCAAACCGCGGCCCTGCATGGCTGGTTCAACCCGAACAGCCTGACCCCCGACCGTACGCAGACTTTTTATGACAGACTCAAGGACATGGAGGATGGAACCTCCTTTTCGGAATTGATGCGCCGCTTCCCCCGCGCCCCGTCGGGCGATACTCTCGCGGCTTCCTGAGCGGCCTCCTTGCGACTCGCCTCTTTCATCGGCCTGAGATTCCTGCGGGCGCCCCGCCACACGCTCTCCATCACGGCGGTCACCTGGTTTTCCGTTTTTGGCGTGATGTTTGGCGTCACCACATTGATCTTCGTTCTTTCGGTGATGAACGGATTCCGGGACAACATGTTCCTGGCGATCACGGGCACCATGCCCAATGCGCGCGCGATGCCACTTGAGGGGGACATGAGCCCCAAGGAGGCGGATGCGCTGAACCTGCGTCTAAAAAGTCTTCCCGGTCTGCTGGCCGTGTCTCCCTACCTCTCGCGCCAGGCTTTCCTGAGAGTGGGCAGAAATTTGCGGGCGATCCTCCTGCGGGGCATCGATCCCGCCGCCGAGGCGCGAGTGACCGAGCTGAAGCGCTTCATCAAACTTGCTCCCAGTGACGCGCCACGGCCACCAAACACAGCGGAATCCGACAAGGAAAAAGCCTTGGCGGAATTGCGCTATCCCCCGCCGCCGGGAGAACGGGCGGGCATTTTGCTGGGCCGTCCTCTGGCGGACGACCTGGGACTCACCATTGGGGACGAGGTGGACCTGATCTCCACCAAACAAAGGATCACCCCGATCGGACCGGTGCCGCTGGTGAAGCGGTTTCGGGTGGCCGGCCTGTTCTACACCGGATTGAGCCACATCGACGAGGTGATCGTCTATGTGGGAATGCCCATCGCCCAGAAGCTCTACCGGATGCATGACCGCATCGATGGATTGGCTTTTCGCCTCTCGCGCCCTCAACAGCTCGATCCAACGGCGCTTCGCAAAGCGCTCGAGGGGTATCGGGTGACGACCTGGAAGGATGAAAACCGCAATATCTTTCAGGTGATGGAACTGGAAAAGGTGGGCGTGTTCGTGGTGTTGATCCTGATCATCGTGGTCGCCTTTTTCAATATCTTTGGCTCATTGACCATGCTGGTGCTGGAAAAGCGGAAAGCCATCGCCATTCTCAAATCCATGGGCGCCTCCAACAGCCTGATCCGGAACGTGTTCTTCATGCAGGGGGTATGGATCGGGCTGGTGGGCACGCTGGCCGGCCTCCTGCTGGGTCTGGCGTTGAGTTGGGCTTTTCATTTCATCCCCCTGCCCAAGGGGGTTTTCCCGACCGCCGACCACCTTCCCATCAGCTACCAATGGGGGGATTACGCCCTGATCACCGGTATCTCCTTCCTGATCTGCCTGCTGGTGACCCTCTATCCCGCCTCGGCGGCCGCCCGCACCGTTCCTGTGGAAAACCTCCGCAATGAATGAGAAGGATTGGAACCGCGGATGGACGCTGGGCGTCCTCCATTCGCCGTGCAATCCACCGGCCGGGCGGGGTCCTGTTGCGCCCGGGGCGCAGGCCGGGTGCGGCATGGGCCGCGGTCACGGGTTGTGGTCACGGGTTGCGGTCACGGGTTGCGGCAGGCGAAGATGCCTTCCTCGCCCGATGGGTGAATCCAGCGCCGGGTGACCGCCAGACCCGCCTGCTCCAGCAGGAGCCGCACCGTCCCGGCGGTGAAGCGGTTGGAGTGAAACACCGCGAGCGTCTCGCCGGCTTGATAGACGATCTCCTCCCCCCCGGCACCAGGGCCGCCGGGTTGAATCCGGACGGATGCCTTCAGGCGGGCCCGCACCACGATCTGGAATGCGCCCGCCAGGGGGAGGTCCGCCAGCGGGAGGCTTTCGATCAAAAAATGGTAGGCCTTGCCGGGAATTCCCAACTCCGACAGGCAGCCCGCATACCAGCGCCTGGCGAGCGGATTGTCGTACTGCGCCAGAATGCCGGCAACCAAATTTTTTGGAACGTCCGTGTTTGAAATCTCCGTGTTTGAAATCTCCGTGTTTGAAAATTCCGTGTTGGAAGCATCCGCGGCGGCTCCAGCGAAAAGATTGGCCGAGATAAGCAGCCGATCGCCTGGCCCGGCGAGTCCCGCCAGCCATCGGGGGAAAGCCCGGTGGTGCATGTTGGGCAACAGGCCGTAAGCGGTGAACAGCCGCCGCCGGCCCGTTGCGGAGGGCGGAGGCCCCGCCCCTTGCTGAAACCCCGGCCATGATTGAAACCACCGTGACAGCGGAGGCTCGGCGGACAGGTCGGCCACCAGGGGATGCAGGGCCACGCCGGGCACGCGCCGGACGGCCTCGGCGGCGGCCCGCAGCACCAGCTCGGGCGAGGCGTCCACCGGAGCGTAGGCCAGCCCTCCCCCGGCCCCGTTGGCCAGGGCCTGCAACACTTCGGCGTCCTTGACGCCGCCCCCGCAGCCCAGCCCAATCAGCAGCGGGAGAGGCCCCCCCTCCGCGCCGTCCGTCATCTCCGCCGCCATTTCCGCCGCCATTTCGGTCACCGTTTCCCGGGCCGCCCTCCGGTACAGCGCGCCCAGGGACGGGTCGGTTCGCGAAGGCGACCAGGCGCCGTGGTAATCCAACCAGCGCCGGGCCTGTCCGGCGGAACGGTAGAGCAACCGGCCGGGAATCCGCCGGGCGCGCAGGGCCTTCAGCAGGGCGGCCCGGCGGCGGGCGGGCGTCTCGCTGGCGTGCAGTGTGAGCGTGGGGAGACCGCCGTTTCCGGGCGCCCCCATGGCCTCGAATTCCATGGCCGGCGGCGGGCGATGCGCGGGTTTTTTTACGCTCATGGGAATATGGGGTATTGTAATGAGCAGGGTTCATGGAGCTGACATGAACGCCAAGGAAATCCTGCGATGCTCCGCATCCGAACAGAACCGGCCGGCCCCCGGTAAACCGTCTTCAAGCTCTTCATGACCCGATCGCGTTTCGTCTTCGATTTGTTCCGCCAGCACCTGCTGTCCTACCTGGCCGGCATGGTGTTCCTGGGGGCGACTTTGTGGATGGGTCTGGCGATTCCAAGGTACCTCCAGCAGGCCATCGACATCCTGGAACGGAACCCGGACCCTTCGAATCAGGCCTTTCTGTGGCAGCTTTGGTGGATCCTGGGCTTCGCCGTGGCCATCGTCTTCACCCGCACCGCCTCGCGGCTGTTCTTCTATGTGCCGGGCCGCCGGGTGGAGTTCGATCTGAAGAACCGTCTGCTGGAACACCTCACCCGCCTGCAACGCGATTTTTACCTGGAAAATCCCAGCGGCGCCATCATCTCAAGGATCAACAACGATATCAACGGGATACGCATGATGATGGGCTTCGGGATCATGGGAGCCATCTCTTCCATCGGCACCCTCACGCTGGCGCCCTATTACATGTACCAAATCTCGCCCCGGCTGACATTGTATTGCGCCATTCCCATCACGGTGGCGTTCGTACTGCTGCAATTGGCGGTGCGGCGATTGCGGCGGGAACAACTGGTGCAGATGAAGGCCATGCAGGACCTTTCCGAATTCACCGTGGAGTCCTACAGCGGCATCGACGTGCTCAAATCCTACCGGGGCCTTCGTTGGGCGGGAGAACGATTCGCCGGACTGAGCCGCGCCGTGCGGGACAGCGCGATCCGCATGTCCCGGGTGCGGGCCTTTTTCATGCCGATCCTGACCCACATTTCCAACGCGCTCAAGGTGATGCTGGTGCTGGTGGGGGGCGCGCTGGTGGTGGGCGGGGAGATGTCCATGGGCGGCTTCATGGCATATCTGCTCTACCTCTCCATGCTGGTGCCGCCCCTGATGGGCCTGACCTTCATGATGTTCGTGATGCAACGGGGGATCACCGCCCTGACCAGCCTGGAGCGGATCTTCAACACCCATCCCTCCCTGCCCCCGGTTTCCGCGACGGCCGAGGCGGGGCTGCCCCAGCAGCTTGCCCAGGGGTTGCGGGTATCCGATCTCCGCTACGCCTACCCGGACGATCCCGGTCATCCGGTGCTGGACGGGGTTTCGCTCGAGGTGCGGCCCGGAGAGATCGTGGGGTTGTTCGGGCCCATCGGATCGGGCAAGACAACCCTGGTCAATCTGCTCAACCGCTACCTCGACCCTCCCCCGGACAAGATCTTCCTCGACGGCATCGATGTGACGAAGTTGAGCCAGCAGACCCTGAGGCGGCACCTGGTGACGGTGACCCAGGAGCCTTTCCTCTTCTCCGACACCGTGCGGGAAAACATCCGCTTCGCCACGGAAGACGGCGCCGAAGACGGTGCCGGAGACGGCGCCGAAGACGGTGGCGGTAACGGTGGCGGTAACGATGGCGGTAACGATGGCGGTAATGATGGCGGCGCCGGGGATGCCCTGGA
>JACZSY010000222.1 GCA_022573975.1 SAR324 cluster bacterium | reverse complement strand
CCATTTTTTCCAAAAAATGGTCTGGGGGTGTGGGGGATGAAATCCCCCGCGCTTTTGGTTGGTAACACCCCTTTTAAACAGGGAAACAAAACACCAGGAGCGATGTTCCCCGACTCCGACGCCCTGTATTTTTCCTTGACTTTCGGAGGCCAGCGTGATAGATTATATTAATGATATCAGATATATGGGTAAATTGTGTTGATTTTGCGAAACGAACCCATTTTCTTCTGAGTGGGGGCAGGTGCTGCGGGGGCACGCCCCCTCCGGAGAGGGAATTGGGCTGACAGGCCCCTGCCCCTCGCCGGTCCAAATCGAAGCCAAATTTGCTTGTTTGCTGCGGGGTTACGCCACCGCCGTGCAGCGGCCTCGCCACTGCTTCTGTCCAATCGAAGCCAATTCGCCGCTCCCGAGGCGCCGGCCGGCCCATCCCCGGCGTCCGCTAGCCGTCGAAGCCCCGGCGGCCCCGGTCGCGGATCCAGAGGCGCACCAGGTGGCGCTTGTGCCGCTCGTCGTCGGTGAAGGCGCTGCGGTAGTGGACGAATTCCAGGTTGTTGAGCAGTTGCAGCTGGCCGCGTTCCATGCGCAGCTCGACCCACAGTTCCTCGTCCGCCATCACTTCCTCCAGCGCGGCCAGGGCCTCGGCGCCCTCGGCATCGAGGGGTTGGCCGGCCAGTTCATGGCCCTTGCGGATCAGGTTGTTGTTGAGGCGCCCGTGCAGGCGGCCGTCCTCCCAGGCCAGCGCCGGCGCATAGGTCACCTTGGGGGCGTCCGGGGCGTGCTCGGCCTGCCGGTCGTAGTAGAAGGGCCGGTAGAGCCGTCGCAGCAGTTTGGGGTGGCGCTCCCGCAGGCGTTCGAGGATGGTGTGGATGGAGCAGAAGCGGCTGATGCCCCCACTGGCGGCGGGGCTGAAGCAGAGCAGGCTGACGATTTCGGGCATGGCCGCGGAGAAGCAGTTGTCGGTGTGGAAGACCAGTTCCGCATCGGTCCAGGAGGCCCGCACGCCGTAGCCGAGGGCGCGGCCGGTGTCGGTCACGTCGTAGAGCATGGTGCCGTCCCACTTCTGGGCCACGGTGCGGCCCACCAACAGGCCCAGCACCCAGTAGGCGGCCTTGGCTTCCTCCTCGCTGTAGCGCTCCAGGGGCAGGCCATCCACCACGCAGAACCCGATGCCCTCCACCAGCAGCGCGCGCACCCGGCCCATCAGCTCGCGGCAGGCGGGCAACTCGAACTGCTCCGGCGTCAGCAGCAGGGTCGGCAGGGGGTCCTTGCGCAGCGCGGCGACGATGGCCTCCACCTCGGCCAGGGCCTCCGGGGTGAAACGGAATGTCCAATCCCCGGGGGCCAGGCCGGCCCGGCTCCATGCCTTGCGGGGGTTGGCCAACCCATCGGGGGGGAGCCCGGTGGATTGGGAGGAGAGATCCAGGGCTTTGTTGGCGCGCATGATCGCCTTTGGCGGGTGTTGGGATTGTCAATGGCCCGGTGGCGGGGCTTTATCTTGCTCCGGAGCCACGGATGCCACGGGGATCGATAGTATTTTTGTACCGCAATCGGGAAAGCCGGGCAAATGGTTGAAAGGCGGGGAATCGGTCCGTCTGCTTGCCACACCGTTCGTATCATCGATTCCGGGGGTGATTGTTGCTCCATGCCTGGGCTATGATAGGCGGGAGACGCTCGCGATGGAGTGCGAGGTTCGCCGGGCGTAGGCCAGAGGGGGCCCCAACAGCACGTTGTTCCAAGCTATCTTTATATTTGACGATGATTCCACCTATCCCACACCCATGACCTACCGTATTCTGATCACCGGGTTTTTGCATCCGCTGGCGCTGGAGATTTTCGAACAGGCGCCCGACGTGCAGGCCGACTACCGGCCAGACCTGCCCCACGAGGACATCCTCTCCATCATCGAGGACTACCACGCCATCGTTTCGCGTTCCGAGACGCGCATCACGCGCGAACTGATCGACCGGGGCGCCCGGCTCAAGGTGATCGCCCGGGCCGCGGTGGGCGTGGGGAACATCGATCTGGAGTATGCCACCGAAAAGGGGCTGCTGGTCATCAACACCCCGGGCAAGAACACCAACTCCGCCGCCGAGTTGACCCTGGGCCTGCTGCTGGCCGCCATGCGCAAGGTGGTGCCCGCCCACCGCCGGCTGGAAAACAAGGGGTGGGAGCGCCACGAGTTCACCGGGCGCGAGCTGATGGGCAAGACCATCGGCATCATCGGGCTGGGCAACGTGGGTCACCGCGTGGCCCGCTTCGCGCGGGCCTTCGACATGGAGGTGTTGGCCTGCGACCCCTATATCGCCGACGAGGTCTTCGACCTGCACCAGGCCCAAAAATGCGAGTTGGACCAGATAGTGACGCAATCGGACGTGATCACGTTGCACGTGCCCCTCACCGGCGAGACCCGCAACATGATCAACGCCGGGCACTTCGCCCGCATGAAGGATGGTGTGGTGGTGCTCAACACGGCGCGGGGCGGCCTGATCGACGAGAATGCGTTGTTGGAGGCCCTCAAAAGCGGAAAGGCCGCGGCGGCGGGCATCGACACCTGGGCCGTGGAACCCCCGACGGACAATCCCCTCACGGAACACCCCAACGTGGTGATGACCCCCCATATCGGGGCCTCCACCACCGAGGCCCAGATGCGCATCGCCGAATCCATCGCCGAGCAGACCCTGCGCGCCCTGCGGGACGAGGTGGTGGACTATCCGGTGAACATGCCCCGCGTCAAGGCGCTCACCAACCCCAGGGTCAAATACTACGCCGTGCTGGCGGAAAAGCTGGGGTGCTTCGCCATGCAGTCCCTGGACTTCAATCCGCGCCGGATCGAGGTGCAATACCGGGGCGAGCTGAATTCCGAAGAGGGAATGATGGTGCGGCGCGCCTTCCTGAAAGGGTTCCTCAAGAACACCGCCGAGGAGACCATCACCTTCGTCAATGCGGAGGCCAAGGCCGCCGAGCGGCATATTGAAATCTCCGAAGTGAACCACCCCGAGTTCGCGGACTATCACAGCGCCGTGCGCTTTTTGGTGAGCGACCATGAAAACAGCTTCAGCATCGGCGGCGTGGTGTTCGGGGAGAACAACTACCGCCTCAGCCAGGTCAACGAGTTCGCTTTCGAGGTGATCCCGGACGGCATCCTGCTGTGGGTGATCAACAAGGACCGGCCGGGCGTGATCGGGGACATCGGCACCATCCTCTCCCAAAACAATATCAACATCAGCCAGTTCGAGCTCTCCCGCAACATGCCCGGCGGCCAGGCCATGTCGCTGTTGCGCGTGGACACGCCGGTGGAAGATTCCGTGCTGGAAGCCCTGCGGGGCATCCCCAACGTGGTGTCCGTGCGGCGCATCGTTATTTGAGCGGGTTGGGGGGACTTTTCTGGGGGCCGGAGCCCATCTCCCCCCTCACCCCTTCGGCGATCTCCGCTGCGCCAGCCGGAAGACACCCAGGGCCAGCGGGGTCATCGCCATCAGGCCCGCGCCGAACAGCAGGGGCAGGGTCATCTCCCCGCTGGTATCCCGCAGCCACCCGGCGATGGGCGGGAAGAGGGTCAACCCCAGGTAGTACAGCGCATAGAACACGCCGAACCCCGTGGTGCGGCTTTCGGGCCGCAACACCTCGCCGGGGAGGGTCATGATCGCGCCGGGCACGGCGCCCAACAGCAGCCCGTAGGCCACCGCCAGCACCGCCGGGGGGCCGCCCAGGGCCAGCGCGGCCAGTACCAGCGCCACCGACAGGCCCCCGAAAACGATAAAGACGTCTCCCTTGCCGGTGCGGTCGGTGAGGTGCCCCCCCAATGGCACGGTGACCAGGGACACCCAGGTGGTCAGCGAAACGGTGAATCCGGCGGCCGCCACGGAATATCCCCCTTCGGCCAGCATGGCCGGCGTGAAGCCCAGGTAGACGATGAAAGCCGCGTTGAAAAAAGTCCACACCAGTCCCGCCAGGCAGACCAGTTTGAATTCCCGCCAGTCGAGATGCCAGAAGCGGGGGGGGCGATTTTCGGAAGCGGATTCCCCGGCGGGAAGGTTGCCGTAAAGCAGAGCCGTCAGCAACCCGGCAGCCGCGATTGCCCCGGCCCCGGCCAGGATGGCGGCCTGCCAGGAGGTGGCCGCGGCCAGGGGCCCCAACCCGGCCAGGGCGATGGCGATGCCCAGCGGGTAGCCCGCCAGCAATATGCTCATGGCCGTGGCGATCTCGCGCCCCGAGAAGCGTTCGGTGACGATCTTGGCCTGTTGCACGGTGATCAGCACGCCGCCGGCGCCGCCGATCAACCGTCCGGCCAGGGCGGAGGCGAAAGTATTGCTGGTGCCGAGGAGAACGTCCCCCAGCACCATCATCGCCGCGCCGCCCACCAGGATGGTTTTGTCGCCAAACCGCGCCCCCAGCATGCCGCCGGGCAGCGCGATGAAAATCCCGGGGAAAAGATACAATCCGATCAGCAGGCCCAGTTGGGTGTAATTGAGGCCCAGATCGGCCATCACGAACCCGGAAACGGGCGGAATGGTCTGGAACTGGTATCCGAAGCAGACCCGCAAGACCACCATCAACGCCAGCACGGCCCAGCGGTTGGTCAGTTTGGGCGCCATTGGCCTATCTCTCCGCCGGGAGGGCTGGGGAGGATAGGGCGAAGTGGCGTTGGACCATGCGGAAAACGGCAAGGGAACCCACAATGGACAGCCAAGTCGCGGCCGCCAACATCACGGCCCAGGCGGCGCCCGCCGAGTCCCGCAGCCACCCCCCCAAGGGTGGCAACACAGCAAGGGCGATGTAGTGAACCGTGAAAAAAACACTCATCCCGGCCCCGCGGCTCTCCGGACGCAGCACCTGACCCGGCAGCGAAAGAATGCCGCCGGTGCAGCCTCCACGGATCAGGCCGAACAACATGACCCACAGCAAGGCCGGCCCCGTGAAGGAAAACAGCGCGCAACTCAAGGCGGTTCCGGCCGCGCAACCGGCCACCAGCAAATCCCCATACTTGCCGATACGGTCCGTGAGCATCCCCCCGAGGGGCACCGAGAAGATGGCCACCAACGCCGCCACGCCCACCAGGGCGCCCGCCGCGGAAATTGGCGCTCCCCGTTCGATCAGCAACACCGGGGCGAAGGTCATGAAGAGGATGTACCCCACCACGAACCCGGATTGGGTGAGTCCCGCCACGGCCATCAATGTGGTTTCCTGCCGCGTGAGGTTCCACAGGGGGGATTTGCCGGCGGGGGCGTCCTCGCGCTTTTCCGCTTCGGCCGGCCCCGCCGGGTATTCGTCCCGGTACAGTCCCATCATCAATCCCATCGTCGCCGCCGTGATGCAGATTGTGACAACCAGGGCGGTTCTCCAGGAGGTCAACTCCGCCAGGCCACCCAGGGAACCGGTGGCGATGCCGATGCCCAGGCCGAAAGCCGAGGCGGCGATGGCCATGGCGGTGGCCAGTTCCCGCCCGGCGAAGCGGTCCGTGACCACCTTGTTGGTCTGGGTATTGAGCACCACCGCTCCCACGCCGCCGGCCAGCCGGAGGGCGATCATCGCGCCCAGACCGGTGAAGAAAACCGAACCGAGGGTGCCCCCCATCATCAATGCGATGGAGACCAGCATCACCGGTTTTTGGCCGAAACGTTCACCCAGCATGGAGCCGGGAATGGTGAGCAGGATGCCGGGGAGCATGTACAGGCCCATCAGCAGGCCAATCATGGAATAGGAGAATCCAAGCTCCGCGATCAAAAAGGGCGCGACCGCGGCGATGGATTGAAAATGCAACGGGATGGTCAGGCGCACGAAGAACATCAACGCCAGCACGGCCCAGCGGTTGGTGAGGGACAATGAAGGCAAAATTCCCCTGGCAATAAATGCAAAATGAAAAACAGGCGCTGGTTCGCCTACACACTTTGGATATTATGACCGGGGCGGGAAGGTCAATAAATCGGCAATCCGCCCGCATGCTTTTCCGATGCCGGCGCATGGGGTACAACACGCCATGACGAGCGAAATAAACGGGAACCCTGACCGGCCCGGCCCAACCCCACCACTCCCAACGACGATCAACCCCCCATGAGCGAACACCCATGAGCATCGAGGAACGATTGACCGAATTGGGCATCGTGCTGCCCACGCCGGCGGCGCCGCTGGCCAATTATGTGCCCTATACCCGGGAGGGCAAGCTGCTGATCGTCTCCGGCCAGTTGCCCATGGGCCCGGACGGCAAGCTGGCCTATACCGGCAAGCTGGGCGGGGAGGTGTCCCTGGAGGACGGCGCCGCCGCCGCGCGGTTATGCGCCATCAACTGCCTGGCCCAGGTGAAAGCCGCGGCGGGCGGGCTGGACGCGGTGCGCCAGGTGCTGCGGCTGGGCGGATTCGTCAACTGCACCGCGGACTTCCAACAGCAGCCCCAGGTGATCAACGGCGCCTCGGAGCTGATGGTGGAAGTGTTCGGGGACAAAGGCCGCCACGCCCGCGCCGCCGTGGGCAGCATCGCCCTGCCTTTCGGCGCGGCGGTGGAGGTGGAGATGATGGTGGCCCTGGAGTAGGCCTCGTGTGATGACCCTGGAGCAGGGCCTTCCTGTTAGGGCATTCCCGGCCAACTTTTGAAAAACGGCCTATGTGTTTAGCTCCGAAAAATTATTTTAATTAATTACCACGGGCCGAGGGGTGTCCACGCAACACCTCACCCCGCCCCAAAACACGGGGCTGCCCCTCTCCGAAAGAGAGGGGCGTTTTTACAGTATATCGTTGTAAATATAATACTTTTCCCCTCTCTTTTGGAGAGGGGGTGCCCGAAGGGCGGGGGTGAGGTGCTGTCGGGGCCCATCATCCGTCGGGCGGAATCCCGGCCATTTTGCGCAGCCGCCGCTTTTCGGGAAACCACACCTCCTCCAGGAAGCGCGCCTCCTGGGGAGTGCTCTCGATGCCGCGCATGGCGTTGCGGTGGGGAAAGCGCCCGAAGCGGCGGATGGTCTCCAGGTACATCTCCGCGTTTCCCTCCATGAAAGCCAGGCGCGGAATGCCTTCCGCGCAGCGCCGCATGATGGGGTTCACCGCCTGCTGCAAGGCCGCGTCCTCCGCGTGCAGCCAGGGCAGCGCCGCGAAATAGGTCTCCTCCAGCGATAAATCCCCCACGTCCGCGCCCTCCCCGTGGAAAAAGCGCGCCGTCAAACCCTGGGCCTTGAGGTCGGTGGCGTAGGCCCGGGCGTCGGCCCGGTAGAGATGGCGCGGCACCTGGTCCAGCAGCAGGATCAGCGCCAGCCGCTCCCGTGGCGCCGCGATCCAGCCGTCCAGCTTGTGCCCCGCCGCCAACTCATAGGCCCCGCCCAGGGCCTCGCGCACGGCCTCGTCGTCCTTTTTTCCAGGGCGCTCCAGGGCGAACCAGAATTTCAGTACCGAGTGGGGGGTGGGTGGGGTTGGCGTCGGGTTGGTCCTGGGAGGGATCGTAC
>JACZSY010000221.1 GCA_022573975.1 SAR324 cluster bacterium | reverse complement strand
TCCCGCCGGGGACATCGTCGTCGCCCCGGATTGCGGCATGAAATACCTGCCCCGGGAGGTGGCCCTGGGCAAGATGAAGGCCATGGTGGCCGGAGCGGAACTGATGCGCAAGGAAATCGGCGGCTGAAGGGCAACCCACCCTTCATGCGGGAGGAAGGAGATGGCGCACACCCTCGAACCGGATGCCGGAGTTTCATCGCTCGACTCCCTCAAGGCGTTTCTCCCTGGTTCCCGCCTCAAAATTCCAGGTTGCCGACGATGCGGGTCAGCCCGAACAAGACGCTCAGGGAGAGACCGTAAACCACCTGCCCCAGACTGTGGATGGCCACCACGCCCAGGCCGGCGCGGGCGATATGCGCCTTGGGTTTTTGATCGAAAGCCACCATCCACAGCAAACCGTTCGTCGCCAGCCCACGGGCCACCCCGGTCAGGGCGCCAAAGAGCAGCAATATGGCAGGTTTGGACCACCATAAATCCGGGCCTGTCCAGCCCCACCGGATTTCCTGACCCACCAGCATGTAGATCAGGCCGGCCACCGCGCCCGTGCCCAGGTAAATAAAAAGCCCGGGCACCAGAGAGCCGCCTTCCTGAGTGGGGATGGAACTGCCGATTCCCTTAATCAGATAGGCGTGTGTTGTCCCCGTGCGGTTGAAGGCCAACAACAGCAAACTCATCGCGCCGGTGGCGATCGATCCGTAGAACAAGGCCATGAAAGTGTAGCCAAATACGTTTTCCATCGCAAAGCGCTTTCTTTTCCTGGGATTCCGGGGTAAGGCAGGGTTGCGGCTTTTCCAAGGCCCAGCATCGGGGGCGCCGGGAGAGGGTGGGCCTTTCGGGTGCTCTGGCGGAGAAACAGGGATGCCCGCCCGCCCGAGGTCTGCATCCTCGCATAAACTAATCGCACCCGTCCCCCGGAGTCAACCGGAAAACCGGGCGCGTCTTCCCAGGAGAAAACCGGGCATCCCCACCGCTCCCGGCG
Source organism: SAR324 cluster bacterium (assembly GCA_022573975.1). Classification (GTDB taxonomy): domain Bacteria; phylum SAR324; class SAR324; order SAR324; family JACQKK01; genus JACZSY01. The sequence continues at coordinate 6,457 of JACZSY010000221.1, read as the reverse complement.
ATGCGGATATCACGGTTCATCCAGAGGTCGTGATTTGACCTTGTCCGGGACGGAAACCCCCTATGGAGCATCATGGAAAAGGGAAAACTGGCAGTGGTGACAGGCAGCAGTTCGGGCATCGGAGAGGCGGTGGCCAATCTGCTGGCCGAGGGCGGATGGCAGGTGTTGGGAATCGCCCGGCGCGAGGGAACCATTTCCCACCCAGCCTACCGGCACCACCGCCTCGACCTGTCCGATACGGCCGCCGTGGAGGACTATTTCCTCGGCGACTTCACCCGGACCTATCCGGTCCAGGGCCTGGAGCGGGTCGCGCTGGTCAACAATGCCGGCCTGCTGGACCCCATGGCGACGGTTCCCAACCTGCCCATGGCTGCCTTGACGGCGGCTTTCGCGGTCAACACGGTGGCGCCCATGTGGCTGATGGGGTTTTTCCTGCGGGCCTATGCCGGGGTGGCCTTGCGCATCGTCAATGTGTCCTCCGGCGCGGCGAACAATTCCCGGCCCGGGTGGGCCGCCTATTGCGCCACCAAGGCCGCCCTGCAAATGGCGGGGCGGGTGTTCGGCGAGGAAGCGGAAGGCGGATATCCGTCCGGAATTGGGGAGAACGCCGGGGTGTTGTCCTACGAGCCGGGCCTGGTGGATACGGCGATGCAGACCCTGATTCGCCAAACCCCGGAGGAGAAATTTCCGCTGGTGCGCCGCTTCATCGGTTTTTTCGAAGCGGGAAAGCTGCAAGCGCCGGGAAAACCGGCCTCGGACATCCGGGACTTCCTGGAAAGCGATCCGGACACCCCCTATCGGGAAGAGAGGATCAGTATTTGACGGCCCCGCGGGGGAGGGCGAAAACCGGGCCCCTGCTGGCTTTCCGGGCGGGGTGGCTGGTGGGCGTGTAGGCTGGCGGGGGCGAGGCCTTACCACGAGACCTCACCCCGGCGGCGACAACCCGCCGGCCCTGCTATGGGCCCTGCTATGGGGCCTGCCATGGGGCCTTCTGTCAAATCAACGTGTTGAACGTGGCATGAAATGAGGATCAACCTGCTATCCGTGCTCTCAAAGGCACCAGTTAAATTATGCGAAAGGCCAAACGGAAGCCACCATCTTTCCACGCTGGTAACATCCCAACAGGGCCGGCCCGTGGTCATTCCGTTTCGCCGATCCTCCGTTTCATTTTAATTCATTCACGTTAATGAGGTTCCTTCCTACACAGCGCTTTTCACCTTTCAGGCCGCTTTTTGGCGGTAAGGTTCATTGCGGGTGCTGATTCGCCACATGCAAATCGCCAAGTGGCGGGCCACTCCAACGATGCGAGCAAGCTGGCCGCCATCTTTAAAGCGATGTGGGGCCAGCAATTCGGTACGGTAAGTCATGGCGGTGATTGGCCCCACGCCGGGAATCGGGCGGAGGTGTTCCACCTGGGTTTTATGGCCTTCCCTTTTGGCCAGCGCATTAATTCTTTTGCTTATGGCAGCGATTTGGCTCTTGAGCCAGTCCAGTTCATCAAGGAGGGTGTCCAGGCAAAATCGCAAGTGTTCGCCAAGATCGAGCATGCGCAAGACTTCCAAGGACTTCAGGCTCCAATTTCCCAGCCCCTCGGGTTCTTCAATGCCATGTTGCAACAGAAGACTTTTAATCTGCTGCTTTATGCGGCGCTGTTTGGGGATAGTCTGTTCGCGCAGACGCATCACCTGCCGTTCCGCTTCTTCTTCCCTGCTGGGAATGTGAATGGGTTGAAGGAGCTTGTTGGCCGCCAAAAAAGACAAGTTTACACAATCCTCCGGATCGGACTTGGCCTGTTTGCCCGGCGGCACGGGAAGCCGGGAGGGGGCGATCACATCGGCTTTGAAGCCGCTTGCCCTCAAGTCCCGAACCAGACCAAAGCCTGTTGGTCCGGCTTCATAAACGATTTGAGCAATATGCTTTTTGAAGGGCGTGATCAGTTTGATCAATACCGCTGAGGAGGATGGCAGGATCAATGTGGTCATTAATCCGCGTTGAACGCTCCAAATGGCAATAGGATAAGAGCGTTTATGAACGTCTACCCCCAAAATAATCAATTCGTTGACCAGAAGTTTAAGCTTGTTGATCAATCCTTCTTGGCTTATCTTTTTCATGTCCGTTTCTCCTTGGTATGTGCACAGCTTTGGTTGAGCTTCAATGCACTGTACCAGGAGGAACGGCCCCCATGTTATCTCTCCCGGTGTGGTTGAAAAGCCCGTGGAGAGGGTCAGACCCGCTGTTCCAGTTCGCAGTTATCCGCGTTCATCGGCGTTCATCGGCGGTTCCAAAGCAGTTCGCAGTTGGCGGTTCTTGGCGGCCTCCGCGCCTTTGCGAGACCCCTTCGCAGTTTGTAGTTAAATCCGCGTTCATCGGCGTTTATCGGCGGTTCCTGTCGCGGTTGGCGGTACTTGGCGGCGTTTTTCCTGGCCAGGCCTCCGCCCGGCTTGCGCCGCCGGCGATGCTGCCGGTATGGTGGCGCGGTGCGGGGAAAACGATTCACCGTTCCACCCCTTCCGACTTCGCAACAGGGAGCCTTCGGCCCATGCCGCTTTGGGAACGCGAGACCCATTTTTTCCGCTCCGTGGGCGGCCTGCGGAAGGCCTTGACCCTTTCCACCTTTTCCTCCGCCCTGGTGGCGGCGTTGTTGGGGGTCACCGGCCCGGCCCTGCTGGTTTATCAGGCGGCCGTGAACAGCCGCTTCACCGACGCGCAGACCGGCTCGTGGTTTTTCGCCATCTACGTGGGGGGCGGCGTGTTCTCGATCTGGCTGGCCATGGCCTACCGCCAGCCCATCTGCGGCGCCTTTTCCATCGCGGGCGCCGCCCTGCTGATCCAGACCCTGCCCGGGTTCGGCGCCGCGCCCGCGGTGGGGGCCTACCTCATGTCGGGCGCGCTGATCGCCGTGTTGGGTTTCACCGGCGCTTTCGAGCGGGTGATGCGGCTCTTCCCTCCGGGCATCGTGCTGGCCATGCTGACCGGGGTGCTGATGCGGTTCGGAATCTCCATCTTCACCGAGTTGGCCGCCGACCCCCTGCTGATCGCTCCGGTGATATTGGTCTTTTGCCTGGCCATGCGGTTCAACCTGCGCCTGCCGCCGGTCACCCTGGCGCTGGCCGTGGGAGTGGCGCTGGCGATGGTGTTGCACCCCTGGCCGGAGCAGCCGATTCCGCTGGCGCTGACGATTCCCGTGCCGATCGCCCCGGAATTCACCTGGAACGCCTTCCTCTCCCTGTCGCTTCCGCTGATGTTGCTGGCGCTCAGCTCCCAGAACGCCACCGGCATCGGCGTGCTGTGGGCCATGGGCTATCGCGCGCCGGTGAACGCGGTCACCATCGCCACCGGCGTCTTCAGCATGCTCACCGCCCCCTTCGGCGGACACGGCATCAACCTGGCCACGCCCATGACGGCCATCTGCGGCGATCCGGCTTCCCACCCCGACCCCGATCTGCGCTGGGGGGCCGCGGCGATCAACGGGGTGTTGTTCATCGTTTTCGGCCTGCTCGGGCTGACCCTGGTGGCCCTGATCCAGGTGCTGCCGCTGGGACTGATCAAGGCCGTGGCGGGGCTGGCCCTGGCGCCCGTGCTGCTGCAATCGCTGGAAAAATCCTTTGGCGCCGGCCAATACCGTTTCGGCTGCCTGTTCGCCCTGGTCATCGCCGCCTCCAACGTCACCTGGCTGGGCGTGGGCGCGGCGTTCTGGGCCTTGGTGCTGGCCACGGTCATCTCCTTCCTGGTGGACCCGGACTGGCGGAAAGACCCCTGACCGGCCCCGGCTGGCGCCAGCCACAGCCGGCCGGCGCCAGCCATAGCCCAGCGGGCGCCAGCCACAGCCGGTGCTTGCCACACCCCGGGTTATCCGCCCAGCCGGCATTATCCGCCCAGCCCCCCGGCGCTCCATTGCTTGCGGTATTCCCAGTCCTCCCGCCGGGAGAACACATCGCGCATGTCCCGCCGGATTTCCTCCCCCGTGGGGCGCCCCACGAACCACCAGCCCATGTAGACGCTGTGAATGGCGCGGTCTCCGTCCAGGATGAAGGTATGGGGAACGAACACCGGGCCGTAACGGTGCTCGCTCTCGTCGGCCAGCTCCAATTCGTGGAGCAGTTTTCGTTCGTGGTCGCTGAGAAAAGGCCAGCGCGCGCCCACCGTGTTGCGCATCTCCACTGTCTCCAGCCGGGCCTCGGTGGTCACGGTGACGATGCCGTAGTAGCTCACCGCCAGATCGGGCTGCAGGTGCATGGCATATCCCGTCAACTGACGGGCGTCCTTCGGTCAATAGTTGCCCCGGTTGAAGGTCAGCACCACCGGCCAGCCTCCCATCACTTCGCTTAAAGAGACTTCCCTGCCGTCCTGATCGGGCAGGCGGAAGTCGGGAAAGAGATTCCCCGGTTTCAGGTCCTCGCGCATGGTTCGATCCTCCGTTGGGGTGATGGAAAGATGGTGGGTGAAGAGCCGGTGGGTGAAGGGCCGGTGGGTGGGCCGCTTTGCCGCCTTGCCTGCCCTCTCACGGGCAGGGACGCCCGTGCCACCGCTCTATGGAAAAACATAGGAATTTGGATTATGCACTTGCCCTGAGAAAAAGAGGAATAAAGCCCCCCTTTGCGGCCATGGTGAATTTATCCGATAATACCGGCCGGCCCGTTCCCCATGATGTTCGCCACGAAACCTTATGCGAAGAATTCCATGCAGTCTCTCACCCATTGGCTGGCGGTCTGGTTCACCGCCGCCCGGCCACACACCCTGAGCGCCTCGGCGGTGCCGGTGCTGGTGGGCAGCGCCTATGCCGCCGGGATCGATCGTTTCTCCTGGGAATTGTGCTTCCTCACCCTGTGCGGCTCCCTGCTGGTGCAGATCGGGGCCAACTTCACCGATGAATTCGCGGACCACGGCGCGGGCGATTCGGCCGATAAATTTCCCGCCCCGCACAAGGTGATCGCGCGGGGGCTGCTATCCACCCGGGCCGTGAAACTGGGCGCGGCGGTGGTGTTCGGGTTGGCCACCGTGATCGGGGTCTACCTGGTGTCTCTCAGCGGATGGCCGCTGCTGGCCGTGTGCGGGGTCAGCCTGGCGGTGGCCTACGGATACAGCGCCGGGCCGCTGCCCCTGGGAGACTTTGCCTTGGGCGAGGCGCTGGTATTCGTGGTGATGGGGCCGGTGATGGTGATGAGCACGGTGTTCGTGCAAACCGGCGCCTGGGAGGCGATGGCCTTTTGGCTTTCGCTTCCCGTGGCGGCGCTGGTCACGGCGATCCTGATCGCCAACAACCTGCGCGACGCCGCGGAGGACCGGCGCCAGGGGCGGCGCACCCTGGTCACGGTGTTCGGCGCCGGGCCGGTGCGCACCCTCTATATGGCCCTGCTGGCGCTGGCCTTTGGCGCGCCGCTGGCCATGGTGCTGCTGGGGCGGGCTTCATTCTGGCTGTTGCTGCCCTGGCTGACCCTGCCCCTGGCCTTCCGGCTCCTCCTCTGGCTCCGGGATGGAATCCAACAGGCCGCGCCACATCAACCCTCGCCGCGGCAATCGATACTGCACCGGGCGCTCAAGGGCACCTCGGCGCTGCATCTGCTCTACGGCCTGTTGCTGACCGCCGCGGTGTTGGGCGGCGCCGTTTTCAGCGGTGGGCTTCATCCGGCCGGATAGCGGATACCACCCTCCTGGAGCAATCCGTGGGCTACACCCGCTTGGAGTAATCCACCGGGGATTTGGGATAGCGTTTCCCGCCGGCTTCGACGTCCGCATCGGGTTTGGGGGAATCTTCCCCACCCTCCCCGTCCGCCCCGGCGCCCCCGGCTTCAGGTTCCGCCCCCCGCTTTTTGGCGCCGGCCGGAATGGCATGCTGATATTCAGGGGCCTGCGGGGGTTCGCCGTCCGGCCAGCCGGGCGGGGGTCCGATTTTCTCGATCAACTCGCGCAACTGGCGGTAGGCCTCGTTCACCTTATCCACCGGAAACCGGTCCCGCGACTGCCGCTCGGTGAACAGCCGCAGGGCGGGGCTTTTGCGGTAGGGCTGCACCAGGGCCAGCAGGGGCTGGATCACCCGAATGCGTTCCCGCAACAGGTCGGCATATTCCCGCTCCGAGAACCAGGCGTTGTTGAGGCGATAATCGGCGTAGAGGGCGTAGAGGTAATAGTATCCCGGCTGCGTGGCCAGGTGCGCCAGCGGGGCGTGAACCGGAGCTTGTGAAATATCGGTCATGGCGAAACCGGTGCCGTGGCTCTCCACAGGCGGGGGTGGCGGGGTTGCTGGGGGAACGCCTCTTCGCCCAGCTTAGGCCCCACGGCATCGCCCTGTCAAAAGGGGGGAGAGGGGATGAGGATTTTCGCCGCATCCCTCCCCCGGCCCCCATGTGCGCAGGGAGGGGAGTTTTCTTTTCATGGGGTGGGTGAAAATTGGGGAATGGGGGTTTCGACGCCCGAATCCTCCCCCTTCCGGCCTGCGGCCCGACGCCCGAATCCTTCC
>JACZSY010000419.1 GCA_022573975.1 SAR324 cluster bacterium | reverse complement strand
AAAAAGCTAAACCGGACAGTAGTGCCATTTTTTCCAAAAAATGGTCTGGGGGCGTGGGGGATGAAATCCCCCACGCATTTGGTTGGTCACAGGCTTTTTAGAAGAATATCAAGGAAACCAGCAGGAACACCGGGAGGAGGATGATGACGGAGTACACCAGGTACCCGAAGAAGCTCGGCATGCGGATACCGCTCCCTTCCGCGATGGCTTTGACCATGAAATTGGGGCCGTTGCCGATATAGGTCATGGCGCCCATGAAGACCGCGCCGACGGAGATCCCGATCAGGATTTTCTCGGCGGCCGGATCGGTCGTCATGCCCAAGGCCGTTTCGATTCCCAAGGAGCCCTTGGCCGTTTCCAGGAAGGTCAGATAGGTGGGCGCATTGTCCAGGAACGCGGACAGGATGCCCGTGGCCCAGAAATACCCCGCCGGAGAATCGAGGCCCAACTCGCTGCCCCTTATGTTGAGCAGCATCAACGCGGGAATCATGGCCGTGAAGATGCCGAAGAAGAGATAGGCCACTTCCTTGATCGGCCCGAAGTTGAAATTGTTGCTTTCCCGGATATATTTGGTCGTTATCAGCAGCGAGATACCCGCCAGCACCACCTGCCCGCCATCGCGCAACAGGGCCGGGATGTGGAAAACGCCCAGGCCGAAAAAGGGAATGGGTTCCCCGATATGCACCACGCCACTCATGATGACCAGCCCCACCACGCCCAGCAGCAGCAGGAAATTGATCTTGCCATGGATGCGGACGGGTTCCCCCTTTGGCCCGGGGGGCGCCTTGTGCAGCCCCTCCCGGCGGTAAAGAAAGGTGTCGAAAGCAAAAAATATCACCAGCACGGACACCACCGAGAAAGCCCAATGGGGGGTCAGCGCCAGGGTCCACTCGAAGGGAATCCCCTGCAGGAAGCCCAGGAACAGCGGAGGATCGCCGATGGGCGTGAGAGAGCCGCCGATGTTGCAGACCAGGAAGATGAAGAACAGCACCACGTGGGATTGATACTCCCGCTTGGCGTTGGCCCGCAAAATGGGGCGGATCAACAGCATCGCCGCGCCGGTGGTGCCGATCAGCGAGGCCAGCAGGCTGCCGATGAGGATGATCGTCGAGTTGACAATGGGCGTGCCTTTGATGTCGCCGGCGATGAAAATTCCGCCCGAGATGACGAACAACGAGCCCAGCAGGATGATGAAGGCCACGTATTCCTCGGCGGTGGAGAAAAACTTGGTGCCGAAGGCCGCCGTGAACGTCGTCCCGGATGGCAGCGATACAACCATCAGGATCACGGCCAGCACCAGCCAGAAAATGCTGATCTTGGGGTAGTGGTGTTCCCAAAAATGATTGGCGAACAGGGGGAACAGGGCGATGGAAAGCAGGATGCCCAAAAAGGGCAGCACAGTCCAGATGGGCGGCAGGAAACCGCCTTCCCCGCTGTCACCGGCGGCCCAAACGGTCTCGGGCCATGCGGCCAACAGCACGGTCATCACCGCGACCGGCAAGGCCGCCAGGAAAAATGTCAGGGCCGGTGGAATGTTGATTCCGTGAATTTTTTTCATGCTTGGTTCCCTTTTTTCGGTCTTTTGCCGGCCTGGGCCAAATCGCCGGGGTGGCGTTGGTGTTTTCCCGTCCATTGGTGGCCCCCCTTGGATTGCCGCGAACTTTCCCCGGGGCCGCTTTCCCATCCGCCCGTCGCGCCGCCGCACCGGTGTCATAGGTGGCAGTTTACTTACTATGAATCCTTGCACAACGGCAATCCTTGCATAACGGCGACCCTCCGCACGGCATCGTTCCGCCGGGGCGGACCGGAAAGGCCTCCCCGCCTCCCGCCGATGGATGCGCGATGAATCCCCATGGTTGAACGAAATCGGCGGCCTCCATGTTCGATAAAAGGATAAATGCCTATTCCATTGCCACGGCAAATACGGGTTTATGATAAATGAATTCAATGGTTTATTCAGGAATCAGCCCCTCAGCCCGAAAACCGCGGTATTTGGCGGCCTCGTCTTTGTATTTCCGGTGCGCGAATCCCGCCCAACAGCACCTCACCCCCTGGCCCCCTCTCCAAAAGAGAGGGAGAAATCCGTTGTATCAACATTGAAAAAACATAAGAACGCCCCTCCGGGCCGTTCAAAATCACCGCGGAGAGGGGCAGTCCCGGACACGG
>JACZSY010000418.1 GCA_022573975.1 SAR324 cluster bacterium | reverse complement strand
GCCCTTCAATGGCCGATCAGGGGCTGGGCCTACCTGTTGATTCGTGGGGAGGGAGGGTGCTCAGATTAGAGTTGTGGGATCCTTCATTATCACCAATCGGGCTGCCTTCCCGTAACGATCCGCGTGAATGCGTAGAACCGCCATTTACGCCAAATTTCAATGAAGTGGATGCGTCCTCGGCTGTTTTTGGAGGGTGAGGACAAAAACTGACCAGACGATTTACCCCCTAGAGTCAGACTGAGGATTCAAAATTTTGCCGTTCCAGGAAATTCGGTTTCCCCAGCATTTCACCACCCCCCAGCAATTATATTCTAACCCCCGTTTCCCCTCCCCCCCAAATTATCCCAGCCTTATTCAAATATTGCCTTGTTTTCCTGGTAAGTGTATTGTTCGTCCTCCCCGGAAACTCTGGGGGACCTCAAATCCAAAGATTTTAAAATAGGCCGAACCCGAGAGCATTGGGTCTGCCCGGGTTGAATACTTTTTGGGCGCTCCAGAACCTCATGATCCTTCCGTCAACGAGGGCACACCAATTCGGGGACTGCGGAAAATGGAAAATCAATTCTTTGAACGCCCCATCCTGAATTCCCCCTATGAATATCCGGGGCGGCATTGGGAGTTGGATGAAGCGGGACAGCCGACCCAGCGGATCACCGAAAGCCGTCGAGGCGCAGATTTCATCACGCCCATTCCGAAGCCAAAGAAGCAGAAAGGATCGTCCTCTCAAACCCAAATGGGGTTTGATGACAAGGGGATTTCCACCGAGAAACAAGCATACGACCACACCGCGATCATCAATTCCGTCCGGGACCAGGTTGACCGATGGCGCGCCCTTCCCAACCCCAACGACTGGAAGGTCACCCCGGAGACAGCCCGCCTCCTTCACCATTGGCGGCACCACCGCTTCAGCAATCTCCGCCCTTTCTTTTGCCAGGTTGAGGCGGCGGAAACTGCAATCTGGTTGACCGAGGTAGCGCCCAACATGGGGAAGACCGGCCAGGGTTTTCTCGATCACCTGAACAGGGCCAACCACGATGCGAACCCGGAATTGAATCGGCTGGCTTTGAAACTTGCCACCGGTGCAGGCAAAACCACCGTGATGGCCATGTTGATCGCGTGGCAAACCATCAACGCCGTGCGGCGGCCCCAGAGCAGCCGGTTTACGCGGGGCTTCCTGGTTGTCACCCCGGGCCTGACCATCAAGGACCGCCTGCGGGTGCTCCAGCCCAACGACCCCGACAGCTACTACAAAGCCAACGAACTGGTGCCGGGCGATATGCTTGGGGATCTGGACAGGGCCAAAATCGTCATCACCAATTACCACACCTTTATGCTCCGCGAACGGATGGAACTGGCAAAAGGCACGCGATCCATGCTTCAGGGCCGTGGAGCGCCGATTAAATCACTGGAAACCGAAGGCCAGATGCTGCAACGGTTGATGCCGGATTTGATGGGGATGAAGAATATCCTCGTGTTCAACGACGAGGCCCACCACTGCTATAGGGAAAAGCCTGGGGATGACGACGAGGGTGACCTGAAGGGAGACGACAAAAAGGAAGCCCAGCGAAACATGGAGGTGGCCCGGGTTTGGATCAACGGACTGGAGACCGTCAAACGGAAGTTGGGGCTGAACAGGGTGATCGACCTCTCCGCCACTCCCTTCTTCCTGCGCGGTTCCGGTTATTCCGAAGGAACCTTGTTTCCGTGGACCATGAGTGATTTTTCCCTGATGGACGCCATCGAGTGCGGGATCGTCAAGCTGCCACGGGTGCCGGTGGCGGACAACATCCCGGGTGAGGACATGCCCATTTTCCGGAATCTCTGGGAAAACATCCGCAAGGACATGCCGAAGAAAGGCCGGGGGAAATCCAAAAATCTTGACCCTCTCAGTTTGCCCACCACATTAAACACGGCTCTGGAGGCCCTCTACGGACATTATGAGAAGACCTTCCATCTTTGGAAAGACGCAGGAGTGATTGTCCCCCCTTGCTTTATTGTGGTCTGCAACAACACATCCACCTCCAAACTGGTTTATGACTACATTTCAGGTTTTCAACGTGAGAACGATGACGGAACCATCACTTTAAAAAACGGGGAGTTTGAACTGTTCCGCAACTACGATGAGCACGGCAACCGCCTCGCTCGACCCCGCACCCTGTTGATCGACAGCCAA
>JACZSY010000220.1 GCA_022573975.1 SAR324 cluster bacterium | reverse complement strand
ACCAGCACCTCACCCCCTGGCCCCCTCTCCCGCGGGAGAGGGGAAAATCCGTTGTATTAACAATGAAATAACATAAGAACGCCCCTCCGGGCCGTTCAAAATCACCGCGGAGAGGGGCAGCCCCGGGCACGGTGTTTGTGACCGGGGCGGGGTGAGGTGCCGCGTGGAAACTCCTTAAACCTGAGCGCTGAAAATAAACAGTATTGCGGAGCTAAGGGATAGGCAATAAATTTTATGATGGAGAGGAGATTTAGGGGGAAAGCCTCATCTCCCCCCCCTGGGATGGGGGTGACACCTCTCGCCATATCACTGTAAACATAGTCAAATTCCCCTCTCCATTTCATGGAGGGGGGAGGGAGCCCGAAGGGCGGAAGGGGTGAGGCTTCGTGCGGCGTCCCTCCCTAATGGTACTCCACCAGCGTGCCGTGCCAGCCGGCTTCCTTCTTGCTCCAATACAACTCGCGCAGGCGCATTGTGAGGGGGCCGGGGGCGCCGTCTCCCAGGGATTTTCCGTCCACCGTTGTCACGGGCAGGATGCCCCCGGCGGTGCTGGAGAGGAAGACCTCGTCCGCCCCGCGCAGGGCGTCGGCATGCACCAGCGTCTCTTCCAGCGGAATCCCCGCCTCGGCGCACAGTTCGATCACGGTGAGGCGGGTAATGCCCTCCAATATTCCCCGGGCGGGGGTGGAGACGCGGCCGCCGCGCACCATGAACACGTTGAAGCCGGGCCCTTCGGTGACGTTGCCCGCCTGGTCCACCAGCACGGCGGTCTCGCCGCCGCGCTGGTAGGCGTCGTAAAGCCCGCGGATCAGGTCGCCCCAATGAAAATTCTTCACTTTGGGGTCCACCGATTCGGGCGGAATGCGCCGCACGGTGCTGATGGTCAGGTGCAGGCCTTCGAGTTGTTTTTCCGGCTTGGCGATCCAGACGAAGGGCACGGCGAAGGCGAAGAAGCGGTTGGTGAACTCGCGGGGATCGCGGGAGCCGGGCGGGCCGGTGCCCCGCGTGCAGCCCATCTCCACCAAGGCGTCGCGCAGGCCGCTCAGGCGCACGCATTCGTGCAGGATTTCCTTGGTGGCTTCCGGGCCATGGCCGGTGTCCATGCGCAGGGCCGCCACGGAGCGCCCGAAGCGGGCCAGATGATCCTCCAGGCGGAAGAAGCTTCCCCGCCAGACGTGTACGGCGTCGTAGGTCACATCCGAGCGCAGGAAGCCCCAGTCGGTGATCGGGATGCGCGCCTCGGCGATGGGCACGTACTTGCCGTCCATGAACGCCGCGCCGTCTTTAAATGCAGCACCGCCTTTAAATGCAGCAACGCCGGCGAATGGGTTCTCAGCGGTGGTGTTTTCAGAAGACACTGGCGAATCTCTGTTTTGGTGTCCTGGGTGAAGTGAATTGGGAGGTTCGGGTCTGTTCAGGGTGCGAGGCCATCACCACACCACCTGGTGCAAGGGGTGTCAAGGCGGGGTGTGGCGCCCGGGCCCCTGCCCGGGAACGGGAAGTTCCCGCCATCCTGTGTTGAAGACCGTCGTGTTTTAGAGGAGATCCTGTTTTAGAGGCGATCCTGTTTTAAAAGCCACCGTGTGCTAAGGATATGTGGAAATGACCGCGCCAGGCGCGATTGAGGACTGGCGCCGCTGTTGACTGGCGCCGCCGTTGAAATGCGCCGCCGTTGAAATGCGCCGCCGTTGAAATGCCCCGCCGTTGAAATGCGCCGCCGTGAAAATGCCCCGTGGCCAGGGGCGGTTACGAAGTTGAGCGGGCACCCCAAAACGTTGACGGCAAAACACGCATTGGAACGCCATGAAGAAGATGCTGATCGGGCTTGGCCTGTTGGCCATGATTTCCATCGCGGCCGCGGCCATCTGGTATGCTCCCGGCAGCGGAGGAAATTCGCCATTGGAGGCGATGGTGCGAAACGGAAAATTGGAACGGTGTCCCAAACACACCCTCAGCCAAATGGCCGATAGCTTCCTGTCCTCTCCGGCCTGGGAAAGGGGAAAAACGAGGGACGGCCTGGAATTCGTCAATGTCCGGGGCGGCCTGATCTATATGGAAAAACCGGTGGAGGCCGCCGTGCAATTCATGGTGGATCGAAAGGCGGGAAAATTCACCCTTCATGCTTTTGAACTGAACGGTATTCCGCAAACCGGGCCGTTCCGGCGGGCTTTGATCCGGAAAATGTGCGACAGGGCAGCCCTTGTTACCCTCGAAAAGGAAGAAACCACATGAAAATCATCTCCCTGCTGTTGGTTTTCCTGGGCGTGGTCGGCCTGGGGATCAGTGGAATGCTGGTCCAGGACGACCCGATCATCGCAGGAATCGGTTCGTTGGCGGCCCTGTTTTCCGGGGTGGGGTTTTGGCTGGTGGACCATAGGCTCAACCCGCCGCATCCAAAAGAGCAGGGCCCACCCTGATCGATTTTCCCGTGCCGGATTGGGTTTCCGCCGGCGTAGGATTGGGGGCCGGCCTTGCGGGGAGCATGACCGGGTTGACCTGCCAGTCCCGCCGCCGGATGGGGGGCGGGTCCCCGAAATCCTGCGCGCGTGGCAGTCCGTCCAACACCCCCGGCGCATCCGCCGTGGCGGCGGCCCCAACAACGAAGCCACCCGGCGGCCGGCCAAGTCGAACCCGCCGCCTTCCAGGGCGGTCCCCGCCGCATGGATGCGGTTGTCTTCCCCTTCTTTCACCCCCCCGGTCACCTGCCTTCGCGGCGGCGGTCGCGGTCTTCCTCCCTTTCCCGCTCGATCTCGGCCGCCCAGTCCCGGCGGCGGCCCATGCGTTGCTTGAAATCCTCATAGATGCGCGATGCGAACTCCAGGGCGTGGTCGGGGCCGTGCTGCTGGGCCGCCATCTGCACGTCGACCTGATAGCGCGCCATGGGGAAATCGGTGTTGAGCACCAGATCGGGATCAAGGCCTTGTTTTTTAAGGATGTGCAACAGGTCGCCCACGGTCCAGTTGTAAATTTTGGCCACCTTGTTGCCGTTGACGAAGCTGTATTCCCCCTTCGGCGACAAGCCCAGGTAATACCAGCAGAACAACTCGAACGATTTCACCTCCCGCGCCATATGCCCGGCCTCCAAATGCGTGTGGCGGGCGGCGTGAGGGCGGTGGCGCCCACACACCGCCCTCACGCCGCCCGATGGCACCAGCCTATCATGGGCGCGTGAAGGCGGGCTAGGGGAGGGCGGGGGTTCGCCTTTCAACCTTTGTACCGATTGCAACCGGCCGCCATTGGAGGTTAGGATTCCAAGATTAGGGGTCCGAGGGCAAGGATAGCTCCCGGCGGCGTCGCGGGTGTGGTCCACAATGGAGTATCAACAAAGGGGAGCAGCGCCAATGACCGAACGGCTGGCCTTTCTGGGCATGGGCATGATGGGCGCGCCGATGGCCCGCAACCTGTTGCGGGCGGGGTACCCGGTGACGGTGTGGAACCGCACGGCGGCCAAGGCGGAAGCGCTCGTTTCCGGCGGAGCGACCGATACCCCAGGCGCCGGCAAAGTCACCGAGGCCCCTGGGGCCGCCAAAGTTACCGAGGCCCCTGGGGCCGGCAAAGTTACCGAGGCCCCTGGGGCCGCCAAAGTCACCGAGGCCCCTGGGGCCGGCAAAGTCACCGAGGCCCCTGGGGCCGGCAAAGCGGCCGTGGCGGCCAGTCCGGCAGAGGCGGCGCGGGAAGCGGATATTGTGCTGGCCTGCCTCTTCGATGCCGAGGCGGTGGAGCAGGTTCTCACCGGCCCGGAGGGTGTGCTGGAAGGGATCCGGCCGGGAAGCGTTTTCATCGACCACACCACCAACTCGCCCCCGGTCTCCCGGCGCTTGGCCGGGCTGCTGGCCGAACGGGGGGCGGCGATGCTGGACGCCCCCGTCAGCGGCGGAGACGTGGGGGCCATCGAGGGCGCCCTGTCGATCATGGTGGGCGGCGACCCGGAAGTGTTCGAGCGCTGCCGCCCGGTGCTCGCGGCGATGGGTTCGCGCGTCACGCTGATGGGCGAGGCGGTGGGGGCGGGCGGCCACGCCAAGCTGGCCAACCAGATCATGGTGGCGATTCACCTGGCCGCCATGGGCGAGGCGCTGGTCTTCGGCGCCAAGGCGGGGTTGGATTTGAATCAATTGGTGACCGCGCTTTCCGGCGGCGTGGCGGCCAGCGCGGCCATGGATCTCTGGGTGAAGAAGGTGCTGCGCGGCGATTTTTCGCCCGGCGGCGAGGCGCGGGTGCTGCTCAAGGACCTCACCTACATCAAGCAGGCCATGGACGACCTGGGCTTCTCCCTGCCCCTGGCCGAGACCCTGCGCGGCATGTTCGCCGAACTGGTGGAGCTGGGCCATGGCCTCGAAAACCCCAGCGCCATCATCCGCCTGGCCGAACGAGCCGCGGGAGTGGAGGCGCGGGGTTAGCGCGAGGGGCGGTGCCGGAGTGCCGGGAGGGATGCGGCCTGGGCCGGGCCGGGGACAACCGCCAGATCATTTCCCCCCGGTTTTTCCACTCCCCGTCACCAGATGCAGGGCGGCGTCGATGCCGAGAATGTACGAGTGCAGCCCGAAGCCCCAGACGACGCCCACGGCGGCCTCGGTGGTGACCGCCTCGATGCCGCGGCGCACCAGGTGGGAGATATGCACCTCCACCACGGGCACGGTGATGCTCTTGATGGCGTCGCGCAGGGCGTAACCGGCATGGGAAAATCCGGCCGGGTTCATCACGATGGCGTCCACGCCCTCTTCTTCGGCCTGTTGCAGGCGTTCGATCCCTACTCCCTCCATGTTGGTGTAGAAGATGTCCACCTCGAACCCTTTTTCACCGGCATAGGCCCGGATGCGTTGGTCCAGTTGATCGGCGGTGGTGGTGCCGTAGACCTCCGGCTGCCGCTTGCCCAGCCAGTTCATGTTGGCTCCCTGAAAGACCAGGATTTTCGTCATGGATTTTCTCCTTTGGCGGGAAGGTTTAAAAAACCGGTTATTTTACAGCCTCCGGCGGGCCGGGACTTCGCCCCGGCGCCCCTGGCGGGTTTACGGGGATGTTTAACAAGAATCCCGCACCAAATTTTTGGCGCGGCTTGAAATGCATAAATACCAGGTTCCTTGTAATTTCCATCGAATGTTTTGCTCCATCTTTTAAACAAGTTGCTCCGGGAGTGTTTGGGGTGAAACCCCTCAAGCGGTTGTTGGTGGTAAACGCCGCCGGTTTCCCCGCTACCCCAGCCGGGCGCGGAAGGCGTCGATGGCTTCCAGCACCCCTTCGGCGATGCGGGCCGGGCGGCTGGCGATGCCCCGGCAATTGTCCGGATCGCCGGTGGGGTCCACCTCCACCAGCTTTGCTCCCTTGGCCACTTCCAGCCCGGATGTGGCCAGCCCGCGCAGGATGCCTCCGGCCAGCGCCTTGAGCGGGGTCCGCTCCACCCACCCCGCCGTGTCTCCCGCTTCAATGGGCTCCAGCAGGGCCCGTTCCGTGCGGAAGGTGCCCCCATGGGGCGCGTAAAGATAGCGCTCCACCCCCAGTCCCTCCACCTTGCGGGGGGTTCCGGTGTAGGCCTCCGCGGCGCCTTCGCGGATCACCGTTCCCAGCCGCGCGCCCCAGTTGCTCTCGATCACCACGTGCACCTGCACGCCGGCCACGAAGCCGGGTCCGATGCCGATGGTGAGGGGCGCCAGATCGATTTGCGGGGCCGGCACGGTTTTCTTCAGCATCCGCGCGTCCACCATCACCTGCGCGGCGAGGGGCAGCGGCCCGTCCAGATCGCCCACCAGCAGGGGGATTTCCCCCGTCCGTTCCGCCGCCTCCAACGCCGCCCTGGGGTCGTCATGGCGTATGGCGGCCAGGCCTTCCAACTCCGCCCGCCCTTGATGGACCGCGGCGGCGAAGCACATCAGGCCCCGAGTGGCCCCGGGGGACGGACTTTCCCACAATATCGCCGCGGCTTCCCGTGACTTGATCCGGTGGGCGATGGCCGAGCCGATGTCATGGGCCGATTTGACGAGCACGATGCGGGGGAGGGACATTGGGCGGTTGGGGAAAAGGTGGGTTTTGGCGGCCGGGCGGTATGGGATATACGGATCGCTCCGGGTGGGATATGAATTGAAAAACTAACCGCCCTCATCGGCGCCGTCAATCCACCGTCATCCACCGTCAAACCCTGGACGCGGGCGGCCGGGAAATTCCATGAGCGAACCATTGGACATCCGCTGGAAAATGGACCCCGAAGCCGCCGGGATGCGGCGCGAGGTCTTGCTGGAAGGCCCGGCCTTGCTGGCGCGGGGCCTGGAGCAAGGACGCCATCAGGGGGCGCAGGCCGCCATCTCCCGTCACGGCCGGCTGGTGGTGGAATACGCCGTGGGCCAGGCGGCGCCGGGAGTGCCCATGACCCCGGACTCGCTGACCGCCTGGTTTTCCGCTTCCAAGCCCATCACGGCCATGGCCATCGCCCTGCTCTACGACCGGGGCCTGCTCGCGCTGGACGATCCGGTGCGGCGCCACATTCCCGAATTCGGCAACGGCAAGGAGGCCTGCACCATCCGTCACGTGCTGACCCACATGGGGGGATTTCCCGGCGCGATCCACCGGGAAGATGGGCTGGGCTGGGATGAACTGATCGCCGTCATCTGCGCCCACCCGGCCGAATATCCCCCCGGCACACAGGCCGGCTATCACGCGGCCTCGGGCTGGTACGTGCTGGGGGAGATCGTGCGGCGGCTGGACGGCCGCTCCATCGACGCCTTCGCCGCGGAGGAACTCTTCGCGCCGCTGGGCATGGTTGAGACCATGATGGGACTCTCCCCGCAACGGCAGCGGGATTTGAACGGCCGGCTGGCGCGCGTGCAGTTGGGGCGCACGGACCGCGAGCACTTCGCCACCCAGGCCTTCATCGACCGCTTCAACAGCGCCGCCGAGATCGCCCGGGTCAATCCCGGCGGAGGGGTGCGCGGCCCGGCCCGGGAGTTGGCGCGGCTGTTCGACTGGCTGCTGGCCAAGGGACAATGGGAGGGCCGCCAACTGGTGGACCGGCGCACGGTGGACCTGTTCACCGCCTGTCACCGCTGGGGCATGCCCGACCGGACCCTGATGGGCGCGCCCCTGGCCTGGGGGCTGGGCTTCGGCCTGCACGGCAACGCGGACATTCACCGGGACTATTCGCGCCGGGTGTTCTCCCATTCGGGCATGGTCTCCACGGTGGCCCTGGGCGACCCGGATTGCGGCATCGCCTGCGCCGTGGTCACCACCGGACTGCTGGATCCCATCACCAACGCCCGCCGCCTGCGCGAGGTGACCGGCACGGCCATCCGGGCCATACTGCCGGTATGAAGGCCGCGGGGAAAGCCTATAGCCAAGATCATTCCTCTATCAAACTGTCTCTTTTATAATTTGAGACCTCTGCATTACCCTGTCGAACACCCATCACTTCGGTTCACAGGGCGATATTCGCTCATAATGCCGGTAAAATCGTTTATTTCAGCACCTTCCAGCCCTCTTTTTGAGGGCTATC
>JACZSY010000219.1 GCA_022573975.1 SAR324 cluster bacterium | reverse complement strand
GAAGATGCCTCTGGCACCGAGACCAAAAGCGAATCGGAAATCAGGGGGGCCTACAATATAAAGATCAGCGACTTGGCCACCCTGGCCATCGGTTATGCGTCCAGGAGCAATGACCTGGAAGGCGCGGATGAGACTGACACCTTGTTTATGGTCAGCGCCAAGAGCAAGTTCTAATCGGTATTTCCGAGCCGTCCGGTTCGGAAAATGGTATTGCAAAGCCCACCCTCCGCCCCGCGCGGAAGGTGGGCTTTTTTCTTTGCCGCCTATAAGCTGGACGGCATAGAATTATTTTCGGGCCGGGCGGGAAGCCCGTGCTTAACTTCAATTCCAACGGTATTTCATGGATTTCGGCATCACACTCAAAGGCGACTTTTCACCGGATCGAACCATCGCCCTGACCCGGCAGGCCGAGGCCGCCGGATTCAACCATGGCTGGGTCTTCGACTCCCATGTGCTGTGGCAGGACCCTTATGTGCAACTCACCACCATGGCGCATCACACCACCCGCATGCGGCTGGGCACCTGCGTCACCAACCCCCGGGTGCGCTCCCTGGACGTCACGGCCAGCGCCCTGTCCTCCCTGAACCGGATCAGCGGCAATCGGATGGTGCTGGGGATCGGGAGGGGGGACTCCTCGCGGCGGGTGATGGGCAAGAAGCCCACCACCGTGGCCTATCTCAAACAGGCTTCGCTGGAAATCCGCGACCTGGCCGCCGGGAAGGAGGTCTCCCTGGACGGGCACCCCACCCGCATCGAATGGGCCAGCGGTGAGCTTCCGCTTTGGCTGGCGGGATATGGGCCGAAGGTTTGCCGCGCCATCGGTGAGGTGGCCGACGGGATCATCCTCCAATTCGCCGATCCTTTCCTGATCCAGTGGTGCCTGGGTTTCGTGAAGGAAGGCGCCCAGGCGGCGGGGCGGGATTTTTCAAAATTTCAGGTGATGGCCGCGGCACCGGTCTGGGTTTCGGGAGACATGGATTTCTGCCGCCGGCAGGTGCGCTGGTTTCCGGCGATGGTGGGCAACCATGTAGCCGACATGGTGGCGCGTTACGACGCATCGGAACTGCCCTCCGAACTGACGGCCTATATCGAGGGGCGCAAGGGATACGACTATCGCCTGCACGGCGAACAGGGCGCCGATCACCTGGAATTCGTCACCGACGAGGTGGTGGATCGTTTCACCGTGATTGGCCCGCCCCAGGCCCACGTGGCCAAGCTGCTGCATCTCAAGCGGATCGGGGTCACCCAGTTCAACATCTACCTGATGTGCGGCGAGGAGGAGTCGGTATTGTCCCAATACCAGCGGGAGATCATGCCAATCGTCAAAAAGGGGTGAGGGGGGAGTCAATCACCCGGTGTTGAGTACCCATTCGAAATTTCGAAATCGAGGAGCCACCCGCCGCGGCCGTGGACGGAGGGCGCCGGCCGGGGGCAGGCTCCATGGGCGCATCAGCCCCGCACCTCCGTGCCCAGGGCTTCTTCCAGCAGGCGTTGCAGCGAAACGACATCGTTGCCACCCCAACCCTTGGCCCGCGCCTGTTGCATCAACGTGTAGGTGTAGGCGCCGAAGGGCAGTGGTGTGTCCGATTGCCGCCCCAGTTCCAACGCCAGGGTGAGGTCCTTGTGGGACAGGTCGAGGGTGAATTCCTGGTTCCAGTCTCCTTTCAGGCCCTTGCGCTGGAGGCGGGTCAGGGAAAAGCTGGCGCCGCTGGCGGCCTGCATCACCTCCACCATTTTTCCCGGCTCCAGTCCCGCGCGGGTGGCCAGCATCAACGCCTCGCTGGCCACGGCCATGTTGGCGAAGGCGGTCATGTTGTTGCAGAGCTTGGCGATGCTGCCCGCGCCGATGTCCCCCACCAGGAATACGTTGGCCCCGATGCATTCCAGCAGGGGCTTGACGCGGTCGAAGTCGGCCTGCCGGCCGCCGCACATGATGGCCAGGGTGGCGCCCTCCGCGCCGTCGACGCCGCCGCTCACCGGCGCATCGATGAGGGCGATCTCTTTTTCGGCCAGTTCCTGGTGGAGACGGCGCACCACCGCCGGGGCGTTGGTGGACAGGTCCACGATCAGCAACCCGGCCTTGGCGCCCTGGGCGATGCCAGGGTTGCCTTCCCCGCCCATGATGACCCGCTCCACGTCTTCCGGCATGGGCAGGGAAGTGAACACCACCTCCACCGCCTCCGCGACGGCCTTGGGGGAATCGGCGCGCTGCGCGCCCGAGCCGGAAATCCGCGCCAAGGCATCTTCGCTGATGTCGTAGACCACGGCTTGATGGCCGTTTTTGAGTAGATTGCGGCACATGGGGCCGCCCATCATGCCAATGCCAATGAAACCAATTTTCATGAGTGTCCCTTCGATTCGGGGTTCAGGTTCCTTTTCGCGGGGAAAAATTTGGCGCAGGGGATGGAATTTCCCGCTTGGGATATCCGCCAAGGATTGGGGGCATTCCCCCATGGTTTACCGCGGAAGGCAAGGGGTGAACCGGATAACAATTACTTGCCCGCCGCCGCTGGGCTTCAGCAAAAATAGGGAGCCCCGGTTTCCATGCGGGCGGAAATCGCTCAAGGGTCAACCGCCGTACATTTCGATGGCGCCCAGCAGATCCTTCTCATAGGCGAATATGGCGGGCGTCCCTCCGGTGTGCAGGAAAACGAGAGTTCCCTCCGCGCCCATGGCTTTCGCCCGGTCGATGAATCCCGCCATGGTTTTGCCGGAATAGGTCGGGTCCAACATCAGGCCTTCGGTTCGCGCGCCGGTGAGGATGGCCGACGCAGTCGATTCAGCCATCAGGCCATATCCTGGAGCCAAATAAGCATCGTCGAGAATGACATCCTCGTCATTCACTGGCGCATCGATTTTCAGCAACTTGGCGATTGCCTGGCAACGGTCGCGAATGCGGAGGGTCTGGCTAGCCGCGTCACGGCGCACACAGATTCCTCTTACGGGAACTTTCGCGCCGAGCGCCCGCAAGCCGAACAGCAGCCCGGCATGGGTGTTGCCGCTGCCGGAGGGAACAACAATCTCGTCAACGGACAAGCCACCGGCAACCATCTGGCCGAGCAATTCATGGGCGGCCACGACGTAACCCAGGGCGCCCAGGGGCGGGTGCCCCGGGGCGAGAGGAATGATGTACGGGCGTCGTCCCTGGCCGCGCAGTTCCTCCGCGATTTCACCGAGCCTCCGGTCCGCGCCGGCTTCGTTCTCGCCTTCGGGAAAAGAATGGAGGGTGGCGCCAAGCAGCCGTTCGATCAGCACGTTGCCGGAATTACGGTAGCCGGGATCGGATTTTTTCACCCGTTCTTCGAGTTGGATGTGGCATTCCATTCCCAGCTTGCGAGCCCCCGCCGCCGCCAGCCGGGCGAAATTGGACTGCACCGCTCCGGTGATAAGCACGCAGTCCGCCTTCTGCCCGGCCGCGGCGCCGAGGTAGAACTCCAGTTGCCGCACCTTGTTGCCCCCGAAGGCCATTCCCATGGCGTCGTCGCGCTTGACGGACAGACGCGCCCCGCCGCACCGTTTGGCCAGGTTGGGCATGGGTTCGAGAGGCGTCGGCCCGTCGAAGAAGCGGACGCGCGGGATGGAGGAGAGCCGGCCCAGGCTCTCCGGAAATTCCGGTTGGCTTTTCATTGGAACATCACCTATCGGGCCACCAGATTGGGAATTGAACTGAGGAATAGGCCTGCCGCCGTTGCGGTCAACACCGATATCAAAACCCATCGGAAGGCGCGCTCGGTCAAGCGGTGCGATAAAAAATGCCCGGCGATCACACCGGCCAGGGCCGGGCCCGCGAGGATCAGGCCATGCCGAAGAGTCTCCCTGCCGATGTCCGTCATGATGGCCTGAAGCGCCAGAGCGGCAAGGTAGGAGAAGATGAACAGGCTCAGGAGGGTAGCGCGGATGGTGTCCTTGCCGTACGAACGCGCCGACATCCAGGCGGCCGGCACCGGCCCTGGCATGGCGAGGCTTCCACTCATGACGCCCGAAATCGCACCCAACAATATTTGCTCCAGCTTTCCAGGCCGCTTGGCGCCGGCTGTTTCCGCACCGGCCGAGACCGCACCGGCGGCCTTCGCACCAGCCCCTGGGCGGAACAAGAACACCAGCGTGAACAGCACCGCCAGGCCGGCCAGCAATTTCAAATGGTCGATGCCGATGCTCAGAAAAACGGCCAGACCGATGGGCACCCCGGCCGCCGAACCGGCGAGGAGACGAAGCAGCAGCAACCGGTCCGTGTTGCGCCAAAGCGACGGCACCAGCACCGCCGCGATCATCAGGCTGAGGCCGATGCTGATCTGAATGGCGGCTCTGCTGTTCAGCACGATCAGCAGAACGGGACCGGCGATGACCCCGAAGCCGATTCCCGTGGCCGATTGCAGGGCCGAGGCGCCAAACACGGCAATCGCCATGAAAAGATACTGAGGGTCCATCCTTTCCTTGGCCGGTCAAAAGCTGAGGGTGTGCAAAAGCACCCGCCGTTCATTCTGCGGCTCCCCTGGATCCGTCACTGAAATCGTCCAGGGCCTGCTCCATGCCGCTTTGGGTTGGGCCGCGCTTGCGGGTCACCTCGAAGTCAAGTTGGCGCTGGGTGCGGGCCATGTTCTTCGGCGTCGTTGGCCGGGGTGTTCAACAGTCCCATCGAGCGTCCATAGGCCGAACTGCCGATCACCAGGGCCACGCGATTTTTCGCACCGGCAGGTTGGCGAGCGCGTACCCCCACTGAGCGCCGGGCAAGGCTCTCCGGAACCGCCAGCACCAACAGTCAACCCCTAAATCAACCCAAGAACAAATATGGAACGTTGCCTACCACTCCTAGAAAAAAAATGGATGGTTTCCCAAGAGGTAAATCTGTATTTTGGAGCCCTAAATTCAGGGAAATTCAATATCAAGGTATAACATTTTGGATTTTGAGTCATTGACAGCCACTTCGACTCCGGTTATCACGGGCGGAATCTTCGGAACCACATCCCGTAAATTAGGGGCATCCCCTGAAAGGACGGCATGGCGATCATCGTTGGGGTGGATATCGGAGGCACCTTCACCGATCTGGTGCTGCTGGACGAGCAGGACGGCCGGGTACGCACCGCGAAGGTGCCCTCCACTCCCGCCGATCCATCCAGGGCATTGCTGAACGGCTTGGCCGCCTTGGAAATTTCTCCCGCCGACCCTCACTTGATTGTCCACGGCACCACGGTGGCCACCAACGCCGTGCTGGAGCGCAAAGGGGCGGCCGTGGGTCTCATCATGACCGAGGGGTTCCGGGACGTGCTGGAAATGCGCCGCCGGGACCGCCCGAGCACCTATGGGCTGCGGGAGGGCTTCCGGCCGTTGGTGCCCCGCAACCTGCGCACCGAGGTGGCCGAGCGCACGGACTTCACAGGCCGGGCGCTGGTGCGCCCCGATCCGGGCGCCCTGCGGGCAGCCGCGGCCACCCTGCTGAAGCGCGGCGCCGAGGCGGTGGTGGTGAGTTTCATCAACGCCTATGCCAATCCCGAAAACGAGACGCTGGCGGCCCAGGTGCTGGCGTCGTGCTGGCCCAATTCGTTCGTGGTCACGGGGAGCGGCGTGGCGCCGGAGATCCGGGAATTCGAGCGCACCAGCACCGCTGTGCTCAACGCCTATGTGCTGCCCCTCATCGCCGGGTACCTGGACCGGCTGATGACCGCGCTGCGGGATGCGGGCTACCGCCGCGACGTGTTGATCTTCCAATCCAACGGGGGCGTGATGTCCCAGGACGTGGCCCGGCGCCTGCCGGTCAATACGATCCTCTCCGGCCCGGCGGCGGGTGTGGCGGCCGTGTGCCGCATGAGCGAGGCCGGGGCGGGCGCAAACCTGGTGTCCTGTGACGTGGGGGGCACCAGCCTGGACATCGCGCTGGTGGTGGACGGACACCCGCCCACCGCGCGGGATGCGGAGCTGGATTATGGCCTGCCGATCCGGGTGCCCATGCTGGACATTCGCACGATTGGCGCCGGTGGCGGCTCCATCGCCTGGATCGACCGGGCGGGCCTGCTCAAGATCGGCCCCCAAAGCGCCGGCGCCGAACCCGGCCCGGCCTGTTATGGAATGGGCGGCGCCCAACCCACCGTGACGGACGCCAACCTGGTGTTGGGCAGGATCAATTCCGCCCAACCCATCGGCCGCGAGGCGGGGGCGCGGCTGGATCGGGACGCCGCCGCCCAGGTCATCGCCAGCGCCATCGGCCGGCCATTGGGATTGGGCACGGAAGCGGCGGCCTGGGCCATTCTCCAGGTGACCAACCACACCATCGCCGCCGGCATTCGCGGGCTGACCGTCGAACAGGGGCTCGATCCCCGCGATTTCGCGCTGGTGGCCTTTGGCGGGGCCGGGCCGCTGCATGCCGCGGCGCTGTTGCGGGAGTTGGAGTTGAACCGGGTGCTGGTTCCCCCCTGGCCCGGGATCACCTCGGCGCTGGGCTGCCTCACCGCGGATGTCCGCCACGACTTTTCCCGCTCTCTCAACCAGCGGCTGGACGCACTCTCCCTGGAACGGATTTATGCCATCCTCGGCGAACATGCGGCCGAGGGCGCCCGGCTGATCGCCGCGTCCGGCGCCGCCATGGAAGGAGTGGAAACCCGCTATTGGGCCGATATGGCCTATGACGGGCAGATTCACGAGGTGCGCACCCGGCTTCCCGAAAAAGCGGAAAGCCTGGAGGAATTGCGGGAGGCCTTCGAATCCGCCTACCGCGCACTGTTCGGCGACGTGGTGGAAAACCGTCCCCTGCGCTTGGTCACCCTGCGCACCGCGGTGGTTGGAATCCGGCCGGTGGTGCGCCCCCAACCCGCCACCGCCCCGCAGGGCGCGTCGTTGGAGGACGCCCTGGTGGAGAAGCGGGCGGTCTATTTTGGGGAGGGAACTCCCGGCGGAGTCGTCGATCCCTGGCTGGAAACTCCCGTCTATCGCCGGGAAAAACTACCCGCCCAGGCGCGGTTCAATGGCCCGGCGATACTTGAGCAGGACGACGCGACCACGGTGGTGGAGCCGGGCATGACCTGCCGCATGGACGCGCAGGGCAACCTGATCCTCGAGGCGGGATGAACGGGGAGGCGGAGAGACGGAAAGCCCCGAGGGGGGGAGGCCGGGGGGGGCGCCAGCCCACCGAGGCGGAACTGGCCTTCATGGAAGAAAAGGGGACGGGCGATTTAGTGGCGGGAGGTTTTATGAGTCTCCTCACCGATTCGATTGGCCGGGCAGAAGGTATTTGATTTTACAATATTCCTAATTTTTGCTCTAAGAAAAGTAATTTATGGTTTGTTGGGGGGGCACGGGAACTAAACCATAAAAAAGTACTCCGGGTCTATTTGTCGAGAGGTTGATTTGTCTGCCTTGGCAACATGGGGACACCATGCATAGATTAATTGGAACCCTGGTTCTTTCTTTTTTTCTTATCTCCATCTTTGCGGTCTCATCGCAATTAACGGCCCAGCCACGGGGACTGAGGGTCGTCTCCATCAAGGACCGGCAGGGTGTGCAGGTTGGGC
>JACZSY010000218.1 GCA_022573975.1 SAR324 cluster bacterium | reverse complement strand
TGTAAATACGACTCTTTTCCCCTCTCCAGCGAGCCTGTCCTGAGCTTGCCGAAGGGATGGAGAGATTGGGATGAAAGCCGCAGGCTGGAAGGGGTGAGGCTTCGCCTGACGCCATCGGCTGCGCTGGCGATTGTTGCCCCCCCTGGAACCGATACCCCTTGGTTTGGGGCGCTACCCTGCTAACGGAAATAGGACTCAAGCCGGCTGGAATAGCGGGGATCGATCTTTTTGAGCGCCTCGAAATGGGGGCGCGCCCCCTGGGTGTTGTTCCGTCTGATATAAGCGACGATCAGGTTGTACCTGGCGATTGCGTCTCCGGGATGGTTCCTCACCCAGGAGATCAACTTGGGAAGCAACGCTTTCCATTTTCCAGCGCGCACCAATAATTTGATCAGCCCCCTCTGCGCGGGCCCATGATTGGGGTGATGGGCCAGCAACTCAACCATGCGCTTTTCCGCCGCGTCCGGAAGCCCCAGTTTCAACTCGATCCTGACCAGGGAAAAAACCACGTCGACAGCGGAGCGGTCGGCCTTCCAAATCGCGTCCAGCACCGAACGGGCTTCGCGGACGCGCCCCAATCGCGACAGCAGCGACGCCCGGCGGCGGGCCAGCCGAAAATCCTTGGGCCGTCGTGACTGGAGGCGGTCCAGGGTGCCGGCCAAAGGCTCGAACCGGCCGGCGGCCTTCTGCGCCCGGGCCAGCAATTCCAGGGCGGGCATGCTGTTCCGTGTGGCGGGGCCGCCGGCCGCCAGCACTGCAACGGCCTGCTCCGCCCGTTTCGCCCGCAAGTAAATTTTGGCCAGCAACATCCTGGCTGGCAGGTTTTTCGGATTTTTTCCGATCACCAGCTTCAGCACGGCCGCGGCCGTTTCGCGGCGTCCCGCCTGGATG
This sequence comes from SAR324 cluster bacterium, assembly GCA_022573975.1. GTDB lineage: Bacteria > SAR324 > SAR324 > SAR324 > JACQKK01 > JACZSY01. The sequence continues at coordinate 6,688 of JACZSY010000218.1, read as the reverse complement.
GCCATGCGGGCCGCGGCAATGCGCAAGGCATCCCCCACGGGAAATTTTGTCACCAGCTCAGGCAACACCATGGGCAGCGCCGGATGGCGCGGCCGGAGGGAATAAAGATGCCGGTATTGCTCCAGGGCCTCCCGAAGGCGGCCGGTTCGATACAGATGGGCGGCGTACAGTTCGGTGGATCGCAGATCCAATTTTCCGAGCCGGGCCGCTTTTTCCAGGTAGGGCATGGCCTGGGAGGATTTGCCGAGGGAAATCCAACTCCGTCCAATTTTCAACAACAGGCTGATGTCCCCCGGACGTTCCACCACCAGGTCTTTCCACTGGGAAAGGGCATCGAGAGGCTGTCCCTGGGCCAGGTAAAGATCACCCAGCCGAATCCGATTGACCGTATTCCCCGGAAAAAGCTGAGCGAGACGCTCCCGCGCGGCCCTTTCCTTGGCCGCCTCTCCCCGCTCGCGGTATATCTCCGCCACCTTGAGCAACCCGATGGGGCGCCTGGTCAACACCCCTGGATTTTGCAGCCAGGCCCGCAAGGCTTTTTCAGGGCGTCCCATTTCCCAGAACAGATTCCCCCGGGCGTTGAGGATGTCCTGATGGGAGGAGTAGGACATTAAATATTGCAGGAAATCGTCCAGGGCGGTTTCAAAATTCCCGGTTTTGAAATGAATGCGGCCCCTCACCAATGCGTGTCCGGGTTCGATCGGATGCACCAAGGGGGCGGGATTTAAAAGGGGCAGGGCTTTCCGGTAATCGCCCCGCGCGGCGTACAACTCCGCCAGGGCCAATGCCACGGCCCCCCCGGGTTTCGGGGGGGGCATTTCGGCGAGCCTCGCCAACGCCCGCGGAACCCGGCTGGAATCCAGCCGGGCCGCCTGCAGCCATGCCGCGGCGGCCTTTGCCGGCCTTCCGGTGAGGCGCATCCAGTCGCCATAGGCTTCCCACAACCCCTCGCTTCCCGGAAACGATCGCAGGAGACCGGAGAAGGTGCTTTCGATGGGGTCCCGCTTTTTCATGAAGCGATGGGCGAGCAGCAATCCCCTGGCGGCCGAAGCCGGTTTTTTCCGTCTGGCCAGCAGCCGGCTGTGCAGGAAGAAGTAGCGCCCCCTGACCTGGGGAGACATATCCCGATCCTGGCGGGCCCGATTGACCCCAAAAGGGGCAACCAGCGCTTCGGCCCGGCGGTAACGGCCCTGATCGCTGTAACGTTCGATGAGCAGCAGCCGAACGGCATGGGCCTTGGGACGCCTGATTAAAAAAGACTGGTAGGCCTCCAATTCCCCCCCTGTGTCGCCCGATTTCCGCCTGGCCCGGGCCCGCCAAAGGTGGATTTCCGGCAAATCGGGATGGCGCCGGAAAAGAAGATCGAATTCCAACATCGCCTGCCGGGGCGTGGAGCGTTCCATCACGATGCGGCCAAAAAGCGTGAGCGTGGCCAGGGAAGGGTTCGCCTCGAAGGATTCGGCGGCCCTTTGCACCACCGTTTTCCCCTGGCGCAACCGTTTCAGCAGGAGATGGAGGCGTTTATTGGCCGCGTAATGCCTGGGATTGAGGTAAATGACCTTGCGATAGGAATCGGCCGCGGCGAGATCGCGTTTCATCGACTCCAACACCGCCCCCAGGTAAAAATGAACCGATGGGGAGCGGGGATTGATCCGGCGGGCCGTTTCCAGGCGCCGGTATGCCATGCGGGGCGACTTTTTCGACAGCAAACGGCCCAAAAAGAGATTGGCGGGAAAGTGAGAGGGTCTGCGGCGGAGAACTTCCCGGAAAAATAATTCGGCCAGACCCTGCTGCGCGTTTTTGGCGGCGGATTCTCCCCGGCGCGACAATTCATCGATCTCCAGGCTCCGCAACATTTCCCGCGAAACGGCGGGAACGGCGGGAACGGTGCTTTTCAACCCCTCGCTTTTCAACACCTTTCCCGGTGCGGGCGTGGCATCGACTGGAACGCCGGGATCGGGGCCTGAAAGGGGTTTCGGCCCGGAGGAAGCCGGGGGCTTGACGGCCTTGGCCCCGGCCGGGTTTCGATCAACGGCGGTTTGATCGCCGGCGGTTTGATCGCCAGCGGAGAGAGCGCCTTGCTTTTTGGACACCGGCGGCGCGTCGTGCTCTCCGGCGTATATGGAGTGGGACGGCCCCAGAGCAACGGCCGCTGTCAAGACCACGGCGGCCGCCGCGATTAACACCGGCAAAGGTGGGTGACGGGATCGGGATTGAGGCCGGGGCGCGGTAACGATTACCCGCTCCCGGGCAGGTTCTCCCATTGCTCGGGGGTATAGGTTTTCAAAGCGAAGGCGTGAACGGCCTCCTGCATGGCGTCGCCCAGGGCCTGATACACCATCTGGTGGCGTTCCACCATGGTTTTGTCTTGAAACCGCGCGGAAACGATAACGCATTGGAAATGGTTGTCGTCGCCCATGGGACTGTCCAGATTAATCGTGTCGCCTTGGAAGGCCTGCTCCAACATTCCCCGGAGTTGTGTGATCGGCATCATTTTTCCAGTTCCCATCCATGGGCCGCCGGCCTCAAGGGCCACCGGCGCCGGTTTCAAAGCAAGAGATCGGCATCAAGCTGCATCCGAGGGTCAAGATATCACAGGGCGGCGAGGTGTCAAAGCGGTTCCACGCCCGCGGTTTTCCGGATGGAACCGCCGCGGAATTCTCCCCCCGGCCCGGCGATGGCCGTTGGGACTCCACTCCCGCCTTCCAGTGGCATCGAGCAAAGTTTCCGGTGGAAAGACGCGATTAATTCACAGCTTCATGGGCCTTTTCAAAAAATATTCGGGTGATTTGAAAGCAGGGTTTTGGCCGCGCCCGGCACGGCAGGATTCCAACCGATGCGCCATCCGGCCGGCGGGGTGGATGCCGTTTTAGGAAAAAATCGTTAACATGTTTCCGATTGCCTTGGCGGGACGGTTGCCGTTGCAACCCAAGCGGCAGCATTCCCACGGCGGAAATCGGGCCCAACGATTTTTTGCCATCCCGGTTCACCACGCAATCGGGAAGGGGCGAAAGTGTAGTCTTCTCCTCCTTCGACTCTTTTTGTACGGGTCCCTTCCACGCCGCCGGAAGTGAAACAGAGGCTGAAAATTCAAGGCCCCGCCGCTTGCGGCGAGGTCGTTCATTGCGGGAGACAACCATGCGCGATCCTTCGGATTCCACCACCATGCTCTCCGGGGTCAACGCCGAATTCCTGGAGCATTTCTACCGACAGTTTCAAGAGCGGCCCGATTCGGTGACGCCGGAATGGCGCCGGTTTTTCGAGGCGGTGGACAATGGTTCCGGCCCGTTCGCGCCAAGCAGGGCGGTTTCCGCCAGCGGGAGCAGGGCGGTGGCGGCGGACTCCCGCATCGCGGAAAGCGCCGAGGGCGCTCAGGGCGATCTTACGCAGCAGGCCGCGGTTTTCCGTTTGATCAACACCTACCGCACCTTTGGCCACACCCGCGCCAACCTGGACCCGCTGGGCCGCGAGCACATGCCCGGCGCCCCGGATTTTTCACTGGCCGCCTTCGGCCTGGCCGAGGCGGATCTGGACAAGACGTTTTCCACCGGCACCCTGGTTGGCCGCCCCATGGAAACCCTGCGCAACATCGTGGAGCAGGTCGAGCAAACCTACCGGCGTTCCATCGGCGCCGAATACATGCCCATCCGCATCGAAGCCCAACGCCACTGGTTGCAGGAGGCGATGGAGGGTTCTTGGAACAACCCCAACTTCGACGCCGGCACCAAGCGGCGGATTCTGACCAAGCTGGTGCATGCGGAGTTGTTCGAAAAATTCCTCCACACCAAATTCGTGGGCCAGAAACGCTTCTCCATGGAGGGCGCCGAATCGTTGATCGTGATGCTGGACGGGCTGGTGGAAGCCGCCGCCGATCTGGGGGCCGAAGAGCTGGTCATCGGCATGCCCCATCGCGGGCGGCTCAACACGCTGGCCAACGTGATGGAAAAAAATCCCGAATACATCTTCGCCGAATTCATGGACACCGACAGGGTCGACGAGGCAATCGGGTCGGGAGACGTGAAGTATCACAAAGGATACTCCAGCGACCGCGGGACCCTCTGCGGCAAGTCCATTCATCTCTCCCTCACCTTCAACCCGAGCCACCTGGAGGCGGTCAATCCGGTGGTGGAAGGCAACGTGCGGGCCAAGCAGGACCGCCGGGGAGACACGGAAGGCAAACTGATCATCCCGGTGCTGATGCACGGCGACGCGGCCTTCGCCGGACAAGGCATCGTCCATGAAACCCTCAACCTTTCCCAGTTGGAAGGGTACAAGACCGGCGGCACCATCCATATCGTCGTCAACAACCAGATCGGATTCACCACCCACCCGCGGTATTCCCGGTCGTTCCTCTACCCCACCGACGTTTCCAAGATGCTCAACGTGCCCGTGCTGCACGTCAATGGAGACGACCCCGAGGCGGTGTTGCATGTGATCAACCTGGCGGTGGGGTTCCGCCAAATGTTCCACACCGACATCATCATCGACCTGTTCTGCTACCGCAGGCTGGGACACAACGAGGGCGACGAGCCCGCCTTCACCCAGCCGCTGACCTACAAGATCATCAAGGAACTGCCCTCCACCCTCGATTTGTATTCCGCCCGCCTGGTGGCCGAGGGCAGCATCACCGAAAAGGAGTACACCGAAATCCGCGACAGCTTCCGGCAAAAACTGGACGCGGCCCTCAAGGCCACCCGGGAGGAGGGCATCCGGCTGGAGCCGGAAACCCTCACCCGCGCCTGGAGCGGATTGGAGCGCGGCGTGCGCCCCAAGGGAATCGCCGTCACGGAGGTGAGCAGGGAAATCCTGCAAGCCGTCGGCGAGGCGCTGGGATCCGTGCCGGCGGGATTCACCCACCATCCCCGCCTGAAGCGGATGTTGACCTCCCGCAGGGAGATGGTGCAGGGCGAGCATCCCATCGACTGGGGAATGGGCGAACTGTTGGCCTATGGCACCCTGGTGTGGGAAGGATTCAACGTGCGGGTCAGCGGCCAGGACGTCAAAAGGGGAACCTTCTCCCATCGCCACGCCAACCTGGTGGACGTGGAAACCGGCGCCGATCATGTGGCCCTGCAGCATCTCAAGGAAAATCAGGGGGCGTTTTATATTCACGACAGCCCGCTCTCCGAAGCGGGGGTGCTGGGATTCGATTTCGGATATTCCCTGGCCGATCCGTTCTGCCTCACCATCTGGGAGTCCCAGTTTGGGGACTTCGCCAACGGGGCCCAGGTGATCATCGACCAGTTCATCGTCTCCTCGGAGGAAAAATGGCTGCGCATGAGCGGGATCGTGTTGCTGCTCCCCCACGGCATGGAAGGCCAGGGGCCCGAGCATTCCAGCGCCCGCATGGAGCGATTTCTCCAAATGTGCGCCCACAACAATATCATCGTCTGCAACGTCACCACCCCGGCCCAGGTTTTCCACATGATGCGCCGCCAGATTCATCGCGATTTCCGCAAACCGCTGATCGTGATGTCCCCCAAAAGCCTGTTGCGCCATCCCATGGCCACCAGCAGCATCGAGGACCTGGTGAAAGGGTCTTTCCGGGAGGTGCTCTACGACCGCGCCGATTTCAACCGGAAACCGGTCAAGCGGCTGGCGCTCTGCTCCGGCAAGGTCTATTACGACCTGGTGACGGCCCGGGACGAGGGAAAAATCAAGCATGTCTCCATCGTGCGCGTGGAACAGGTCTACCCCTTCCCCCGCCAGGAACTGCAGGGCGCGCTGGATCAGTACCCATCCCTCAAAGAGGTGGCCTGGGTGCAGGAAGAACCGAAAAACATGGGCGGCTGGGATTTTGTGGACCCGCGCCTGCGCGAGCTGCTGCCCCTGAACATACCCATTCGCTACATCGGCCGGAAATCGGCCGCCAGCCCCGCCGTGGGCTCCCACCATGCCCATGACACGGAGCAGGAGGCCCTGGTCAGGGAAACCCTCTCTTGACGGGATGGTGATCCATGGAAATCCCAACCCCATGCGGGGGAGAAAATGATGGCCCCCACATCCTTCCCCGCGGGCTAAAACTCCGGAGAGAAATTCGTCCGGCAGGTTGATATCCTGCCTGTGTCACGGAAACGCGAGACCCTTAACGAAAACAGGAACCGCACATGCCAATTGACATCGTCGTGCCCGAAATGGGCGAATCCATCTCCGAAGGAACCGTCGCCGCCTGGCTGAAAAGCAAGGGCGAGGCCGTCTCCGAAGGGGAAACCCTGGTCGAACTGGAGACCGACAAGGTGATGGTCGAGGTGCCGGCCCCCGAGGGTGGGACGTTGTTGGAGATCCTCAAAGGCGAAGACGAAACGGTCGAGGTTGGCGATGTGCTTGGCAGGATCGATACCGATGGAGCGGCGGCGGGCAATGGCAACGCGCCCGCCAAGGACACCGCGCCCGCCAAGGACACCGCGCCCGCCAAGGACACCGCGCCCGCTCCCGAAGCGTCCCCCGCGAAGGCCCCTCCCCCCCCAGCCGGCGCCGCGAGCGAGGCCGTGGGTCCGGCGGCCCGCAATTTGGCCGAAACCCATGGGGTGGATCTGGCGGCGGTGACCGGAACCGGGCCCCGGGGCAACGTGACCAGGGAGGACGTACAGGCCGCGATCGACTCCCCCAAGGCGGCTTCCCCGCCAGCAGGCAAATCCGCAGACAAACCCGCAGACAAACCCGCGGTCAAACCCGCGGTCAAACCCGC
>JACZSY010000217.1 GCA_022573975.1 SAR324 cluster bacterium | reverse complement strand
ATTTTCGAAAAAATCAGGACCGGGAAATCAGGGAGTGTAAACAATTGAAATACAGAATTTTTTCCGATCCGATTCACCCCTTCCCCCCCACCAGCAACAACCGGGGCGCCCCCATCTCGAACGGACTGCCGTCCGTGTCCGCATAAAGATGCTGGATGCGCACTCCCGAAGCGGCCAACATGCGGCCGATCTCGCCGATGGTGAAGACCCAATGGGAGGCGGTGCGCACCTCGCGGCGTTGGCCCTTGATGAAGGTGAAGGTGCTGTCCAGGCGGCTCTCCGCCGGGTGGTAGGCATACTCGGCGAGCACGGCGATGTCTCCCGCCTGCTGCCAGATGCGGTGCTCCAGGGTGGGCAGCAGGGATTCCGCGGCCACCTGGGTGTCGATCACCAGCCGCCCGCCGGGCCGCAAGGCCCTGCCCATGCCCGCCAGGAAGGCGGCGGTGCCGTCCGGGCCGAAATAGCCAAAGCTGTTGCCGAAGCAGAAGGCGCCGTCGAAGCCTCCCCGGAACCGCAGGCGGCGCATGTCCGCCCGCCGCCATTGGATGCTCAGCTTTTCCTGGCGCGCCGCCTTTTCCCTGCTGGCCATATTTTTCGCCGTGGCCAACTGCGCCGCGTCCCGGTCCACGGCGGTCACCTTGTAGCCGCGCCGGGCCAGTTCCAGGGCCAGCCGCCCGTCGCCGCAGGGCACGTCCAGCAGCCGCGCCGGGCCAGTTCCAAGGCCGGCATCCAGCGCGTCCAGCAGAAAGTCCGCGTCGGCGCGGGTTTTCTCCGGGGAATTCTCATTATCCCAGGCTTCCAGGGCCAGGCCCTGAAAATAATCGTCAGTCCAGTCGGTGGTCATGGGGCGATCAAACCGGGTGGAGGGCAGGGGACTGGTTCACAGCACCAGTTCGGCCATCAGGCGGAGCACCGCGGGGGTGGCGTCGCGCAGGTTGAGCGTGGTGATGGGCGCTTCCAGCCAGGGCGCCAGTTGATCCTTGATCCGCTCGGGCGGACCGCAGAGGGCCACCTCGTCCACCAGCGCATCGGGCACCGCGGCGGCGGCCTCGGCCTTGCGCCCGTCCAGGTAGGCGTCCTGGATTTTCTCCGCGGCCTCCTCGTACCCATAGCGGCGGGCCAGGTCGTTGTAGAAGTTGCGGCCCCGGGCGCCCATTCCGCCAATGTAGAGCGCCAGGCGCGGCTTGACCTTGTCGCGGCAGGCGGCCACGTCGTCTCCGGGCACCACCGTCACCGAGGGGCAGATATCGAAGGCGCCACCCCCCATGTCACCGCCCATGCCACCGCCCATGCCACCGCCCATGCCACCGCCTTTTCCCCCGCCGGCCTTGGCGAAACCTTCCTCGAGGTGGGGGGCGAACACCTTCCAGTTCACCGCGGAGAACTGGGTGGGAATCCATCCGTCGGCGATCTCGGCGGCCAGGGCCGTGTTTTTGGGGCCGATGGCGGCGATGTAGATGGGGATGCCCGCCCGGCCATGGAGGATGCTTTTGAGGGGTTTGCCCAGCCCGGTGGCGTCCGGCCCCGCATAGGGGATGGTGTAATATTGGCCCTGGTGCTCCAGGGGCGCCTCGCGGGCGAAGATATCGCGCAGGATGGACACGTACTCGCGGGTGCGGCCCAGGATTTTGCCGTAGGGCACGCCGTGCCAGCCCTCCACCACCTGGGGACCGGACATGCCCAGCCCGAGGACAAACCGGCCGCCGGAGAGCTGGTCCAGGGTCATGGCCGTCATGGCGGTCATGGCGGGAGACCGCGCCGGCATTTGCATGATCCCCGTGCCCAGCCGGATGCGCGAGGTCAACGCGCCGGCCCAGGCGAGGGGCGTCACCGCGTCCGAGCCGTAGGCTTCCGCCGACCAGACGGTCTGGTAGCCCAGCCGCTCGGCTTCCCGCACCAGGGAGAAATCCCACCCCGCCTCCCCGCCCGAATACCCCAGGATCAGTCCCAGACGCATGACCGCCGGTCTCCGTTGTTTGCCGCCGTTGTCATCGAACCAATTTCGGCGGAGTTGGGAAAGGGTCCGGGTTGTCCGGTGCGAAAGGCAATATCTGGTATCCTTTTTGGCTTTTCCGCAGCAGGAACGATTTCATCCCCCGTTGAACCATTCCGCCGCCCTGATCGATTTCGATGGAAAGATGGACCTGCACCCGGTTCCCGGGGAGCGTCCGGTGATTTTGGTAGCGGAAGCTGGGATGAAACGGATGACGGATGCGCCAAAATCCAGCGGGGTGGGCCACGGGCGGTCTTTCGGTGCGCACGAAAAAGCGCCCCGATTCCAGTTCCCGCCGGTCGATGCCAGAGCCCGACAGGTCGTAATACCGGCTCAGGGCGAGCCATTCCGATCGTTTGATCAGGCCGGAAATTTCGCTCACGGCCGTTTTTGGGCCGGTGAAATACAGGTCCTGGCTCTCTTTCATGGCGGCGCCTTTCGCACCGGACAGGGTCGCGGTTTCTCCGCCCACGCACCCGGCGGCGGCCATCAGCATGCAGGAAACCAATGCCGTGATGCATCTGCGATTCATGGCGCTCCCAACGGATGGATCCATTGTCCGCCCCCCCTTGGAACGGTGCGATGGAACATTCTTTTACAATATTTTCTTTTACAACAAATCGGCCGCGAACGGGAGTTATCCCCGGGCGGCGCCGGCGGAAGGGATGCGGTAACCCGCCACCAGGGCGCTCACGGAACGGATCGACTCCAGCCGGTTGAGGGCGTAGAGGTGGATGCCGTCGACTCCCTGGGAGAGCAGGTCTTCGATCTGGCGCATGGCGAAGACCAGCCCGAAGGCCGAGGCGCTTTCCGGGTGCGCCTCGAAGCGCTCCAGTCCGACCCGCAGCTGGTCGGGCACCTTGGCTCCGCACAATGCGGCGAAGCGGCCGATGCCCTTGGCCGAAACCGCGGGCAGGATGCCGGGCACCACCGGCGCCGTCACTCCGGCCGCGCGCAAGTGCTCCAGCCAGCGGTAGAAGTAGGCGTTGTCCATGAACAGTTGGGAGACCACGAAGTCGGCTCCGGCCTGGATTTTTTCCACCTGATGGCGCAGCGAAACCTGATAATCCGGGGCTTCCACATGGCCTTCGGGATAGCCCGCCACGCCGATGCCGAAGCCGCCCCTGGCCCGGATGGCCCGCACCAACTGGACGGCATGGGCGAAGCCGTCCTCCGGCGGAACGAAGCGCTCTTGTCCCTGGGGCGGATCGCCCCGCAGGGCCATGATGTTCTCGATGCCGTCGCTCTCCAAATCGTCCAGCAACGCGCCGATTTCCCCGGAGCTGTGGGACACGCAGGTCAGGTGCGCCATGGCCTCGATGCCCAGCTTCTGCTTGACGTAGGCGCAGATTTCGCGGGTGGTGTGACGGGTGCCGCCCCCGGCGCCGTAGGTGACGCTGATGTAATCGGGGCTGTGCGCGGCGATCTCGTCCAGCTTTTCCTTCAGCTTGGATACGCCCTCCGGGGTCTTGGGCGGAAACAGCTCGATGGAGAACAGGGGACGGCGGGTCTTGAACAACTCGGCGATCTGCATACGCGGGGGGAGGGGAAGAGCCTGGGTCGAAACGCGGTTGGGACACTGCCCAATGAGTATCCTCAAAGGGTAACCGCGCCCCCGGATTTTGGCAAACCGTGGGCGTCCGGGGCGTCCCCTTGGCCGATCACAGGGAGGTTCGATTTTGTCAGGGGGGCCGCCAGCAACGAACCATGGAACATTCCACCCGGATCGCCTTGCGGCAATAGGTGGCTTGACCCTTCTTGATCAAAAGCGAAATTTAAATCGTATTGTTAAGGGCCAAATCCTTTTTGATTTGTGAAATTCCTTTTTTACAGTCGATATCGACCCTCCCAATACCCCCCCAAAAAACTATTTTCCTACTGGCCGGAGGTGATGGAAAGGGTCACAATTGCGGCAATCACGGCAATAACCAATCCAACCGCTGTTAAATATTTCTTGGACGATTTACCGGTTTCGGCCATCATTTCTCCCTTTTATTTTTTTATTTGTTCCGTAATGTTTTCATCGCACCGGTTCAGAAACATTTCCGAAGGCGCATCTTTTACGGGTTGGTTGTTTCGCGTTACCGTCAAATTGGAAATTTTTATCTTCGCATCGGAAATTTGCGCAATGGTACCAGCAAAAATTTGCTTCCTTCCTTTTCTGTCAACACCGCTAATGGTAATTTTGTTATTGCCGGTCAATGCATAACTGGAGGGTTTGATCTCCGCATCCTTGACATACCCGTCCCATTTCTTGTCCCATTTCCATTGGTAAAGTTTACCATCCTCGGTCATTTCGAAAAACCGTCGATCACAGTTTTGTCCTGGTGTCCAGTACCCCGCCATGGACACTTGGCTGGTTTGGCTGCAGGCGAGCAAAAACACCGAAGCGGCGATAACAATCGCGGCCTTGATACCAACCGCCATAATAATGTTCCCCGATGATTTACGGTTTTCGAGCATGATTATATCCTCCTGTTCAGGAGTGAGATGTCACCAAAGGAAAATTGAAGCTCCCAACCGGGAGAATTTATCAAATCGGAGGGGGCAATTCAAACCGCCGGCGGGAAAGGGGGCGCGCAGCGCATATCCCACCCCGGACGGCCTCATTGTATTTCGAGAGTGGCCGGGGAATCCCTATCCCCCGAGTCCGCGGCCAGCGCGGCGGTTCTCCCCAGGGGCAGCGCCCGGTTGAGCGGGCCATGGCCGGCGGGCAAGCCCACGGCCACGGGAAAGGGCGCGTCCGCGAAGAGATCGCCCAGGGCCGCCTCCAGCAGGCCCGGCGGATCGTCCTGGCGGCCCGGCAGGCTCCCGAAGACCAGCCCGGCGATGTGATCCAGCCGCCCCGCCTGGCGGAATTGAGTCAGGCAGCGATCCAGGCGGTAGACCGCCTCGTTGACGTCCTCGAAGAAGAGGATCGCCCCGCGGGTGTTCAGCGCCCAGGGCGTGCCCAGGCCGGCGGCCAGCACGGTGAGGTTGCCGCCCAGCAGGGGCCCGGTCACCCGGAAGGCGCCTTGCGGCGGCGCATGCAGCACGGTGCAGGGATAAGGCGGAGGAGGGGCGGGGTTGAACAACAACGCCCGCAGATGGGCCAGGTTGTCCTGCCCCTGGGGTGAATCGAACACGCCCGGCGCGGCCAGGCACGGCCCGTGGATGGCGCCCGCCCCGGCCACCCCGTGCAGATAGGCCAACAACGCCGACACGTCGCTCATGCCCACCACGGCCTTGGGGGCCGCCGCCGCGATGCGCCCGGCGTCCAGCAAGGGCAACATGCGGGCCGTGCCATATCCTCCCCGGCCCGCGAAGAGCGCCTTGATCTCCCCATCGCAATACAGCGCCTGAAAAGCCTCCGCGCGTTGTGGGTCCGTAGCGGAAAAATAGAGGTGACGGGGCGCCTCCCGCGTTGGCGGCTCGGGTCGCAGGCCCCAGGACTCCAGCACCTCCAGGGCCTTGCCGGGCCATTCGGGCGGGAATTTCCCGCCATGGGCGCCAGGATTGAACAAGGCCACCCGGTCTCCCGGCTTGAGCAGGGGGGGAAGCGTCAATGTCGTTGATTCACTGGGGGACGGAACGGACAGGGGGGCGCCTTTCGGGTTGGGCATCACCAGGTCTTGCTCAGCAACGCATCCATGTTCTCGGTTTTTTCTCCCCCGGTGTTTTTTCCCGCGGTGTTTTTTCCCACGGTGTTTTCCTTCGCCGTGTTTTCCTTCGCGGTGTGTTCGTTTTCGGTGGTTTCCCCGGGAATGGATGCGGTTTCCGGATTGGGCGAGGCTTCCAGGTAGGTGAGGCCTTCCCCGGAGGTGGCAAGCAGGGTGTAGGCGCCCATTTCCGCCGGCAGGAGGAAGGCGGATTCCGGGGTCAGGGTCACGGTTTCGCCGCTGGGCAACACCATCTCCCCCCCGCCTTCGGTGATGAACAACAAGCGATAACGATGCCCCTCCCCGGTGTGGCAATCCTGGAAGGCATTGGTTTCCATCCGGGTGCGATGCACCTGGAACTGGGGAAAATGCACCACCTGTTCCACCCAGACGCCGTTGTGCTGGTGAACCATTGCTGTTTCCGGCGGCCGGTAGGGCGACATTTCCATCGCGGACAAGGCCTCGGAAACATCCCAATTGGGCTGAGTGAGCACCTTCTGCGCGAACATGGCGATCAGGCGCTCATAGGTGGGCGTCTGAAACTCGATCACCTTCACCCCATGCCGCAGGGAGTGCAGCACGCCGGGTGGCAGGGTCACCACATCCCCGGGCCGCAAGGGAATCCGGCCCAGCATTTCCTCCACGGCGCCGCGCAGTTTTTGTTCCCTGGCGCGCAAGGATTTTGGCAGGGAGCGCACCAGTTCACGGTGCAGTTCGGGAGGCACCGGCCGATCCGGGTCGTCGCCCCGCTCGCGCAAAATCCGATCGAGTCGCCCATCGATGTCACGGCGCACTTTCTCGTAGGCGGTGATCCGCTCCTTCAACGCCTTGCCCAGCGCCGCCTGCCGGGCCTTGGCGGAAATCGCCCTGGGGGATTTGGCCTTGGGTTTTTTTCCCTTGCCGTTCTTTCCTCCGCCGCTTTTTTCCCGGCCCGCATTTTCCACCGCATCCGGGTGCAGCCCCGCCATCAGGACACCGGCGCCATCGGGCCAGGCGGAAGGGTCCACGGAAAGCACCACATAGGTTTCCCATTTTTCGCGATGCACCTCCAGATAGAGATCGCCGTAAATCTCGTCGGGGAGGGGGTCCAGCACTTTCAACAACAGCGGCGCTTCCTCCCGGTCGCCGACGATGGGCACCGGAAACATGCCGAGGGCATAGGGCAGATCGGTGGCGCCGGTATCCCCGCGCACCCGGGAGACGCCCCTGGCCTCGATCCCGGTGTACCAGATTTCCCTCCCCCAGGGCTTGGGGACGATGCAGGATTCCAGTTGGAGCGGCCTATCGCTGGAAATGATGGCGGCGCCCATGCGGCGGGCGGCCCAGTCGATCAGGGAAAGGGGTTCATATTCGAAAGCCTGGACGATTTCCTCGCGCTTGAGCAACTCGTTCTTGGTGCACACCCCCCGGTACACCCCGCCATCGGCGCCCCGCTCCCAATGCACCAGTTCCTGGTAAGAGACCACCCGATCGCCGTCGTTCCATTCCTCCCGCCGCCGCCGTTCGGTCAACAAAAAGACGTGATCGGCGCCTTGTTCATCGAGGTAGGGGGTCAGGCCTCGCAACAGCCTTCCCGATGGGGGGTTCCGGCCCAACCCCGGCATTTCCAGCAGCAGGGAGTTGTGCGCGCCCTTGACGGCAAAGGCAGGCGGCGTGGCCGAAAGCCCGGACTTGGCGAGGGAGGAAGCCATGGAGAATTAAACGGATTCGAGAGGAGGGAAGTTCCCGAGCATGAGGGACATTGGTGAATTCCTTTTCCTGTCCCAAGTGTAATGGTCCCTTTCCCCAAGAGCAAGATTTCCGCAAGGGGTTTATCCGGCCTATTCACCCCCCAGGGCAATCGCAAGGCCGGCCGATGAAACAAGGCGAAGCCTCACCCCTTCCGGCCTGCGGCCCGGCGATTGGAGCCTCACCCTTCCGGCCTGCGGCCCGGCGATTGGAGCCTCACCCTTCCGGCCTGCGGCCCGGCG
>JACZSY010000216.1 GCA_022573975.1 SAR324 cluster bacterium | reverse complement strand
CTGTCCCGACGGATGGCGGCCTGTCGTCTCCGGTCTGCTTCCCTTCTCCTGCGTTCATCGGCCAGCCGTCTTTCCTCCGCCTCCCTGTTTCTTCGCCGTACTTCGGCCTGTCGGCGGGCTTCGGCTTCCCGGCGTTGGCGGTCTTCCTCCAACCGGGTTTTGCGGCCAGATTCAGCACGGTTGAGGCGGCGGATTCTTCGCTTGGCGATTGAAGCAAAACGCCCTTGGGGATACTCCGACAAATAGTCTTGGTAATCCTCAATGGTGTTGCCCAGTTTAACATCTGTCCAGGATTCCTCTTCCGCATTGATGGATTGACGTGGCAGGGCAGCAGGTCGTGGCTGTGTCCTGGCGACGGGGGCGGAGATTGAGGCCTTGAGCGGAAAAACAAAATCCCCTTCGTCCAGATCGGGGTCGCGGATTTTGCCATATTGCGGGGTCTGCCCGGTGTTGTAACTCATCACCTTTTGGTGCAGGTACTGACCCAATTCCGTGCCGGTGACATACCCGTCTCCATTGATGTCGCCTTCCCCTTCGATGGCGCGGATGAAGGTTGGCAGGAACACCGATTTGGCGGGCACTTCCTCCCCCGCGCTGCCGGCGGTGATGAACTGGCGCACCGGCTTGGCGGTCTTGTCGGTGATGTGCCGTGGCGCCGGCAGGGCGCGGCTTTTGAAAATGGTGCCCGAAAAGCAGCTATCGAACAGGAACAGGGCGTGTTTGGCTTCAATCTCCCGCGCCCAGGTCTGCACCTGGCTCATGGTGAGGGCCTTGCGGTTGAAGCCCCGCAGGTCCTGGTGCGGGTTGGGCGCGTCGGCGGGCACCAGATAGCCCTTGCGGCGGCCCCGCGTGGTGCGGGTGAAGCCATGCCCGGAATAAAAGAACAGCAGCCGGTTGTCCAGGTCGTAACCATATTGGTTGATGAAGTCCTTGAAGGCGGCCTCCATCTGGCTGGAATTGGGATCGTCCACCCGTGTCACGGAAAACCCCTGGCGTTTCAAGGCAGCTTCCAGGCGATCCATTTCGCCGGGAATGCTTTCCAGGCTGGGCCATCCAGCGGTGTATTTGCTCACCCCCACCAACAGGGCATGGCTGCCCTGGTATAATTCCACCCGCTTGCCCTGGCGCGTGGTCACCCCTACCACGCGAATGCCCCTGTTTTTTGCTTGTTCGCCCCGCTGGGCCAACCCCTCCCCGGCCGCCGCGAAAAACACCGCCAGCAGCAGGGCCACGGAAAGAAATAACGTCATTCCAACGGCCATTGGAAACCGAATCCAGCACATGATTCCCTCCAGTGTTGTCTCTCGATGGCTTTGAAAACCCCCGGAAAAATTCCAGTGGTCTAAATTAAGGGGAATGGGGGGCGATGTTCAAGTTGCGATCCCTCCGCGTTCCCATCCGCGTCCATCTGCGTTAATCTGCGGTTCAATTACAACTGTTGGGTTCCAGGCAGGCTTTTCCATCCACCCGCACCCCAGTTCGGCATGACCAAAACCCTGATTTTCATGGGCGCCCTGGCTTTGTTGGCCACCGTGGCGGCCTATTACAAAAGCCCGTCCCTGGCCGGGGAAGGTTTTCGTTTCGCATGGCGGATGTCGCTGGCCATTCTGCCCGCGCTGGCCATCGGCATGGTGCTGGGGGGGATGGTGCAGGTGCTGCTGCCGCGGGAGCTGCTGGCCGCCTACGCCGGCGAGGATTCGGGGCTGACCGGGCTGATCATCGCCACCCTGGCCGGCGCCGTCACTCCCGGCGGCCCATTCGTGGCCTTCCCCCTGGTGGCTTCCCTGTGGAAGGCCGGCACCGGCGTGGGGCCTTTGATCGCCTATCTTTCCGCCTGGTCCCTGCTGGGGCTGCATCGCATATTGATCTACGAGCTTCCGATCCTGGGCCCCCGCTTCGTGCTGGTGCGGGTCATCACGATCGGACTGGTGCCCATCCTGGCGGGATTCATCGCCGGCTGGCTCTACAAGCGGTTCGATATCCCCTGAGCGCGCGCCCCCGCCAAGTGAGCGGGCGCCGCGGAAATCGGCTCGGAGGGCCGTCTTTTCAAACATTCTTGCCAAGCCAGCTCCCTCGCAATAGGATGTTGGGTCAAGGAAACAATCACCGATCCGGGAACCACCGAACCCCTCCACGGCATATTTTACACAGCCCCCCCGATGACCCTGGAATCCCCGCACCCCGCCACACAGACCCCCTCGCCCACTCCCAAGGCCCCGGCCAGGCCGGCTCCGGGGAACCGCGTCTACAATTTCACCGCCGGGCCCGCCACCTTTCCCCTGGAGGTGATGGAGCAGGTTCGCGAAGACCTCCATGACTACGGCGGCCTCGGCGCGGGCATCGCGGAAATCAGCCATCGCTCGCAGGAGTTCAAGGACATCATCGAAGAGGGCGAGGCGCTGCTTCACGAGTTGATGGACATTCCGGACGACTACCGGGTGCTGTTCTGCCATGGCGGGGGTCAGTTGCAGTTTTCCATGGTGCCGCTCAACCTGATCGGGCTCAAGCCCGCCCGCAAGGCCTTGTACGTGGACTCCGGCTCCTTCGCCTCCCGCGCGGCCGACATCGCCACCCGTTATGGGTACGTGCACGTCCCGGCGCACAGCCGGGAGACCGATTACGACCGGGTGCCAAAGCTTGACGCGGAAATATTGCACCAGGATGCCTCTTATCTCCACATCACCTCCAACAACACGGCCATGGGCACCTGCTGGCGGGATATTCCCCATACGGGTCCGCTGCCCCTGGTGGCGGACATGACCTCGGAGATTCTCTCGCGCGTGGTGGACGTGCGGCGCTTCGGCCTGATCTACGCCGGGGCGCAGAAGAACCTGGGGCCCTCGGGGCTGGCCATGGTGATCCTGCGCAAGGAACTGCTGGGGCATTCCCTGCCAGGCACGCCGCAATTGCTCGATTACACCAGCCTGGCCTCAGACAGACATTCCATGGGCAACACCCCCTCCACCCTGTCCATCTACATGATGCTGCTGATTCTGCGCTGGGTGAAGGAAAAGGGCGGGGTCTCCGCGATGGAAAAAACCAACGCGGAAAAAGCCGCCCTGCTCTATCGGGTGATCGATGGGAGTGGATTTTACCGGGGCTTCGCCCTGCCCGGGCATCGCTCGCCCATGAACGTCACCTTCGACCTGCCGGACGCCGCGCTGTGCGCTCGTTTCGTGGCCGAGGCGCTGGAAGCCGGGTTGTATGGCCTTGCCGGGCACCGCGCAAGGGGCGGCGTCCGGGCCTCCATCTACAACGCCATGCCCATGGGGGGGCCGGCCTTGCTGGCGGAGTTCATGACCGCTTTCGAGCGCGCCAACGGATGAATCCCGCACGGCCTCGCCGAACCGCTTTTCACACGGCCCGGCGGCGGTGATGTTCCACAGGCTGGATTTTCCACCGCGGAACTTTCCCAAACCCCGTGAATTTTCAACGACGATAATTTTCCCACCGGCAAGATGACCCAACGCGCTTACAACTTCACGCCTGGCCCCTCCATGCTGCCCCTGCCCGTGTTGCGCAGAATCCAGGAGGAATGGCTTGACTACAACGGGATGGGCGCCTCGGTGATCGAAATCAGCCACCTGATTCCCGAATTCAAGGCGTTGTTGTTCGAGACCGAGGATTTGCTGCGGGAACTGCTGGAGGCGCCCGCCAATTACAAGATCGCCTTCATCCACGGCGGCGGGCAGATGCAGTTCGCGCTGGTGCCGCTCAACCTGATCGCGCTCAAGCCCGCCCGCAAGGCGCTCTATGTGGAAACGGGCCTGTTCGCCACCCGGGCCATCGCCGAGGGCGGCAAACATGCCACCGTCGAGGTGATCGCCTCCAGCCAGGACACCAACTTCGACCGTATCCCGGCCATCGACCCGGCGGCCCTGGATCCGGCGGCGTCCTACCTGCACATCACCACCAACAACACCGTGGTGGGCACCCAGTGGCGGGATTTCCCACGGACCGGCGGCCTGCCCCTGGTGGGCGATCTCACCTCGGAGTTGCTTTCGCGCCCCATCGACGTGTCCCGCTTCGGCCTGCTGTATGCCGGGGCGCAGAAGAACCTGGGCGTCTCGGGCATCGCGGTGATCGTCGTGCGGGAGGACCTGCTGGCCCATGGGTCTCCCATGCTGCCCAAGATGCTCAATTACACCCAGCTGGTGCGGGACCGCTCGCTGAGCAACACGGTCAACACCTTCGCCATCTACGTGGCCAACCTGATGCTGAAATGGGTCAAGGCCAGCGGCGGCGTGCGGGCCATGGAGGCCAACAACCAGGAAAAAGCGCGCCTGCTTTATGAACTGCTGGGCCGCCATGAGGGTTTTTACCACCTCCATGCCCAACCCGGACACCGCTCGGCGATGAACGTCACCTTCCGGCTGAACACCCCCGAACTGGAAGCCGCTTTCATCGCTGAAGCCAGGGCCGAAGGACTCTATGCCCTCAAGGGCCATCATGAATTCGGGGGCATCCGCGCCTCCATCTACAACGCCATGCCCCTGGAAGGCGTGCGGGCCCTGATCGATTTCTCCGAAACCTTCGTCCGCCGCCACGGGTGATCGTCAAGCGCCGTGTCCGATGAAAAACCATGCCTGTTGAAAAACCATGCCTGTTGAAAAACCATGCCCGATGAAAAACCATGCCCGCCGCCGGAGGCTGTGCCGCGGGGCATTGCTGCTGGCGTGCCTCTGGCTTCTGCCGGGGCTGCAGGCCTGCGAGCGCAAAGCGCCAACCGATGAGAGCGGCGCCCGCGCTCCAGCCGCCGAAGCCCCCGGCAAAATCTCCAGGGAAGGTACCCCACCCACCCCCGATGCGTTCGGCCGCGCACCACGGGTGGACCCAGCGAAGCGCCATGCGCCGGTGATCCTGGTGCTGGGGGACTCCCTGGCCGCCGGAACCGGAATCGCCCTGGAGGAAAGTTTTCCATCCGTGCTGCAAAACCGCCTGCGCGAGGCCGGATATCCCCACCGGGTGGTGAACGCCGGGGTGAGCGGAGACACCACGGCCGGGGGCCTGACCCGGCTGGACTGGGTTTTCCGGCAGCGCATCGATTGGATGATCGTCGCACTGGGGGCCAACGACGGCCTGAGGGGGCAGACCGTGGCGTCCATCAAGGCGAATCTCTCGGCCATCATCGAAAAAGCCAAGGCCCGCGGCATCCCGGTGGTGCTGGCCGGCATGCAAATGCCCGAGAACTATGGCAAGGACTACACCCGGCGCTTTCGGGAGGTTTTTGAGGAACTGGCCAAGGAACACCGGATCGCGCTGATTCCCTTCCTGCTCCGGGGCGTGGCCATGCGCCCCGCGCTGAACCAGCCCGACGGCATCCATCCCACCGCCGAGGGCGCGCGCATCGTGGCCGGAAACGTGTGGGAGGTGCTGCAACCGCTGCTGAAGAAATGAGGCGGCCCGCCCATTCCATTCCCCGGTGATTTCCGGGTATAGTCGGTGACCGTTCGCCGCGCCGGAACACCACCGAACCGCACCTCACCCATTCTTGCGAAAACGATGGGAACCACCATGGCCGATCCCGCCCAATCCTCCGCTTCTTCGGAAAGAATGGTGGACCGCTACTTCATCGTGTCCGCCGATTGTCACGTCAACGAGCCGGCGGACCTGTGGGCCGAGCGAATCGAGCCGGAATTCCGGCGGCGCCTGCCCCGGGTGGAGGTGGACGGCGAGGGGCGCAAATGGTCCGTCGCCGAGGGATTGCGGCCGGTGCGCATCCGGGACGACCCGCGGGGCCTGACCAAGGGCCAGGCCTTTTCCGTGGAAGCCAAGGACCTGGACTTCTCCGAGCGCGGCTCTCCGGACCCGGCCAAGCGGCTGGCCCACCTCCGGCTGGACGGCATCGACGCCGAGGTGCTCTACCCCAACAAGGGCCTGTTGATGTGGACCTCGCCGGACCACCGGCTGTCGGCGGCCATGTGCCGGGTGTGGAACGACTGGACGGCGGAAACCTTCGGCGGACACAGCGAGCGCATCCGCCCCGTGGCCGCCATCGCGCCGGGAGACGTGGAAATCGCCGTGGCGGAGGTGCGCCGGGTGGCGGAGATGGGCTTCCGGCCAGTGTTCATGCCGGTGCAGGTGGCCGGCCAACCCTACAACCTGCCCCTCTACGACCCGCTGTGGGCCGTGCTGGAGGAAACCGGCCTGCCGATCAGCTTTCACGTGGGCACCGCCCGCGACCCCCGCGGCGCCAGCGGGCATGGCGGCGCGGTGATCAATTACGTGAACGCGCTGGCCAGCGCCATGGAACCGCTGGCCCAACTCTGCGCTTCGGGCGTCTGCGAGCGGCATCCGGGGTTGCGCTTCGCGCTGGTGGAATGCGGGATCGGGTGGCTGGCCTGGGCCTTGTGGGCCATGGACGAGAGCTTCCGCAAGCATGAGTATTGGGTCCACCCGAAGCTGCCCATGCCGCCCTCGGACTATTTCAAGCGCCAGGGCTGGTGCACCTTCTGCGACGACCCGGTAGGGCTGGAGTCCCGCGGGTGGATCGGCAGCGACCGCCTGCTCTTCGGCAACGATTATCCCCACCTGGAAGGCTCCTGGCCCAACAGCGAGGAAGTATTGCAACGCACCATGAGCGCCCTGGACGAAAAAGAACGGCGCATGGTGCTGGGCGAAAACGCCGCCGGGCTTTATGGCTTCAACTTGCCTGGGGAGTGACCAAGGCAACCATTACCAACCATCCCCCTACACTACGGCGTAAGGAATTTCGGCTTTTGCGGCCTCGTGAAGTGAAGGACGTGGGACCGGTTCTATCGAATGCTTCAGCGGGAGTTCCCTGAGAAACAGGAAACATTGGAGTTGCTTCTTGAGCATGAGGTGGCTCAGGGCTGTTCTTTTTTGAGCGCCTTGTCCAGGAGCATCATAGTATCCGTGAGCGTTTCGGCATTTATAGGCCGGTAGTGAAGATTATAGGCAAACCGATTTAACAAATCATTGGAAATATCACCCGGTTTTATATCGCCAAGTAATTCCAGACCCGCGGCAATCGCGAAGAATTCATTTGCCAGGAGATGCGCCTTGGTTACCACGCCATCGCGTTCTAACTGAATCGGGCGAATCTTGGTAATCCACTTCATTATAAACGCAGCCTTGCGATATTCATTTGCAAGAATTGTGTCATGGAAAACCTTTAAGCGATGTAAATCAGCGTAATAGCTGGCTACGGCGTGAAAAAGCAACGTCGCGTTGATGTAAGTTTCGGGAAAACGCGCCCGAACTCTTCTGTACAGGCGCATCAAAGACCCTACCCGCGCCTTGATCCGATCCTGGCCAATATCTTTTAGAATTTCAGCAGGGGTGAGCACAAAGCCTAGCCGATTTTTAAACCATCGATTAATTGATCAATAATTCCAGGTCCATTTTTCTCCAGGCGCTTCCGGTATGCGTCCTCATCCGTGGGATTGTCCTGGTTTGGCTCGATCCAGGTAGAAACCTCCATAACGGCAGGGTTCCGCATTGCCTCTTCAACCTGTCGATCAATCTCCTCATCGGTCAAATCCAACGGGTTGGTTGTCATGGTGTTCCTTGAGCAGGGGGGATTACTACGGGGATTAACACCCTTTTAAAATTTCAAAATTTCCTTTAAAAGTCAAGCCGGCAGAATTTATTTGGCAACCCCCACT
>JACZSY010000215.1 GCA_022573975.1 SAR324 cluster bacterium | reverse complement strand
TGGCCGCTGGCGGCCTCATTGGTCCCGCCGCTGGCGGCCTCATTGGTCCCGCCGCTGGCGGCCTCATTGGTCCCGCCGCTGGCGGCCTCATTGGTCCCGCCGCTGGCGGCCCCTTCAGCCTCGCCGCGGGCGGCCTTTTCGGCTTCGTAGTCGCGGGCGGCCTTGGCCTTGGCTTCGCGTCCGGCGCTCATGAATTCGTCCCGGTTGTCCGTTGCCCAGGCCATGGAGGCCTCGCGTCCCCGGTTGAGCCCCTGGAAGCGGGGCATCACGTAGCGCGAGATCAACTCGTAGCTGCGCAGGGTTTGGGGGAAGTCGGCCCAGTTGTGGGCCAATTGCAGCAAGCACCCCGCCCCGCCGGATTGTTGCAGCAGTTCCTCGATGCGGGCCACGGCGTCGTCCGGATCGCCGATCACGGCGAAGCCCTTCTCGATGAGGGTCGCCACCTGCTCGTCGAATCCCCCTTTCACCTCGAAGGGCAGCGCGATCACCTTGGTGTAGTAATGCACCCATTTTTCCAGGCCGAAGCGCACGTTCTCGATGGCCTGGGCCCGGGTTTCGGCGATGTGCATGGGCGCCACCAGCCGCCAGTTTTCACGGGCGACGGTTTTGCCGTGGCGGGCGGCCTCCTCCTCGCAAATCTCCCAGGCCTGGGCCAGGGCCATGTACCCGGCGCCGGTGGTGGCCCCCAGGGAGAGCATCCCCAGGCCGTGTTGACCCGCCATGCGGGGGCCGGCGGGGGAGATCATGGCCGCCACCGCCATTTCCAGATGGGGGCGGGTGTAGGGGGGGAATTGCACCCTGGCTTTCGAGAGGGTGAACCAGCCGGTTTTCCTGGTCACGGACTCGCCGCTCAACAGGGGCACGATGGCCGCCAGCGACTCCTCCATCATTTCCCGCTGGCGGAGGGTGTCGATGCCCATCATGAAGGCGTCGGTGGGCAGCGCGCCCGGCCCGACGCCCAGCATGAACCGTCCCCGGGTCTGCCAGTCCAGTTGGGTGGCCCGGCCGGCCACCATCAACGGGTGGTGATAGGGCAGGGAGACCACCCCGGTGCCCAGCCGGATGTGCCGGGTGCGTTCCGCCGCCGCGGCGATAAATATTTCCGGAGAGGCGATGGTCTCATACCCCGCAGAATGGTGCTCGCCGATCCAGGCCTCGTCGTAGCCAAGGCGGTCCAGGGTTTCCACCAGTTGAAAGTCCCGCTCCATGGCTTGCAGCGGATTTTCGTCAACCGGGTGGAAGGGGGCCAGGAAAATGCCGAAGCGGAGGTTGGAATGTGTCATGGTCTCGCCTTGTGGGGTGCCGGGTGTGGTGATGGGTGTCCTTGGTTTCATAGCGCATCCGGGCACGCATTTGATAGGTGGATTGTTGGGCGGCCCGGCGGTCTCCCCATGCGGGATTGAATTTGTGGTCAATGATGGCATGATGACGGCACTGGTTTTCCACTTGTTGGCCGCGCGCGCCGTGATCCGACGCCTGGGCCGGCACCGTGTTTCATTGCCGTGTTTCATCGCCGAATTTCATTGCCGTGGCGCCGGCTTTTGGGTTTTGCCCATGGAAAACGATTCTTCCTTCGACCACGTCTCCGACGCCCTGGTGGACGCGGCATATCAGGGCGACGTGAAAAAGCTCCGGCAAATGATCCAGGCCGGGGCGGACGTCAACCTTCCCGATTTCCGGGGAGATTACCCGGTTCATGGAGCGATCCAGGCCTTTGAAATCGCCTGCCTGAAAATCCTTTTGCAGGCGGGGGCCGAGGTGAACGCCCTTTCCTCTTTTCTTTCCACCCCCTTCCTGGACGCTTGCCGGTCGGGATCGATCGAGGCGATGACGATCCTGCTGGAGCATGGCGCCGATCCCCATGCGCGCGATCGGGGAGGCCTCACCGCGCTTCACCTGGCCGCCGAAAGCGGATCGTTGGAAGCCGTCGTGGCGCTGCTGGAGCAGGGGGTGTCGATCGACCCGAGGGATGGCAGCGGCGGCACGCCTTTTCTGTATGCGGCCCGCGCGGGGGCGAACACGGTGTTGCAGATTTTGCTGGATCGGGGCGCCGGCCTGACGGCCGTGGATGCCTACGGCGACAACGCGTTGATCCTGGCCGCCCGCAATGGGGAATTGCGGGTGTCGAAATTCCTGGTGCGCAAGGGGCTGAAGGCGGATTTTCGCTCTCCGGCCAATGACCAGACCCCGTTGATGGCCGCCGCCGGCCATTTCAACCACCACCTGCTGGCCTGGCTGATCAAACGGGGCGCCGGGGTGAACGATCGGGACATGGAGGGCAAAACGGCGCTGCATCACCTGCTGACCGCCAAACCCGCGGCCATCACGGGGTTGCGCCGCCTGCTGGCCGCCGGCGCCCAGCCGGATGCCCCGGACCGCCAGGGGGAAACGCCATTGATGGTGGCCGCCGGGGCGGGCAGCATTCCCTCGGTGCGGCTGTTGCTGGAGCGCGGAGCGGATTCCAACGCGGTGGACCTCCGGGGCAATTCGCCTCTGATGTTCGCGGCGTCCGCGGGAATGTGCCGGGAGTCTCCCCTGGCGAACAGTATGGCTCCCCTGGAGTTTCCGGGGTTTTTCGGGAACGCGCCCACCCGGCACGATCATGCCACCTCGGCCAAGCTCCTGGTGGAGGCTGGGGCGAACGCGGCCTGGATCACCAAATGGGGAGACTCGCCCCTGCACTGGGCCGCCGTTCATGCCGATTGGGCCATGGCGCACACCCTGCTGGCCCACGGAGCCGAGGTCAACCATTTTTCACGGAAAGGGTGGACCCCGCTCATCCTGGCGGTGGGCGGCGAAGGGCTGCTGGAGGAAAACGCCTTCATCTCCAATTCCATCGACATGAGCAAAAATTTAATGTCCAACAATTTCCTCCCAGACTGGTTGCCGGATGGCTTCGTGACGGAGCCCGAGCGTTCCGGGGACGAGGAGCACTTGGCGGAGGACAGGGCCAAACACCGCACCGTCAAGGTTCTGCTGACCGCCGGGGCCGGCCTGGAAACATGCAGCACCACCGGGGACACGCCGTTGGCGGTCGCCGCGCTGCTGGGAAGCATCGGGCCGGGCCGGCTGCTGCTGAACAGTGGGGCGCTGGTGAATCCGCTCAACAAAGCGGGTGAAACGCCCCTGATGCAGGCCGCGGCCAACGGTCATCTGGAGATGGTGCGCCTGTTGCTGCAAAAAGGCGCGGAGATCGGGGCGCGGAACGAAGAAGGGAACACCGCCCGGGTCATCGCGGACTTGCACGGCCAGGAGGCGGTGGAGGACTACCTGCGCCGCCGGGAAACGCTGTCGCCGGTCCCTTCCGTGCCCTGAGCGCCGCCAGCACCCGTGTGCCTGCCCGGCAACATGCGGCAACTTTTCCGCGCGCCTATCTTCCCAAAGCGTCGATCTTCGCCGCGTCCCCGGGTTTCAGGCTCAAGCGGGCGGCCGCCGCGCTGTCGGTGAGACTGGCGGCCTTGGAGGCTCCCGGAATGGGAAGGATGTTGGGGGATTTGCCCAGCAGCCAGGCCAGCACGATTCGATAGGGGCTCACCCCATAATCCCCGGCGAGGGATTTTAGCACCGGGTTCCCGCTCATCTGACGCTTTCCGGCGCCGCCCCCCATGGGGCTGTAGGGGATATAGGCGATCCGCGCTTCGGCGCAGCGTTGCACCAGGCCGTTGTGAAAATCCTCCTGGTCAAGGGGGCTGCACCGGTTCTGCACGCTTTCCACCCGCACGATGCGCAGGGCTTCGGCGAGTTGGGCGGGGGAGGCGTTGGAAATGCCCAGGTGGCGCACCTTGCCCTCGCGTTGCAGATCGGCCAGCGCGCCGATGGATTCCGCGTAGGGCACGGCCGGGTCCGGCCAGTGGAATTGATAGAGGAAAATCTGCTCCACCCCCAGGTTGCGCAGGCTCTGTTCGCAGACTTTCCTGAGGTGGGCCGGCCGGCCGTCGCGCACCCAGGAACCCCCCGGCCGCGTCATGCCGCCCTTGGTGGCCACCCGAATCCTGCCCGCCACCCCGAGGGTCTTGAGGGCCGTGGCGATCAGGCGTTCGCCATGGCCCGGCTCCTTGTCGTCGATGCAGTAGGAATCCGCGGTGTCCCAGAAATCCACCCCGGCATCCAGCGCCGCCCGGAATACGGCCATGGCGTCGCGCTCACTGGGACGGCCGCCGAGGGAAAGGGGCATCGGCCCCCATCCGATGGGGTACACCTCGACCCCGGTGCTGCCGATCTCCCGCGTCATGGCCTGCGTCATGGCCCGCACCCCGGATCGCGGGCCGCCGGAAGGCTTTTGCAAGGGATCATTCCACCTCCACGATGGCTTCGATCTCCACCGGGATTCCGGAAGGCAACGAGCCCATCCCCACCGCCGAACGGGCGTGGCGGCCCTTCTCCCCGAACACCTCCACCAACAGGTCCGAACAGCCGTTGATCACCTTGGGCTGATCCCCGAACTCCGGCTCCGCGTTGACCATTCCCAACACCTTGACGATGCGGCGCACCTGGTCCAAATCTCCCAGGGCGTCCTTCATCACGGCGATCAGCACCAGCCCCGTATCGCGGGCGAAGCCGTATCCCTGCTCCACCGTGAATTCGCGTCCCACCTTGCCCTGCACCTTCCCCGGCCCCTTGCCGGCCAGGAAGAGCAGGTTGCCCGTGCGCACCCAATGCACGTAATTGCCGGCCGCCGGGGGCAATGGCGGCAAGACGATGCCCAGTTCGGACAGTTTTTCCTCGATGGTCATGTGTTTTTTCCCGTGGGGGGTGGTGAGTATGGCTGGCGGACATGCCCGGCGCCGGATTGCTGCCTTTTGCTTACCTTCACCACGGGCCGCTTGTCCACCCGGGGCCAGGCCGGAGTGCCCGGCTGGCCTTTTGCAACCGCCGCCGCCCAGCCCTCACCCGCCACAGGCTCAGCCCCTACAGACTCAGCCCCCGCCCCCAAACCGCCGCCCGAGCCAATCGAGCATCAGCCGGTTGAGGGTCTCGGGCTGCTCCATCTGGGTCCAGTGGCCGCAGTCTTCGATGACGTGTTTTTCCAGGTCGGGAATGTAGCGCTCCATGCCGTCGGTCATGGAAGGCCGCAAAACGAAATCGTCCGCCGCCGCGATCATCAGGCAGGGCGCGTCGATGCGTTGTTCCAGGCCCTCGGTGCTTTCCCAGTTGCGGGTGAAGTTGCGGTACCAGTTGAGCCCGCCGGTGAAGCCGGTTGCGGCGAAGGCCTCGCGATAGACCGCCAGGGCCGCCTCGTCCATCACCAGTTCGCCTTCGGGCATGCCCTCCAGCGCCGCCAGGGCGCCGATCCAGGCCAGCGTCTGCTTGCGGCCCTCGGTGGAGTCCAGCAACTCCGCGGGCAGGCGCACCTTGCGGAAGAGAAAGCGCAGGGATTTTTCCACATCGGCCTCCAGGATGGCCTCGGCCCGGCCCGGCTGCTGGAAGACCACCATGTACATCTCTTCGCCGAAGGCCTGGCGCATGAAGCCCAACGGCTCGATGGGGGGCCGGGGCATGAAGGGCGTGTTGACCCCGATCACTCCCAAAACGCGCTCCGGCTGCAAGAGAGGCATGGCCCAGGTGACGATGCCGCCCCAGTCGTGCCCGCAGAACACCGCCCGCTCGATTCCCAGCGCGTCCAGCAGGCCCGCCATGTCGCCGGTGAGGTGGTGAATGTCATAGTCCCCGATGGCCTCGGGACGCTCCGTGCGGCCGTACCCGCGCATGTCCGGCGCGATGACGCGATAGCCCGCGCCGGCCAGCGCGGAAATCTGGCGCCGCCAGGAATAGGCCAGCTCGGGCCACCCGTGGCAGAGCACAACAGGCGGGCCTCCCCCCTCCTCCCCCTGCTCATACACCGCCATGCGGATGCCGTTGGTCTCGATGAAGCGCGCTTCGGGGAAGGGGGGCATGGGAGGGGTATGATATGAAAAAATTAAATCCGCTCTGACAGTTCTTTAATACGCTTTCTAGCACGGCGTAAACTCTCGGAGCGTCCCGAGGCCCGTTCTGGATTCCATTTCTCACGGATAAATTGGCTCAAGACGGCATTATATCCAACCCCCTGGGCCGCGATAGCTCCCTTCTGGGCCACCATCTCATGACGGATTTCCCGGGGGGCCTTCTTGGCCATGGTCAGCAATGCCGCTTTTGGATCAGTCAGCAGATCAGGATTTTCAGGAAAACTTCCAACTTTTGCACCCAGAAAAACAGACATTCCATCATGATCCGCCAGTAACCATGCTTCTGTTTCCCGAACTGCCACCCGGAATAAAAAATTTTCAGGTATCTGAAGTGTTTGAATCCATGAATCAATCAATATGCTTGGGCACCCGATTTGGTCCAGGTCGGTAAGCAGCAGGATAGACTGATATTGGGCCATTTGATAAAAATTACCGATCCTTTTTTTCAGATAACCAAAGCCGCCTTGACGCAGGGGAATATTGACCTCCAACCGTCCCATGGTCTCTTCGAGCAAACGGTAACCGACCGCTTCACTGAGTTCATCTTCGGTGGCCAGTGCAATCCAGGCCATTACCAAAGCCCCAACTGGCCGACATTATTAGGCCGTGATTTAGGCAGAACCGCTTCGGCCACCGAGAATCCGCTCCTAAGCGCAATGGCCTCGCTTTCATCGATTGACCGAACTTTTGTTCCATCCGAGCCTGGTTCAAGAATGAGGACTCCGCGCCCGTCAATGCCTTTGTTGCTTAGTAGCGCTTCGCTGTGAGTACTGATAATCAACTGCCGATTGCGCTTCTTGTTCCGAAGCACACGATCAAAGATGCCCGGGATTTCCCTCACAATTGCATCATTCAGTGATAACTCTGGTTCCTCCAAGAGTAACAAGGAATCGCCCTCTAACAAGGACCAAAACAACCCTATAAGACGCAATGTTCCATCGGAAAATTGTTCCTCTCTCTGCCAACCGGCATTGGGGCGATGATGTGCATACAATGCCTTTAAATGTGGGCGTCCGGAAATCCTATCCTGCTCGAATTGTAATTCCTTGAATTGCGGAATTGCTTTTCCCAATGCGGCATTAATTTTTTTTAGCCTTGATTCCCGTGTTCTATTAGGTGTTTTCGCAATCCTTTCCAAAAACCCCTGGCCGAAGGGATCTTCCTCCAAGGGTCTCCCACCGATGAGATCGTTAAATTTTATTAACTGTGGAACAAGATGGAGATAGGTGGTTTCGCTGAAAAAACTGGCCAGCTCACGAAAATCCGAGTTCACTTGAAGCTGTTCCATATGGGTTTGAAGGAGCTTCAATGTATCCTTCTTATCCATGGAATCTGGCCTATTAATAATTAGTTTATTCCCTTTCCAAATCTTTTCTGCGGTGATTTTTGGTCGTTGCGCACCTACACCTTCTGGCTTAAATTCCAGCAGGTATCTCCATGCCGGGGTTTGATCATCCATTTTTTCTGATATATGGACTTCAATTCGAACCTCGGGGTGAATTCTGGCATGGAGGCATCTCAGTTTTTTAATTTCACCACGATCCTTTATTGCCTTTTGTATTCCGCCCCCTTGGAATTTGCTGATATCTCGCAAAAAACGAAACACATCCAGAAGGTTGGATTTTCCTGATGCGTTGGGACCCAACAAATAAGTGCGATCGCGTAGAGGTACGTCAAGTTCACGGAAATTTCGCCAATTTTGGAGAATGAGACGGGTAAAATACATGGTCTTGCTTCTCAAAA